>NZ_JBHTGY010000049.1:0-169837 GCF_042676305.1 Paenibacillus sp. GCM10027630 | reverse complement strand
TCACCACTTTCCAACTTATTTACTATATTATATCAAATTAACGCGGTGAATTAGTGAATTATATTAAAGAAAAAAAAGACTGCCGAGACTTTCTCGACAGCCTGAGAAATTCCAGCTAATCCTTTTTTTCAGTCCCGTCAATCACCCGGTTGGGGTTTGAGGTTGGAATAGTTGGGTTGGGTTGGGTTGGGTTGGGTTGGGTTTGAATTTGAATTTGAATTTAGATTGAATTTGGATTTGTGTTTGGGGCTTGAGTTTTGGAATTTGAATTGGATTTGTGTTTGGGGTTTGAGTTTTGGAATTTGAATTGGATTTGTGTTTGGGGGTTTGAGTTTTGGAATTTAAAATTGGATTTGTGTATGGGGCTTGAGTTTTGGATTTTGAGTATGTTTGAGTATGTTTGAGTTTGGATTAGAGTTTAGATTGAATTGGAGCTTGAGTTATGGATTTAAGTTTGAGAGTAGCTTTAGAACGTTTAATGTCACGAGTAACCGGTGACTCAGTTCTCGTGTGATGTCGAGAAAAAGTTATGAAGGGAGTAAGCAAGGGCTTACCCCCAAGATATCAAAGCTTGCTGATCAAAAAGGACTGTCGGCACTATTTCTTAAATGTGATAACCAGTTCCACATGGGTTCCTGCCATTTATTTACTATAAAAATGATATTATTCAATTCAACAACAGAAACCAGAAATCCGCTTCCAGCCTTTCCAGCGCGCGCAAATCCCGAGCGCCTTATAGCGCTCCAAAGGCCGCCCAAACCCGACTCAGTTATCGTACCTTACATGCGTGACGGTTATTATCTCAGCAAGGAGCAGCCAATAATTTGCGATACAGCCCACTAATATCATCCAGTCCAAGAGGCTTGGGATTATTATTTAAAAGACGAGTCACTTTAGACGCAGCGAGTGTCAGAGAATCGATATGCTCCTCTTGCACTCCGTAATCCCGCAAATTTTGCGGGATATTAAGCACACGCGTCCATTCGGCGATACGCGCAACAACCGCTTCCGCCGCCCTGGAGCTCGACGGCTCCAAAGCCTCAGGCAGTTTCATTGCTGAAGCAACAACTGCCAGACGGTCTTGAATGGAATCCATATTGTATTCCATAACATGTGTTAACAGCATGGAGTTGGCCACTCCATGAGTGATCCCGAACTTGCCGCCCAATGGGTATGCAAGTGCATGCACTGCTGCAGTTCCCGAGGAGGCTAACGCCATCCCTCCATACATGGAGCCTAGCAGCATGCTTTCACGGGCCACAAGTGAATGGCCATTCTCATAAGCCTGCACCAAACTCTCAGAAATAAGACGAATAGACTCAAGAGCGAACATATCGCTAATCGGATTAGCTTTATTCGAGATATAGGATTCAAGTGCATGCGTATAAGCATCCATTCCGGTAGCAGCAGTGATCGAGGGCGGCAAACTTAATGTCAGCACGGGATCCAAAAGCACAAGCTGCGGATACAGATGTCTGCTGACCACCGCCAGCTTCAACTCTTCCTCCGGAAGCGTGACAATGGCGTTCGGTGTAACCTCGGAGCCTGTGCCCGAGGTCGTAGGAATGAGCACCATCGGAATACCGGCTTGACCAACCAAATCTGCCCCTAACATATCGCGAATTCCACTTGAGTTTGTGAACATTACGGAAAGCAGTTTAGTTGCATCCAGCACGCTGCCCCCGCCAACCCCAATCAATACGTCGAAGCTTTCTTCAGAAAATTGATTATAAATCCCAGTTAATTGTGCCTCTGTCGGCTCAGGCTTTATGCTTGTAAACAATTGAGAGCCAATGCCCGCCTGCTTCAAGTCATGTACCAAGTTGTCCAAAAAGCCTGATTTCAGAATAGAAGGCTGGGAAATAATGAATGCAGACTTAACGGTACCGATAGTTTCCCTTACATAAGATACTGTCTGCTGCGATGAGTGGCTGCCCACAACAACTTTTCCAGCCGTCTGAAATTGATACGTTTTCATTGTTTCACCCCGTTATCCTAGAAGCGGTTTGTCCACACTTGGTTTAGGTGCCATCTCGGCCGCCACCCGAATCGCAGTTAACAAGCTTTGTTCATCCGCTTTATTGAGACCTGCTATATCAAAAGCCGTACCGTGATCTACGGAGGTCCTGATAACGCCTCCTTTAAGTCCCGCGGTAATGTTGACTCCTGATTCAATACCAAGCACCTTCACCGGCGCATGGCCCTGATCATGATAACACGCCACCACCATATCAAAGTCACCTCGGCCAGCGCGATAGAACAAAGTATCTGCCGGATAAGGTCCCGTCACACAAATGCCTTCCGCTTCTGCGCGTTTAATCCCGGGAATAAGCTTCTCTTCTTCTTCGCCATTTCCGAATAATCCATTTTCGCCTGCATGAGGGTTAATACCACAAACAGCGATACGCGGTGCTGACATTCCCGCCCGGACTAATGTGTCGTGGGCAAGCTTTACGACCTTATACGTTCTTTCTGGATTGATCATTTCGATAGCCTTCAATAAACCTACATGAGTGGTCAAATGAATGACTTTCAAATTGGGTGTATACAGCATCATCGAATAATCCTCAGTATCCGTCAGGCTGGCCAATATCTCCGTATGACCCGGATATAGATGCCCCCCCTTATGCAGTGCTTCCTTGTTTAGTGGAGCGGTGCATATTGCAGCAATCTGATTGCCTAAGGCTAACTCTATAGCTTTGGCCAAATAATGGAAAGCAGCATTACCCGCCGCAGCCTGTACCTGTCCGAAAACCAAGTCCGTCGGCAGCAAATCCAAATCAACTACCTCTATGACTCCATACTCATATCGCGCTTCCGAAACATTATCAACAACCCTAACAATAGCACTGCTATTGACGATTCGAATAGCTTTCTCTATCATTTTAGTGTCGCCTATTACTACCGGCTTACAAATATCATATAAGGACTGATGCTGAAGCGCCTTCACAATAATCTCAGGGCCAACACCCGCCCCATCTCCCATCGTAATTCCAATGATCGGTTTAATCATCCAATTGTATCCCCCTGTCGTAAATGTTCAATTGCATGAAGCAGCACCTGCTCTGTACCAAACCCGCCTGCTTTTGTTATCGCATGAATGCTCGAATTGCTGCCAATCAACAGCCCTTTGGGCACACCACTTTCTACCTCATCCAGCAATTCAAATCGTAAAGCGCCCCAATGCAAGCATACTTGCTTGGCTGTATCTCCTCCAGTCATAACAACACCTTGCAGTGGGCAGTGATTCATCAGGTAAACCGCTGCTTCGCCCAATGTATCCGCAACCCGCTGACTAACAGCGGTAGGATTCAGACCCAAACCTCTGCCCACTTGATTAGCCTGATTGATGTCTGCCTTATCACCTGAGCTGAACAGCACCACATCCATGCCTTCCCGCAGGGCTTGCTCCGCCTCCGCACAGATTCGCGCAACCTCCATCTCTTTCTTCGCGCTTCCTTCAACCGCAGTATGGGATTGAAGCTCGACCGCCTTAATGGAATCATGATGTTCCAACAGGAAATTCAGCTGCTTTCTGGACTGTTCGTTCACGCTGCCGACAACCAGTAGTACCGAATGATTCGGATTCGCAGCAAGCTCATCATTTTGGTCAATACTCATTGAAGGGACCTCTGCCTTGAGGAACGGCACATAATTGGCTAAGCCGGCAGACCCGGCCCAAACTACATGATAACGGGTTTGCTCTAAACAATTCGCGATAGCTTTCAAATCCGCATCTGAAGTGGTGTCGAATACTACATAACGAATTTGCTGGTCATAAAATAGACTGAGCTTCTGCTGCATATGGTCGCTGCCTTTAGCTATATCCTTGTAATCGACAAGTCCAATTGCCCGGCCTGTTTGTGAATCGAGCAGCGTCGGGATATGGGATTCGCTCACTGGTGTTTTTGGATCCCTTCCTGCAGCTGTTTCATGAACAGGTTTACCATTCACATAAAGGATGCCCTCTCTAACCAATCGACCGCTTTGTGGAAAGGCCGGTGCAATAATGATCAAATCAGGGGCAAGTGCATCATAAACAGCATTAAGCTCTGCACCAATATTACCTCTTAGCGTTGAATCCATTTTTTTATAAATAATTTTACAACCACGACGCCTGATATACTCAGAAGCTGCTCGGACCTCATTGTAAGCTTCTTCTTGACTAGCGGCTCTGCTATCTGTATCAATAACAATCGCTTCTAACCCAGCATCACTTATTGCCGCGGTCTCATCCAACTTGAGTAGTACAGATGTCTTCAAACCACGGCGCGCCAATTGCACTCCCGTATCATTGGCTCCTGTCAAATCATCGGCAATTATTGCAATTTTCAACACATCACCTCAAAACTCACTTGTTTTTCATTACTCCCTCTAAAATGTAGTATATTATATATTATTTTGCAACAGTTAATTTTTAATGTAATAACTTAGTGATGTGTGTTGCATAATTAAGTGATCCATTTCATAAAATTGCTAGCTTTAACTTTCAGTTTGTTTCAGCTTCCGCCATAAAGTTGACCGGTTAATCCCGAGACGCTTTGCTGCTTTGGATTGATTCATCTCCTCTTCCTCCATAATAACTAGAATAATATCCCGCTCTATCTCCTCAAGTGTTTGATTAAGATTGATTTTATTGCTATTCTCTTGTGTATCCGTACCATTAACAACAGGTTTAATTTTCTGAGCTGCCAATAGATGTAAAGCTTCCTCCTCAATAAAATCTCCATCTGAGATTTGAACGAGCCAATCTATCGTTTCTTTAAGCTCAATGAGATTGCCTGTCCAAGGCTGCTGTAGCAGCGCATTCAACACAGAAGTCCTCATGCCTACAATCTGCTTGCCAGTCGTCTCATTTGATTTAGCTATAAAGGACCGGATCAGCGTCTCCAGATCCTCGCTCCTTTCACGAAGTGGGGGAAAGAATAAAGCTTTGTCTTTAATAATCTCATACAGGGCTGGTTCCAAGCTTCCCTCACCTAATAAGACGGCCGGATTCTGTGCGAAGGACAAGATTACTTGGGCCTGTGAAGCCATTATCCACGCTGCTAACGATTTTTGATGAACAAGCTCGATGTTTTCTATCCCATTCAAGTACAGTACAATCGATTCGTCCACCTGCATCAATATATTTTGAAGTCCCTCCACAGAGCGCTTGCCCGATTTCAACAGCTCTATTTCAATGAAAAGCTTGTTTCTAACCGGCTGATCGCTTTGTATCCGAGTTAAACTCCACAGCCGTTTGCCTGTGCCTTTCTCACCATATAAGGCTATTGGAAAATCGCCATGTTCTTTGCCTATTCCCTCAGAGCTAGTGTTTGCAGCATTGTCACGTGATAAAAGAAGCGGATAACTAAGCATGTCCCCCATAGAAAAGCTTACTTTCAGTTCACTATCCATTGAAGGACGAGAGTTCGTTTTCATGTAAAAACCCGGCCCTGATTCTGTCGTAGACGGACCCGCACTCAATACAAAAGGCTGTAAAGGTTCGCAAATCGTAATAACCTCATCAAACACTACTCCTTGTTTCAAACAATCGAGTAAACGAGTGATGTTAGGATTTTGTTCGCGAAGCTCTCCTTTTGAATGTTCCGGGGATATGCCCCATTGCGAGAAGAACGTATTATTTCCATATTGAAACATGTTATTTTCGTCAAAAACAGCAAAGCCTGTGTCCAGATTATTCAGCAGTTGTTCATACAGCGAACATTTCTGCTGGTACCTTTTGACGATGGTCTGCATATACCGGGCTTGTGCGAAAGCCTCCAGCACAGATTCCTTTCCCGAAGTGATGAGCACACCTTCAAGACCAAGCTCCTGCGCCATTCTTACTGTTATCGTATCTCCCAGCACCATGCTGACGCCTGTTTCCTTAGCTTTAACCAACGCTCTTCCTGCTTCATTCTCATGTTCGATAACGGTATGCTGAATCTGGATATCCATAATACGCGATACAGCAATAAATCCATCGATAATGTTAGGAAATCCGATCATTTCCACTTTGGATTGGGTATCCTTTACCAACGTAATAATCCGCATAATATCATAACCAGAGACTTGAATATCAATAACCGGAATGCTGACATGCTGGCGCAAAAGCCTTGCAGTTCCACCGCGGCTAATAATTACATCATATTTTCCCTCTTCAATCTGCGTGACCATCGGCAGCACCTCGGATAGATCCCCTTGCAACATGGATATCCGGAAATCTTGCAACTCTTCCTTCAAGCTTGATGTAAGTTCGATTAAACCCTTATAGGGCGCTATTACTAATGCATGTATTTTCATCATTTATACCTCGTTGCATTTTGATACACTCATTATAAAGTTTTGATTACAAAAATAAAAGCACCTCCAAAATGAAGGCACTTTGCAACAGTTTAACAAATTATATAATTCCGTTCATCAGGACCCAAATTGGGCTTTGTGAAGCCGACTGTACACTCCGCCTGCTGCAATAAGCTCCTGATGCCTGCCCTGCTCGGTAACTCCTTTTTCCGTAACAACTACTATCCGGTCTGCATTCTTAATAGTTGCAAGTCTATGTGCAATAACTAGGGTAGTTCTGCCAGTTGAAAGCTGGGCGAGCGATTGTTGAATCGCTGCTTCTGTCTCTGTATCAAGCGCTGAAGTTGCTTCGTCCAAAATTAATATCGGCGGATTTTTCAGAAACATCCGTGCTATCGCGAGACGCTGCTTTTGACCTCCTGACAGCTTGACCCCACGCTCTCCTATAACCGTTTCCATTCCTTGAGGCTGCTGTTTAATGAAATCCTCCAATTGTGCTCTTTTAGCTGCGTCCCAGATTTCTGCGTCGGATGCATCCAGCTTGCCATAGGAGATATTTTCTTTAATGGTACCTGAGAATAGAAAAACATCCTGCTGGACGATGCCAATCTGTCTGCGCAGTGAGGTTAAAGTCATGTTTCGAATATCAATGCCATCTATCAGAATGCTTCCGCTGTTGACTTCATAAAAGCGCGGCAGCAAGCTGCATATCGTAGTTTTACCCGCACCCGACGGCCCTACGAAAGCAACCGTTTCTCCAGCTCGAATGGAAAGATCAATATTGCTTATAATTTTCTTATCGGCTTCATAGCCAAAAGTAACCGAGTTGAACCGAATATCCCCGTTTAATTTCTTGACTTCGATTGCATTCGGAGCATCAGACACATCCGGTTCTGTATGAAGGATCTCCACATATCTTTTGAAGCCTGCAATACCTTTGGGATAACTCTCAATAACGGCATTAATTTTCTCAATCGGACGGAAGAAAACATTGGACAAAAGCAGGAACCCAACAAAACCACCATAGCTCAGCTCGCCCTGAATAACAAACCATGTCCCACAAATCATGACGAACATCGATACCAAGCGCATCATCATATAACTGACGGACATGCTTTTAGCCATAATTTTATAGGCAAGCAGCTTTGTTTCGCGAAACCGCTTGTTGTTGATCGCAAACAATTCCTTCTCATATTCTTCATTGGCAAAAGATTGCACAACGCGAATCCCTCCAACATTATCCTCAACACGCGCATTAAAATCAGCAACATCCCCGAACAAACGGCGGTAAGTCGTCGTCATTTTGCGACTGAAGAAAATCGCCAGCCAAGCCATAAACGGAATGATCAGGAACGTAAGGATAGCCAGCTTCCAATTAATAAAGAGCATTAGGATAAAAGCGCCAACCAAAGTCATAATCGCAATAAAAATATCTTCGGGTCCATGATGAGCAATTTCCCCAATTTCATTCAGGTCATTGGTGATTCTGGAAATCAAATGACCGGTTTTATTATTATCGAAGAAACGGAACGATAGCTTCTGAATATGCTCGAACAATTTCTTGCGCATATCCGTCTCGATATTTATACCCAGCATATGTCCCCAATAAGTTACAACAAACTGCAGCACGGTATTCAAAATATAAACCGCAAGCAGCCCCGCGCAAGCCCACATTATTAACGACCAGTCTTTACTCGGCAGCAGCTTGTCAACAAATTGGTGAACAGCAAGCGGAAATCCCAGCTCCAGAAGACCGGCAACAACAGCACATGTAAAATCCAAAAAAAACAGCTTCTTATAAGGTCGGTAGTAAGAAAAAAATAATTTAAGCAAACCCGATCACTCTTTCCGTTTTGAAATTAATTGGGATCAAGTACCCACTATACTCCATGTAGTCCTTGCCGTAAATCGTTAATGAAATCCCTCGCAAATTGCTGCATTTCCTTGTATAGAGGCTGAGCTTCAGGCAGATAGCATGCACCTTTTCCGAGAACGTTGGTTTCAAAATATTCCAGTGTTTGCTCTAAGCTTTGGCCTCTGGCAGTACCTGTACATAAGGATTTGACGATTAAATACGTTTTGCCGCCTTCAATCATATGAGCATCATGCAATAATTTGCCTTCCAATGATTCGGGAACCTCATCCTTCTGGGATTCCCAGGAAATCCGGATAATTTTCTCTACATAAGGCTCCTTTAACCCTTGCTGGTATAAATAATCTCTAATCAACTGCTCCTCCAAATAAATAAAACCATGAAAATAACAACCATACTTGATTAATTCATGATCCGTTATTTCAGGGTAATGCATTAACAGACGTTGGGCGGAGTTTATCATTCTATCAATATGAGACAAGTCATGCATAATATCCTTTTTTTCGTAAAAAGGCTTTACAAATTCAATAAGATTAACATTATTAACCATTATGAAGCCACCCCTCAATCGATTTTTTTGGATTATTGCTATCCCTTGGCCCTTTCAAATGATTATATCCGGTATTGCATATTTTGGAAATAAAAATACAGTTAGTGTTTTTGACTCATTTCCCAACCAGACTACTGTGATAGTTTCAAGAAGGCTTAACAAAAAAACTCCCATCCTCATAAAGGACGAGAGTTGTACTCATGTGTTACCTCCTAGTTTTTATGAATACCCTGTAGCATTGAACTCTTCAGGTACGACACTATTATGCACTCGGTATTCATGATGCCCCATTACGGATAATCCAGATCTCGGACACATTCAAACGTTTGAAACCGCTGACTCTTTTAAAAGTTAGCTTAAGCTTCCCATCAGCAAAAGCCTCCTGAGGAATTGGCGATTCAATTTGCGTGCACTCGCCTTGTTTGACCAGCACATTTTCGTGTAAGGCGCTTCCAGCTTGTGCGCTAAGCGTTACCTTGTAATCCCGCGATAATTCACTTGCGGTATCCCCAACGTAAGTAACCTTCACAGTGTAAGATGATCCAGGATCCAGGTGGTCATATTGAAGCGTCAACTGTGTATCGGCCAACGTATTGACATGGCGTGTTGATGCTATCGGAGGAATAGCGCTCTTATCGATCTCCCGTTCGGTTTGCAGCAAATAAATTCCAGGAGCCATTCGCGGGGATTCGAGATAGCCCGGATCATTCTCCCAGCCTTTGCCCTTATCGACCCTCTGCCATCCCTTATAGGAGCCTAAATTGTCATAATAACCGCCAGGCCCCGGATTGGTACGATTCACAATTTGATCAATAGCATTCAGCCTATACTGTTCGTTATCCATTTCCCGGATAATAGCATTTTGAGCAGATAGCCATCTCGAATCATTCAGCGGAAAATCGATAGCATCCATAAACGCACCGCGGCCTAAGGCTATTGCCTGATGCTTGATTACGGATAACTGTGCTCCGATGTTTTTGAACAGCTCGTCAGCCAGTTCCCAGCAGCGCTGCCGATAGGACTCGGCGACAGGATGGGTCTTCGCGCGTAATAAGGCAGCTTCCGCCTGTTCCAGCGCAACAATTGCGCCTAGAGAAGGAGCCGATTTCAATGCATCCATCGCCTCCAACTCCAGCTCCGTTTCGTAGATTAGCCGGCGTTTTATGTAAGCATCATAATAAGCGCGGAGAAGCCCCATTTGGAAACGGTAATTGTTCAAAACTTCCGGAGGAGCCGACTGCTCCATCATCCGCCATTGATTTAAAGTTTGATCTACACCTTCATTGACCGCTAATGGACCCTCCCAGTTTTTCTCCAGAGCTAGCAAGCCTTGTGCAATCCCCTCTGTGTACGCATCCGATATAAAGAAGCGGGCAAAATCGCGTAATGTTTCTACAGCCTCCGTCTTCGAATCCCAGTCCTGATCACTCCATATAAATTTATTCACATCATCGTTAATGCCTTCGGAATATGAAATATTACCAATAGCATAGGATTCGAGCAGGTTATGAATATGCTTCTCCGCCAGTGGGCGCGGATTAATACTCTCTCTCCCCAAAGTTAGCGCAAACGCCAAATCCCAATTGACAACAGGATATTGACAATGGAAATTATGAGTAATATCTTCATAGCGGCGTATTGGATATTTGTCCGGAATGCGACGGCGCAAATCCGGCAATGTAATATCCACATGAGGACCGAAAACTAATCCTCCCAACCATTCCGGTTCTTTGTCCACGTTAGCAAGGAAGCCTTCCAGCCATTTCGCTGGTTCATGCGACATCACCTGGGGCGAAATCCATAACTTGGCTTCAGGATGATATTTCTGAAGCAGCTCCGCTACTTGTGCAGCCCATTCGAACAAGAGATCCGGCTCGAGCTCCCCCGGGTCACTCCCCGGAATAAACACAGCATGAATATGGGGAACCTTGCTGAAAATCTCCTCACGTTCCAGCAGCTCCTCACGAATCGTTGCCGGATCCGCATAATTCTCAGCCATGTTAGGATACCATACCCAGGTGTCGAGACCGTAAGAATCGATGATTTCCGATAAGCGGATCATCATTTTCAATGGGTCCTCCTGCATTAGTGGTCCGGTCGCATCGTCATCCGTCCTGGGAGGCATTATTTCGATGCTGTTTGCGCCGAATATCGCTAATTCCCGAATATATTGTTCAAATTGGGCTGATGACCAAGCATCATAAGCATTCGTTTTGGGACGATAGCCCAGCTGATGACCTCTGCAGGATTGACGTGGTGTACTGGATATGGATAGGTTCGCAGGTACCTGCAGCGACTGCTTCGTCAAGCTTGATTTACGCAGAAATTTGCCAATCCCATAAAGCATCCCCCTCGAATCTGCGCCCACGATCAGTACGACCCTTCTTTCGTCCTTAAATCCAAGCAGCCTGTACCCTTCTTTCCCTGGAAGGGACAATTTCTCAAGCTCTACCGAATAGTCCTTAACCATATCCTGTAAGGAAGCTTCCGTCCCTGCAACAATAACAGGTTGATTGTCAGCAGGCAATTCATGCGTCACAGCTAAAGCAATCCCAGTTCTTTTCTCCGTTTCTTCAATTAACATGGTTATTGCTTTAGCCTCTGCACCCTCAAGCCCTTCCGGCACTAAAAGTACAGCATCCGAAAAGTCCCATGTATCCAATCTTATTTTAACTGCCTCTTGATCCGGTTTCATTTCGCATCCTCCTGCTATCCTTTTATAAGTTAAGGTTTATATATGGATTCTGTTAGTGGTATCCATTGTTTTATCCCCGAGTCCTTCTTTGATCGTCAACAAATCACGGGACATACTCTCCATAAAAGCCGTCATATCAGAAGCATGAATGAACAGATTCATCCCATCCTTGCCCCATCCGATCTCCTGATCGACTCCGAAAAAATAATGGATGCCTGCGGCAACACCAGCTGCACGGGCTTTCTTAATAATCGTTTCCACTGCCTGCACGAACACAGGATGCCGGTACTGCTCTGGTACGCCAAGGCTGCAGGAAAGATCATGCGGACCGATAAGTACGGCGTCCAGCCCAGGAACTGCAAGAATATCGTCAAGTACATCCAATGCAGGCTGGCTTTCTATGTTCACGATCAATATATGCTTACGGTTGTATTCTTCTAAATATTCAGCGAGAACCGGCTCAGCTGCTTCTGTACCGTCCAAAATGTTCTGCAGCTTCCGACCTTTAAGCGGCCTCATTTTCACTGCCCCTCGCAAAGCCTGTACTTGCTCCACCGTTTCTACATAAGGTGCTACAATACCCTCGGCACCGGCATCCAACGCGATGGTTGCTTGATGGGGATCCGGATACGGAATCCGGACGATCGGTGCCATTCCGAGGGCTCCATACGTACGGCACATCCAGGAAAGCTGATCCCTGTCCATGGACATATGCTCGGTATCCAGAAACACGAAATCCAAGCCCAGCTTCTTCACCTCAGCCGGCCAACGGGGAGACGTTGATATTATCAACGTCCCGTAAGCTCTGCCCCCGTCTTTCAGATGGGCCAATAATTCAGTGCTGTTCATCCTTTCATCTCCTTATAAGGGCTATTCCAAAAGTCAGCCATTGAACTTTTAGCATTAAATTTTCACTTTAAAAACTGCTTTTTTTACAGGAGCCGAACCGTAAGCGGCAGCCAGACAAGGCATGTGGGCATCATCGGGATAAAAGATTACAAAGCAATGCTCCTTAACATCCACGAAGTCTCCGTCGCCCTCCAGTACCTTGTAGTCCTTCTCGTCCAGATGGTCTTCTGTAGTAACCAAGTGACCAGCATAGGCATATCCCATCCTCTCCGTACCTTCAAGCATAATCTGGATATCGATATAACTGCGATGCGCTTCCCAGAAGCCCTCCTCCTGTCTTCTCGTGTCGTAGCTCTGAATCATAAGAAATAACTCAGAGCCTTGAATCTCGTATTTACCGGGATCCATTTCATTCAGCGCATGCTCTTGTAAATATTGAAACGCTGCAGCAAATTTCCCGTTCAACCCGTAATACAGCGAAGCATTGTTAATATGATCGATAATCATCCGGTCTCATCTCTTCTCCCTATTTATTTCAATCGTGCGTTGGCATCATTGTAAATTTTCTCAATTTCCAAAGCGCCCTTGCTTTCCAGCTGCTTGGCAAAATCATCATATTCACTGAGCTTTCTTGTGCCCATGATGAACTTATCCATTTCCTGCTGAACCAGTGTATCCACCTGAGTTTTCAGCTGCTTCAATTTATCCATCTCTTCTTTGTTAAAAGGCGGATCCATTATATTTTGAAAATATCCCTTATCCTGATCCATCAATTTACTCCATTTATCCAATTCCGGCGGCGAAATAGCAATCAGCGGTTTTTCGTCCACATAGGTTGCAAAAGCTAACAATCCGGTACCCAGAGCTGACTGCATGGCATGGAACGGGTCTTTTTTATCCGTAAATTTTTGCAGGACACTGTCCAGAACGACAGGCTTGCCGTTGTCCATCTTGTAATGCTCGCCTTCTATGCCGAAGTTGGTTACCATAACTCCCTCATCGCTGTACATCCAGTCCATAAATTTCACAACGGCCTTCGGATCCTTCACTTTGGAGCTGATAGCAAACATATGCCACCAATCCTTCGGATACTCGTAGTTTCGCGTCTGCCCTTTATCGTTTTTCAGAATGCGGATTTGCTCGAATTTAGCCTGAGGATCTTTGGCCTGCAGAGCCTTAGTAAAAGTGAGCCCAAAGGTATTGTTATCATAGTAGAATAGAGACTTTCCGGAGCTTAATTTCTCCTGCCATGTTTGACCTGTATTCACCGCATAATCCGGATCCAGCAGCTTCTCGCTGTACAGCTTGTTCAAATAGGTCAACACCGGTTTGAAATCAGCGGAGTGAGCCGGCCCGTATACATACTTGCCTCCGTTAACGTCCGGATCATAGTAAGTCGGATACCCTGAGCCAAGCGTATAAGCCATATAAGGTAAAAAGTTCGCAATTCCATTCCGGAAAGTAATAGGATAAGTTTCGGGATAGGCTTCCTTAAATTTTTTCAGCACTTGGTACAGCTCTTCGAATGTAGTAGGAGCCTGCAAATTAAGCTTTTTAAGCAGGTCATCACGGATGAGAGGCAGTTGACCGTAACGCACCTTCCATTTCCCCATAACCGGGAATCCGTACAGCTTTCCATCCACCATCAATTTTTTGATCTCGGGATTTTGCTCCATCACCTTCTTAAAGTTGGGAGCAACGTCCAAATAGTCTGTGACAGCAACAAACATACCCGCTTTAGCCAAAGGAGCCGCGTCTAAGAAATTCGTTTTGGGAATACGGATAATTTCCGGAATATTATTGGTTGCGAGCAAGGTTTGCACCTTTTCCGCATAATTCGTGTCAGGGGAAGGCTGAAGCTCGATTTTGACATTCGTCTTCTTGAATATTTCTTGTATAGCAGGAGAATCTGTTACGATAGGCTGGGACGCACCATCGGGCAGCATAACCTTTAAGGTCATGGGCTGGTCGAACAGCTTGCCGCCGCTCGGAGTTTTGGTTTCGGCACTTTTCTGTCCGGGTCCTTCCGCTTTTTGCGACCCTGCGGGGGGCGTACCTTGCGTGCTGCAGCCTATTAACGCGGCCCCGGTTAACACCATGCTTGAAATTAAGGAGATCACTTTTTTCTGTTTAGCGGCCATATATTTCACTCCGTTTCCTATTTTTCCAATCGCAATTGAAGCATCGTTATCCCTTTAAAGACCCCACCATAACCCCTTTTACAAAATATTTCTGGATAAACGGATAGATGGCCAATATTGGAAAGATCGTAATAATAATGACAGCATATTTGATGTTCTCTGCAGAGACCAGAACAGTCATTTCCGAGCCACTGGCGGCCATGCTCTGATTGCCCATCTGTCCTGCTACAACAATTTTGCGCATAATGATTTGTACCGGAAACAGCTTTTGATCATTGAGATAGATCATCGCCGGGAAGAAGCTGTTCCAATGCCACACTGCATAAAACATCGTCATGGTAGCCAATACAGGCATCGAGAGCGGTAATACGATACGCAGGAAAATGTGCACATCATTAGCTCCATCAATGAAAGCGGATTCATGAAGCTCATTAGGAATTCCTGAGAAAAAGGTGCGCATCATGATCATATACCATACATTAATCGCCGGAGGCAGCAGGATTGACCACATCGAATCGAGCAAGCCCAAATTGTTTACAACCAAATAGTTCGGGATAATGCCGCCATGAAAGAACATCGTTAAGATGATTAGAAAGGTAAAAACCGATTTCCCATACAGCTTATTTCTGGATAAGGGATACGCACAAAGAGCTGTCAATCCAACATTAATCAGCGTTCCAAGAAACGTATAGACGAATGTGTTTCCGTAGGAGCGGATGATCGCAGGATCCTCGAGCACTGTTTTGTAAGCTTCCCAATTGAAACCGGCGGGGAAAAACCTCACATCCCCCCGAGATACCAGTAAACCGTCGCTCACAGATATAATCGCCATGTAATAAATCGGATACAAAGTCACTATTACAAGCACCGATAAGAGCAAATAATTGAACCCGTCAAAAAGCCAAGGGCCGATGCCTTTGTTAGTTCTCACAACGCCACTCTCATTTCTACCATAGGCTGGTTTGGCTAACTTTTCTTGCAATGGTATTCGCAGTGACCACAAAGCATAAAACAAGGATCGATTGGAAAAATTCAACCGCTGTAGCAAAGCTGAAATCACTGCCGACAAGGCCCCTGCGGTACACGAAGGTCGATATAACATCAGCTGTTTCATAAGTTGGCCCTGTGTACAACAACAGAATTTTTTCATAACCAATTGACATGATGTTGCCTAAGTTCAGTAAGAACATGATTGTAATTACAGGCGCTATGCCGGGAAGCGTCACATGCAGCATTTGCTTCCAGCGGTTCGCACCGTCCATTGTAGCCGCCTCATACAGCTGCGGATCAATGGATGTAAGTGCGGCCAAATAAATAATAGCGCCCCAACCCACCCCTTGCCATATCTCAGAGCTGACATAGATCGTCCTGAACCAGCCGGGCTGCATCAAAAACTGGATCGGCTCATAACCAAGACCGGCAATGATGCGGTTAATCAAGCCTTCATTGGTTAAGAAATTAATAATCATCCCGCAGATAACGACTGTCGATAGAAAATGCGGCAAATAGCTGACCGTCTGCACAAATTTCTTGAACAGCTTGCTTTTCATTTCATTCAATAATAGTGCTAGTAGAACAGGAGCCGGAAAAAAGAAAAAGATCAGGTAGACATTCATGAGAACCGTATTTCGCACCAGAGTCCAGAAATAAGGATCCGCTAAAAATTGCTGAAAATATTTGATGCCCGCCCATTCGCTTTTCCAAATGCCTTGAAACACATTGTACTCTTTAAATGCTATTAACAGCCCGAACAATGGACCGTATTTAAAGATCACAAAGTACACCATGGGGAGAATCAACATCAGATAAAGGTATTTGCTTTGCAGTATTAATTTTTTTCTTTCACCCATATAGCCGGTCTGTTTAATACCAAAACCTCCTTTCTCTTAAGCTGTTCTATTTGTATCACGGCATAAGCGCTTAAATAAACGTCCATTCCGCGCTTCGTTTGTTCCATTTTGGGAACGTGCTGCATTTGTTTCAGCTTTCCGCCCTTGTTTCATTCTTCCGCTTCCGGCTTGTAGCCCTTAGTTTTCCTGAATTCATTGGGAGGCAAGCCCTCGAATTTCTTAAACAATCGAATGAAAGTCGTTCTGCTGTAAATTCCCACTTGCTCCGAAATATCACTAATGTTCCGGTCGGTGTTCATTAAAATTTCCTTCGCTTTCGTAATTCGGATTAAGCTTATATAGTCGGTCAGATTAATGCCTTTCTTTTCTTTAAACACCTTCGATATGTACTTGGAGGAGACACCCATTTGCTCCGCTATTTTTTCCAAATAAAGATCTTGCCCGTAATTCTCCTCAATATAAGTTACAATAGTCGATACAAGCTGATCTGCTTTATAGGAGTAGTTAGTTCTCTCTTTGGACATATCAGTCAACTCCGTAATAAGAAAATCTTGCCGTGTATCCGCATGCTCCAGCGCCGTTGCCGCATCTTGAAAAGACTTTGCAATACCACTTAAACCCGCGTAGATTTTACCGATACCGATATGAATGCTGCAATACCTGGAATCTTGCCGGAAGGTTTGCACTATGCTCAGCATGGCGCTTTTCAACTCATCCAGCCCTTCGCTCTCATCGATATTGACCAAACATATGAATACATTTTGTTTTGATTCAAGAATATAGGCCGGCACATATTGGGCAATAAAACCCTCGATAATTTTTTTGATTTTATTAATAATAAGCAGCCTTTCCACATCCTGGATCTCTTCATAAAACGCCGGTTTATACGAAAATGTCACTTTACAGCATACAAAAGAATCCTTCCTAAACTGCAGATCCTCCTTCAAAAGCTTGGATAGCTCCTGTTCATTAACCGGCTTGGTCCCAAGAACTGCGTTAAGCAGCACATAATCGAGATAGTCTGTGGAGAAAATATCCAGCTTCTTTTTAAATGTGTTGTTTTTTTCTATGATTTGATGGATTCCCATCCCGATCCACTCTAGCTCATTACCCTTCTTTAGCGGACGATTAGTGTAATCGCTTTCATATCCATCCTGCATTAAAATATCGCGTATTTTTTGGATCGGGCTGTAAAGATTATAAGCAAAAACAAATGACAATACACAACCTGCAATTAATAAAATGACACATATCGAAGCAACTGTCGCGAAAATTTGCGTGGATTGATCCGTAAACTCGGCATAAGGCGTGACCGCATAATAGGTCCATCCGTAGGTACCTGACTTTACATTGGTTAACACATACTTATTGCCGTCAATACGAAGCTCTCCGCTGTTGATCTGCTCCTTTGTAAATTCTTCTATGCTGCTTTTCCAAGGGTCCAGATCTTTAATGCTGGTCCAAATGATATCATTGCTGCTATCGAAAATAAGATAATGAGTGGATGAAAAGCCACCGTTGTTTTGGATCGTCTGGGCAATTCTTTCTACAGATACGGTCATTACCATGGCCGCTTGATGACCATTGACCGTTCTGGCAAACACAAATGGGATCGCGGTTTTTTCCATAGAATTAGTGACTGTTACCTTAGACGGATTCAATTGCTCCAAATATTTATCCGTGCTGATTTTACTTCTCCAAAAGCTTTGATCGTAAGCGGCAAACTGATAAATGCTATTAAAGAAATAATTGAAATTTTCCAGGCCATCCTTCGTATAAACCTTTTCATCATCGACAAAAACAAAAATATTATCAATCAACTCACCGATGTTATTGGAAATACGGGCTAATGTATAAGGAATATTCGGCAAATTCACTTTATCGGCAGGGGCATAGAGCTTGTAAGGGAGTAAATAAGACATCACATTTTTATCCGAATAAAAGCTAAGGCTGCTCCGTTGTGCTGTCAGAAGATATACGTCAATAAAATCTGCGGAGGCTTGAAGGTTGAGTTGAATTTTTTGTTTAAAATCATCCTTTGCCTGGTCATGGAAATGAATATACAAAAACGATCCGATAATAAGAATAGGCAAAAGAAATGATAAAAAGTAAAGCAAGATGCGCAGGAATAATTTATTTTTTAACGGAATATAAGAGCTAATTTGGAATGATTTCATAATTCATGCAGCTCCTCTCGACTGGCTGAAGGTAGTTAGGTAAAAATGCTACAATTGGGCAGCCTAAGTATAAGGCATAGACTCTCGTTTGAATATCACCAAATCGTCGTATTATGTACCGTTTTCACTCATTCAATAAGAAAAGCTGGCCGATGCCAGGTCCTTGATGTAATCTTCGTTTGTGCGTTGGATGAGGGTATGGAATTTCGGCCGCTGTTGAAGTCATGTTTCTTTGCATAGAATGCTTGCAGCGGGAGGAATACGAGCTTCAAAGGGTAGGTTGCATACCCGAGCAGTCGCTTGAGGCGACGACCAGGGCGGATGCTCACACTCCACACCTATTCCCTCTTTTGTTCTACTTTGTGTTGACGCTTCTTTACTTCCCTATGTCGCTATTCAAGCCGCTATTCATAGCAATGAACACCTTTGCAGGATCCCATAAGAAGAGATCACCTGCATATGACCCTATACAACCCGCCAGCACCTCATCCACGGAAGCGAAGGGCAATGCGGAAGTAGTTCTTCCTCTATTACCTGGAGAGCCCAAAAAACAGAGCAATAACGGAAGCGCTAGTTCCGTTATTGCTCTGTTTTTGTGCATAAATGTCCAATTCGGCCTGCATAACGGAATTCCCACTTCCGCTATCTCCTTAGATTAGAGCCAACTGATGGAATAACGGAACTCTCCGTTCCGTACAAAATCCTTCAAGGCTCGTTTTTCCTCCAAGGCTCGTCGCAGCGCAGCTTCGCCGCATCCTTATAAAAATCCCCCTTGATCATGGAGTGCGTTAAATATTTATATGTGGAGAAAGAGAAGAACCTGTTAGGCCATCTCTCCTACCTGAATTTTAACCCTCAAGCCCTTTTTTCACCCATCCGGCCACCGTTACCGTCCGCTTGGCCTGATGAATAACCGCTTCCTTCACTTGCTCCCGCATAGAGCCATTTTGTTCAACCGTTACGCTGGTCCCGTATGGGTTCCCTCCAGCACCGTAGAGAACTGGATCCGTGTACCCGGGCGCTGCAATTATTGCTCCCCAATGATAAAAGGTAGTATTGAGTGCAAGTATGGTTGCTTCTTGACCGCCATGAGGATTGCCGGCACTGGACATCGAGCTTACCACTTTGTTGACTAATTTACCTTGGGCCCACAGCCCGCCTGTTGTATCAATAAATTGCTTCATCTGCGAAGGCATATTGCCAAAGCGGGTAGGAACGCTGAGAATAATAGCATCCGCCCAATCCAGATCGTTTGGTGAAGCTACCGGTACATCCTTTGTTGCTTCCACATGTGCTTTCCAAGCCGGGTTGCTGTCAATAGCCGCCTGAGGCGCCAGTTCTTGAGCTTTCACCACTTTGACCTCTGCCCCTGCTGCTTTACCGCCTTCTGCAGCCCATTGCGCTAATTGGTAGTTGGTCCCTGTTGAGCTGTAATAAACGATTGCTAATTTGACATTAGACATAGTTAATCTCCTTTAATAGTTAAGATGTTAAGATGTTTGTCCATGCATCCGAATTATTATTTGATTTAATATAACTATGTATTCATTGCTAGACCTTCCAGCATTACTAATTACTAATTCAACCGACGTCCGTACCTTTGGTTTCATTGCCGAAGAATAACACAGCAAGAGCTCCAATAACGATTGCCACGAAAAATATAATAAATATCGAAACTATTGCGGCTTCCCGTGCTACCAGAATCCCTACAAGGTAAGGACCGATAACCCCGCCAAGGCGTCCGAAGGAAGCTGCAAGCCCCACTCCGGTAGAACGTACCGCGGTTGGGTATAACTCTGGTGTATAGGCATACATCGCCCCCCATGCCCCCAGATTAAAAAAGGAGAGGCTAATCCCTGCCGCAATCAGCATTAATACAGTTTCCGCACTACCGAACCAGATCGCACTTACCGCTGTCAGCAATAAATACGTGACGAGTACAAATTTGCGCCCGAATTTCTCGATAAAGTAAGCCGCCGTAAAATAGCCAGGGAGCTGTGCCAGAGTCATAATAAGTACATATTGAAAGCCTTTGACAAGGGTGAACCCCTTCAGCACCATAACGGTCGGCAGCCACAAGAACATGCCATAGTAGGAGAATACTACGGTGAACCATAGAATCCATAGTGTAATTGTGGATTTGCGATACTTAACAGACCATACGGAAGCTACACGTTCTCTAAACGTCAGCTTTACATGCGACTGCTCCATATAGCGAGGAGAATCCTTAACGGTTTTCCTAAGGTACAAAGCGTATAGAGCGGGTAAAGCCCCGATAACAAAGGCGGTTCTCCAGCCATATGCAGGAATAACGAAATAAGCTATCAAAGCCGCAAGAATCCAGCCTGCTGCCCAGAAGCTTTCTAGCAGCACGACAGTACGCCCTCTCTCCTCGATAGGAACTGACTCGGAAACAAGCGTTGAAGCCACCGGCAGCTCGCCACCGAGGCCGAACCCGGTAAAGAAGCGCAGCACGCATAATACGCCGAAGCTCGCAGCCAGCGCGGATAGCCCGCTTGAAGCGGAGAAAATAAGCAGGGTCCAGAGTAATACCGACCGTCGTCCGTACCGATCGGCTAACGACCCTGCCACCACTGCCCCTACAGCCATTCCAACCGAGTTTATCGCAGTCAAAAAACCGATCTGTTCTGCTCCTAATTTCCATTCTACAGCTAGCGCTGCAACTATGAATGAGATAATACCCACATCCATGGCATCAAATAGCCAGCTTAGACCAACACTGACCAGTAATTTGCGTTTCTTTGGCCCCTCTAATAAAGCTGCATTATTCATATCAGGTCTCACTCCCCGAATATCCGCTGTAAGCAATATTACGACTTTAGAATAGTATGGATGAGCTATCCCCCTATTATCCTATCTTTTCTCGAAAAAGGATGGTTTTAGTCTCCCAGCACAGAAAATAAGGAGCATCCGGCTCATAATGCAGCCGCTGCTCCTCTTGGTAATGCAATCGCAGTCGATTATCGAACCGCCCATTCTTCTTTGTTATTCCAGTCCTTTGCTTTCCAGCGTAATATCTCCGGGGTACACATATGCATAATTTCCTTCAAGAAGGTCAGCAATTCCACATCCGACATAGGCTTGAAATTCCGGGCTACGGCCAAATTTTTCTCCAGCTCTTCCATGGATGAAATGCCAATTATGGATGTGGATACAGGCAAGCTGAATGTATATCTAATGGATTGCTCATACCAGTCAGCGAGCCGACCTAGACCCAGCAGCTTCATACCGATAACAGCTACTCCCTTTTCATTGGCCTTGGGTAGAAATTCATGTGCAAAGCTGTATATGAAATGATCTGCCGCGGACAAGGCTACAAGTGCACTGTCGAATGGGAATCGATTAATAGCTTCCAATTGAACCTGCGGGTTAGTATGGCCGCTAATACTTAAATACTTAATAATACCCTGCTCTTTAGCTTCAATAAGTGCTTTGAGCGCCCCGTCTTCAGCAAATATTTGATCCAGCTCATCCATTGTGCCTACCGCGTGAAGTCTCCATTCCTCTACGTGGTCTGTTTTAAGTCTTTTAAGACTCTCTTCAAGCTTTCTCCAAGAGCCGTCTCTGGTGCGATCACCGGTTTTTGTAGCAATCCATACTTGATCACGACGGTCACCTAATGCCTTGCCGAGACGTTCCTCCGATTGACCTTTGGAATAAGTAGGTGCAGTGTCAAAATAAGTAATACCTTCATCAATAGCGCGGTTAACAATTTGTATGGCCTCGTCCTCTGTACAGTTATGCTCATCGACAATTCGTTGAGCGCCGAAGCTTAAAATAGGGAATTCATAACCGGTTTTACCAAATTGACGTTTTTCCATAATACTTGAATCCCTCCTACGTATTGATTAACGGATTTACGAAATGTGTGCTGTCGATTGAAGTTAATTATTATTATAACCTATACAGAGTGGAATATTAAGACAATCGTCTCCAATCACATCAAAAAAAAAGCCGCAGCTCCTAATCGTTAGGCAAGCTGCAGCTTATTGTATTTACGTCCAAACTTCTGAGAGCCATATTTGTGAAATAAGGTTTCAACCATGGCAATCTCTGAGACAGTCAAATTCATCACTCTAAAATAGGCCTTAGTTTTTTCATTATTCGTAAATTGCTCCCAAGTTAGCTTATTACCAATTTTAACAGCATGATCATGCGATAACGCAATCCACTTCTTGATACCGCCTGTACATATTTTAAACTCATTTGGTGCAAAATATTGTTCCGATGCTACTACTTCCGGCTTCAATTTTACAAGCTGTGCAGCATTTAAGGCATCGTCAAGAGCAGAATGATGTTGTCCGATTGGTGTCAGTTCGTGGGCTTCCAAAGCCTGCTGTAAACCCCCGTCAAAAAATTGTGTCAAATCGATCAGCTGGCCAAGCCATTCGTTATTAATTTTATTTACCTTGCAATCTACGAATAGATTAAAGAAATCGCTGCCGCCCCATGCAAACATCTTATAATCTTCACCACAAAACGTTATAAAACGGCTAATCACTTCCTGATACGATGGACTCGCATGCAAAGTCTCTTTCTCAATACCGCAAAATTTCAAAGCAAACCGGTTCAACTCAAAATTTGGATTCACATAGCTTTGGAATGTGTCTACAATATTTAAATGACGGTCCAGCTTTACTGCACCTATTTCAATAATTTCCATTGGATAAATATCATAATGCTTTCTTCCATTAAACTCTAGATCTATTACTATATAGCTCATAACTATCAACCTCCACTACTACAACAATACCATGTACAGCAGGAATTTCAATAGAGCTTTTCGTTACCAGTCCAATCAGAACCAAATATTTACTATAAAAAACCCTTGTCCCGCCTGCTTAGCAAGCCTCGACAAGGGTTCTAATAGATTTAGGAAAATTACGAAATTAACGAATTCGGAAAGTATGGATTTCAAACGGCTCTGTTTGAAAGCAAATTTGATTCATGCTTGCATCTTCACTTTCGATTAATACACATGTGTTTACCTTGGCCTCATATTCTAGTAAATCTGTTTTAAGAACCTCATTGGCTTGTACTGCAATACCAACTGTAACCTCGCGGCTCTGCCCTAACCAATCACGAAGGCGTAGAATATATCCGTCTCCATCCTCAGCAGGCTTTAAGCATGTTACTGCCATACCTTCCAATCCATTAGGCAAAAAATCGGTAAATGCGGTTTGCGAATGTTCCTCGCTAACAGGTACGCCAGAAACAGGCGTCATTGCTTCTTGGGCTTGCTTCCATACGGAGCCCTCAACCCAGTCCCCTTTATGCGGGATAAGCCTGTATCGATAGCTTAAGCTGCCGCCAACCCATTGTGGGAAATTGGTTCCCCACCAATTATTGAATAGATTGAAGTTGATCTCGGGCTTCTCGGGCTTGTAATCATGCTCATAATCCCACATCCCGTTCCGTCCAATAAAAAATAAAGGTGAATCGAGCGGTACGATTGCCATTCCCACGGTTCCGTCCGATACATCTACGAAGTTTTCACAGCATTGCAGCAATGTGCTGGACGAACGTACAATATCCGTGCAGGGATCTATAACACTGCCCATTTTGTTAATTCGGTAGCTTGGATTATCCAGCTTCAACGGAAACAGGATGTGACCGGATTCAGCCATAGGCGTTTCCTCTTTGCCGGTCAGCTTCCACTCCATATCAACATTAGGTGAGTCCTCTGTTAGGGTGATGCTCCATACCGTCTCGTTGGCATTGCCATACTCATTAACGGATGATGGAATGCTCGAAGCTTTACATACCAATCGTACGTAATCCGATTCTTCAATAAGACGTATCTCACTAAGCTCAGTTGTAAACGATAACCGCTTTTGCTGCTCAGGATAATCCGTTTTACCAAAGTCATGGACCCCCCAATCATGAAACCGATATGCATATTTCTTAATATACCGGGTAATTTCTTCACTGGAATAAATATTGTATTCATACTGCCCGAAGCCAAAGGAGGACGTTTCTTCTACCCATTCCTTCTGCTGCTTCTTGTCATATAAGCTGGTGATCCATCCGGTCTGACAGTCTACCTGCACCCTGACAAATGCATTTTCTATTACAGCTTCTTGGTGGTTAATGAACCCCTTTAGCAGGTTTGATCGCGTATCAACGGCTGCAGCAACCTCAACCGCCGAACCTTTGAACGCTGCTTGAAGCTCTGCTTGCCTGATACAAGCAATCGTTTTATATCCCAGAGCTGGCAGCTGCTTCACTTCTAAGATAATACCGTTGCTGGCATGGCTCCAAACAAGCTTCTCGCCGCTGATGCAATCGATAAAGATTTCATCTTCTTCGGGGCTTTCCAGGTTCTCCAGTAGAACTAGCGCATCGCGTGACCAGCCCAAATAATTGTATACCCGATACGTTTTTTTATCGCTGGCTTCTCTCACAATGTTACTGCCGCTACCGCTAAGCATTTCGACCGCAGCATCAAGCGCAGCTTCCGCTTTATTCAAATAATCGATCTGCTCCTGCCAGGAGTGCTCCATCTTGAGGTACCGTTCACTGCTCTTATCCTTGAGGAACGACTTCTTATCATAAGTTCTGGGGAATAAGAAGCTCTTGCAATCCATCCCCCACGTATGCTCACCGAACAAGAGAGAATGCTCGTAGCTCTCGTCTATTTTGCCCTTGATCTGCTGCGAATGGCCTGCAGCCCCGCCAACATCGCTTGTCTCGCCGCTAAGCATGCTGAGCACCAGCGCGCTTTCAGCAGCCGCGATGCGGCTTCTCAGCTCCCGCACGCGGGAAACCTCACGCGGTGCCGAGCCAACGCCGTGAATCCATGCATCCGCCAAATCCCCGCGGATTACAGGCAGGTTCGGATTTCTTGACAAGAAATCCGCGGCGAAATCGTTCAAGCTGCCGATATGCAGCTCAGCTTGCAGCCCGCTTTCGGCAATCGAAGCTTTCATATCTTCGATTACCGATGCTTCATGCGGCCCATGGTTGTCGCTTGTAAGAATCAAAGCGAGCCATACCGGATGCGTCCACTCCTCGGGAGGCAATATGCCGGTACCATAACCGCCTTTGGAATAAAAGGTGAGCAGCCTCTCCCCATCCGGGCCTTCCCAGAAAAATACCGGCGGTACATCGGGAGGCGTTGAGAACCCGTTGCAGCCCAGATGCAAGATGTTTACGCCCGCTTTTTTCAGTAAGGAAGGAACAATCCAGGTATGTCCTGGAACATCGGTCATTTTTGCATCCATGGGTCGGTATCCAAACTTCTCGCTTAAGCCGCGAGAAACATACATTCCCCGAATCCACTCCTCAAGGCCGCAAAATTCGGTATGGGTCGTATAAGGAAGCAGATGCCATATTAATTGACCACTTTCCATAAACTTCAAAGCGCTGGCTTTATCCTGCTCATCGCTTCCCTGCAAGGATTGCAGCAAAGGCCACGCCGACATTGTCCACACATACATTTCATTCGGTTCGTTATCTTTGGTTTTATCGCAAATTGCAATAACGTCTTTCAACATCTCGGTTTTGTATTTGTGAACTACATCCGATACCAAACCCGTGAAACCGATATCAAAATGTGTTTTAAAAACCACATATATTTTTTCCAAACGATCGTTCATGGGCTCTGTCTCCTTTTCTCTGCTTAACACCGAACCAGTCTGTCTTCTTGTCGGTCTAATTGTCGGCTTATGCCTGCTGCTTGAAGACATCATCATTAATCTGAATGAATGTCACAATCGGGTAATGATCAGAAGGGTATCCTCCATTGATCTCTCTGCGGTCAACCTTAGTTTCCATAACTTCCATTTCGGGAGATACAAAAATATAGTCAATCGGCTCTCCCTCATCTCCGCCCTTAAATTCGTGAGCGGTTAGTCCAATAGTACCCGGTAACGCTGCATAAGCATCCTTTAGCCAAGTCTGGCGGCCTTGATAGTCCGTTTCCCCCCGCAAAAAGCGGATTGGAAAATGATCGGGATGACTGTTCATGTCTCCCGTCAGAATAAGCGGTAAACCAAACTCAGTTCTATGTGAGCTGATAGTATCCCAGATGAGTACGGAACCCCGATCTCTGGCTGTCTGGCCAAAGTGGTCCAAGTGCGTATTATAAACAAGAAACTCTCTGCCGCTCTCATGATGCTTAAAGTGTACCCAGGTGCATATTCTCGGCAGCATACTGTCCCAGCTCTTGGAGCCTACTTCATAGGGCGTTTCCGACAGCCAAAACTGCCCGTGATGCCGTACGGTAAGCTCTGTTTTTTTATAAAAAACAGCACAATGTTCATTCTCATGCTCACCCAGCCGCCCATTGCCTACCCATGCGTAATCCTCTAACCGCTCGTTTAGTCCGGTCAGCATGACATGGTAGCCTTCTTGAGTACCGATGATAAGCGGATTATGATCCTTAATAATGCTTGCGACACGATCGACTCGGTTCGGCCAAATATTTTCTCCGTCATTCGGCGTATTGTATCGTAAATTAAAAGACATGACCGTCATATTCAACTAAATCACCTCAAGAAGTTAGTCTATTAATCAAAATAAATGGGATTCGTTAAAGCAGCCATCAATAAAGAGTCGGTCTCTTTAAAATGCCTCCATACCTCTGCCCGAACAAATGTCACATGATCCGCTTCAAACCTAAGTTCAACCATTCCATTTTCACCATCGGGGGCTATTACTTCCTGCTCAACCCCGCTGCTGCTGATCAGCTTTACTCTGTCCCCTGCCTTCAGATTCTCTGCCTGCAACCGGATCGTTCTATTACTCTCAGACTCCGGTACAACCTCACCAATCTTATAGGTCCCGCATTCCAGCTCTACAAACGGACCCTCAGGGGAATAGCTTATCAACACATGTCCCTTATCAATACCATTCAGAATCCCTTCTACGGTTTTGGATGACGCAAATACCCATGTGCAAGGCATCGCATGTTTCACAAATGGATCAGGCCTATGCACATCGCTGCCTCCTATCGCGGTCAATCGCCTTCCGGATACGAGCTGCTGCTGCCACCAGTTTAAGGTATGCTCATTACGCATAGTCCAAGGGCCGTTCCAAACCTCAACCCAATCATGATCCACCTGAAAATCCCATTCCCATGGACAATAATCGCAATGCGGATGATTCAACACAATCTTGGCTCCACGTTCTCTGGCTACGCTTAATCTGTCATTAACATCAGCTTGATTGGAAACGCGAAAATCATCAAGAGGATCTGTAACCCCAAGAAAGTTGCTGTGGCCAAAGTTGGTCGTAAACTCATAGCCTGGAATCATAACCACACTTGTGCCACGTGGGTAAGATAGATTTTGGCTGGATGTATTATGATCGGTCATTGCAATGAAATCGCAGCCAAGCTGCTCCATGATTGCCGCATTTTCCTCCAATGTATATGACCCGTCGCTATTAATGCTATGTGTGTGTAAATCGCCTTTAAGCCAACGCTGCGTTGCGTAGGTGAATTCAATCGTTACTTTAACTGTGCAGCCATCCTGAGGTATTTTATAAGCATTATGCAGTACAGCCCAGCTGCCGGCACTTAATGGACCGGGTAAGTATCCTGGCGTTGCCTTTTCCAGTCCCAAGTTAAAATAAGTGCGTGCGCCACCGCTCCAGCCCCTAACTTTATGAGAATCGCGAATTCCCAGATCGATAACGGCGCCCGAGCCCTCCTTGGCTTCCACTATGTAGCCAACCCGAATTTCTTCTACATCGCTCGGCATGTCAAAAGGAAGCTCTACATAAGTGCCCTGCTGAGCATGTTCTATAAAAAGCGAGAAAATAGATATAGTACGTTTCGGCTCAACCTTTTTCATATAAAGTTCTCTCCTTATAAGCAATAATGACCCTTACTCCTTATTTGCTCCTATCATAATGCCTTTAACGAAATACTTCTGAACGTAAGGATAAATAATAATAAGCGGAACTAGAGCAATAACAATGCCTGCCATACGTACATTTGTGGTGATGATAAAGTTACTGGAGGTAGCATCCGTATCGATAATAAGCGATTTCAAAGCAATTTGTAACGTATATTTGGCATGGTCACTAATGTACAGCAGCGCCGGGGTAAATTGATTCCAACGGCTTACAAATTCAAATAAGGTGACTGTCGCCAGACCTGCCTTTGCTAGCGGCAAATACATGGTAGCGAATATCCGCATATCTCCAGCCCCGTCCATTCGCGCCGATTCCGACATTTCAATAGGAACCGTAGCAAAAAAGTTGCGCATTAATAACACACTGAAGCCAGAGACGAGACCTGAAATAATAAGCGCTGACAATGTATTTAATAAGCCAAGCTCTTTGTTCACCACATAGAGCGGGATCATTATCGCTTCTCCCGGAACCATCATTGTAATCAAAATAAGCGATACCATCAGCTTTTTACCTGGAAGCAGCGGTTGAACCAGCACATATCCCGCCATCGCACACAGCAGCACATGACCAAATGTACCAACTGCGGTAACAATGACATTATTGGTAAAAGGTAAATACAGCTGCATCCGGTTCCATACGGTACTAAAGCCCTCTATGCTCAATTCCTTCGGCCATAAAACAATGCCTGGCTGCATGGAAGCAAAATTCGTGGAAAACGCTAACGCAAATGTATTCATAAAGGGAATAATCATCGTTGAAACCAGCAGGAACAGGAATAATATATTGAAAACGTCGAATACGCGGCTCGACAAACTTGTATACTGATTATTCATCTTATTTGTCTCCCCCATCGTCATAACGAATAAGCGCCCTGGTTATAAAAGTCAGGATTAACGTTGCAAAAATAACCAAAAATCCGGAGGCTGTCGCAAGACCAACTTTGAATTCAAGAATCCCCTTCTGATACGTATACATCATGATTACATCCACTTTCTTGGCAATAGCCCCGTTTCTCATGACGAAAATCTGATCGAACATACGAAGGATGCTTAACACATTTAACATAATGACAACTTTCATGGTCGATACCAGAGAAGGAAGAGTCACAAAGCGCACCAGTTGCCAACGATTGGCGCCATCAATTCTTGCTGCTTCATAAAGCGAAGGATTGACCGAAACGATTGCAGCCAAGTACAAAATACATGTAAAACCCATCTCTTTCCATACCGAGGTGAATACCATAATCCCTCGCGCATAGATGGTGCTGGACATAAAGCTGATCGGTTTGCCTGCCCCTAACGCCATTAACAGCTGGTTCACAATCCCCGTATCAGGTGAGAGCATCATAATCCACATACCGCCCACGACGACCCATGAGAACAAATGAGGAAGGTATACGACCATTTGCGTTACTTTTTTAAACCAGGTAGAGAAAATTTCACTTAATGATAGCGCCAATACGATTGGCATAATAAATCCAACAACTAGCGAGCTGCAGCCGATAATGAGCGTATTCTGAAGAGCATCCCAAAAAGAGCTGTCTTTAAGCACTTCCATGTAATTGTCGAAGCCAACGAATGGCCGATTTCCAATTAATCGAAAGTTTTGAAAGCTGATGATAAACCCTCTAACAAGCGGATAATAGGAAAAAAGCATGAAATAACCGAGAATAGGAACCATCATTAAATACAAAGTTTTATATTTCCAGACGGCTTTCAAACGATAGCCACCACCTTATCCGATTCGAAGTTGATTGATGAGGGAGTATGCTAACCATACTCCCCCTCTTATGCTGATATAACAGCTTATCCGTTCGTCCATGCATTTAATGCTATTAATCGATCAGTTGCTTCGCTTTTAATTGCTCGCGCATTTTCTTAACTGCTTCAGCAGCAGGCATTTCTCCGAGAATTGCTTTAAAGGAAAATTCATTAATAATTTTTTCTGCATCAGCCCATTTTGGCGGCGTCAATTCTAAAGTAGCATATTTGATAACGAGCTCCTGAGCTTCTTTAACTCCTGGCAGTAAGCCGAATGGCGGTTGAACCTTTTTGTTGTACCAGAACGGTACGCCATGATCCATTGCATGTTCCTTACCTGCTTTGGTCAGCTCATATTTGCCCCCAGCTTCTGTGTAGTCATTGTCTTTAATACCAAGGCTGCCCAGAATGATTCCATCTTTGGAATGCCACCATTCGATAAATTCAAACGCTGTTTTGGGATGCTCTGCATTGACAGGAATTACCCATACATCCGGATCTCCGCGACGCAGCATATATTTACCGTCGGGGCCCGCAGCACCCGGTAGACCTTTTGCTTCAAATGTTGTTTTCGGGTCCTGCTCCAATCTCGTATTGTTCAGCATACCAACCCATGCATCCCAATAAGTAATCATGCCAACACGGTCCGTCAGGAACAGGTTGCGCATTTTGCCGGTATCATTCGTTGCAAAGTTAGGATCAAGGATACCTTCCTTATACAGCTTGTTTAACCACTCATATACTGGAATAGCAGCATCTGTGGAATAAGGAACGTCTTTCTTGCCATCCTTCTCCACATATCGCTGTTTCAAGCCTGCTGCACTGAAAAATCCTTGCAGTTCATACATGCCGGCAGTTGATAAGCCATACGTGTCTTTCTTTCCATTACCGTCAGGATCCTGCTCCGTGAAAGCCTTGAGTACTTTATAGTAATCATCCAATGTTTTCGGTTCCGGCAAATTCAGCTTCTTCAACCAGTCATTCCGTACTGTGGGCATGGTGCCGCCTTGGAATTTAGTAAATACGCCGAATATTTTACCATCCTTCGTCTTTACCTGATCCCATTCCTGTGTCGGCAGAACATCCGGATCCTGCAATACTTTGGAAGCCTTAACTTGATCCGTCAGCGGAGTTAATACACCCTGATCGACCAGAAGGTTCATTCTTTCTTTACTTACTTGCAGCAGATCGAACTTTTCACCGGATGAAATTGCGGCCATCAGCTTTTGATCATAATCGGACGCAGGCTTATCCAGCTTGGCTTTAATGCCGGTTAACCGTTCGATTTCTTTCTCGAAAAGCGTATTCTCATCCGGATTTTTACCGCCGATTACGGATGACATCATACGCAGTGCTCTATCTTCTTTCTTGGCATCCGCCTTAGGCTGAGGGGTCGTGGTGTTGTTATTGCTGGTGCCTGTATTATTGGCCGCGGGTGAATCTCCACCGGAACAGCCTGCAAGTGCTCCACCAAGAAGCATGAATGCTACCATCGAACTAACCGCTTTAGTTTTCTTAATCATATTAACCTCCCAATGTTAATTACTCTTGGACAGTTCTGTTTTATGGCTAATGATAAACTGATAACCCAATTCAACCTGAGGCATCACCGCCTTTACAATTCGTTAATAAAGCGCTTTCAAAAAGTGCCCGCCTCAATATGAGGCTTTAGATCAGCTTACGGCATGATTCACGGATCACCAGTCTGGCTTCAATGATCCTTTGCTCTACGACGCTGAGGTCATTCATTTTTTTTATAAGAATTTGCGCTGCTTCTGCACCAAGCCGTTCTGCCGATAGCTCGACAGAAGTCAATTTAGGCGTAATCTCCTGAGCCAACGTCGCATCATTGCTTAATGCAATCACCGAGAGGTCTTCCGGAATATCGATACCCAGCTCCCTCGCGGCTCTCAGTACCCCAAGTGCAACACGGTCCGTGTCAGTGATTACGGCGGTAAACTCCTGTTTGCCGTATAGTGCTTTAAGAGCGCTGTACCCGTAATCTGTTGCGTGGCTATGATGCTTTCTCGAATAATTCACCACATGTACGCTGCTAAGAGGCTTCCCATGCTGGGTAAAGGCCTGATACAATCCGTTCTGCCTGTCAGTTGACACCGTCATATCTGCTGCAGCATTGAGGAACAAAATCGAAGTATGGCCGTTCTGCAATAAATAGTTTCCAACCTGCAGGCTCACGTTGGTGTTGTCATTATCCACATAGCAGATGGATGCATCCTCAGGATCGGGTCTGCCGATCAGCACCAATGGAATGTTCATTTGATTGTATCTAGAAATTCGGGGATCATGCTTCCTCGGATTCAGCATAATAACGCCATCAATGGGATCAATTGAGAATTGGGTCGGATCATCGTGCTCAGGCAACGAATCAAGCAATACTCGGTATCCCTGCTTCGAGCATTCTCTAATCACACCATTTATCATTTGAATTTCGAAACCCGACATTGTGCTGTCTTTGGAAATAGGCATTTTCAATCCAACAATCATCGTTTTCTTGATGGCTAAGCTTCGTGCTACATGATTTGGAAAATACCCCATGTCTTTAGCTACCTCAAGCACTCTTTCTGTTACTTGCTTGCTGATTGGACGTTTCTTGCTGAATACACTGGAGACCGTTCCTTTAGAAACACCAGCTACTTTAGCTACATCATCAATTGTTGCCACACGATCCCCCACTTCAGTTATTGTAAGAAAAGCTTTAATTCACCTGCTGAAACTTAGACTACCTGATATTATTAAGAAATCATTAAACCGGTTTAATGATTTTCCCAATAAAAACCAGTTCCTACAACTGGTTTAATCCACCGATTCATCAAATCGTTAAACCGGTTTAACTGGTTCACATTTCCTATTATACATACGTATTATTATTCTTACAACCCATTTTTGTAAACTCTGCGTAAATTTTAGGTAAAGCGCTTAATCGGCTGTTATAGGAGCACTTACAGCATCTTGTAAGCGCTGCATAAATTGTACTTTCCCTTTGATGTTAAACCTTTTATGCACACTCCATCTTTGACGGAATAACCTCTATATAATTTATTTAACACGCTTAAATCCATACCTATCTATCAAAAATGAAATTGAAATGCCAATGCTGTACCTTATTAAATCTTCTATCAAAAACCCTCTTCCCAAAATTAAAGAACCTATTAAACTGCTTCTAATCCCATTTATCCACTCGGCTTGATATAGCTGGCTAAATTCAATGGCGAAACAAAATAGGAAGCTGAGTATAAAAGCCAACGATAATTTCTTATTGACCATCCATACACGAATGCCAAAATAGATCATACTTGCCCATAATCCGTCACCAAAATTTCTTGAAACAAAACCAGGCAATAGATCCGAGTAAGCTCTTGAGCCAAGGCCTAAAACTATCGTAGCGCAAACTGCAATTAGATATACAATCCTGTCTCTCAACAATATCATTCCTAACTTTTCTTAATTTAGCTCTACTATCACCTTAACACTGCAGGCAAATGGAGTAAAATCACAAGTTGTGAACATTAGAATCGTGAACCTTTTTCGAACAAACTCTTCTACCTGTATAGTAAATTGATTATTTCATATATACTGTATACGGATAGAGTCGATAATTTTAGAAGAGGTGTGAATGCTATGTTAAAAACTGCGCTAGGGCGCTTTCGTCTTATCGGTCTGTACGAAGGAATTTCGTTTATTCTTCTCCTTGGAATTGCCATGCCGCTAAAATATTACGCAGGTTTTCCGCAGCCGGTTAAAATTATCGGAATGCTCCATGGCTTGCTATTTGTTCTTTACATTCTCACCCTCGCTCATGTGACACTTACGAACCGCTGGTCCTTTCTTCGTGTGATTGGTGCACTTATTGCTTCTCTTTTACCGTTCGGTACCTTTGTGCTCGACGCAAGATTGCGCCGTCAGCCTTAAAAGAAGGCCAGTCATTGAGAACCGCTCCAACGTGACAGTCCTAATATCTTAATCAAACAAGCCTCTATATCCACTGTGACCGTGGGAATAGAGGCTTGTTTGTTTGTTGATTCAAGGGGCGTTACTTCGTATCCTTCCAAGCAGAAGGATGCTCTTCGCTCACCAGCTCCAGGTTGGCCGCGCTTGCATTCGCTTCTACCTGCTCAGGGCTTTTGCAGCCCGGTATGACCGTGGCAACTGCAGAATGCTGCAAGCACCAGGCCAGAGCCCATTCAGCCATATTAACGCCTTGCGGCAGCTCGTTCTGCTGGATCTCCTGTACTTTTTGCAGCTTCAAAGCCGTGACTTCCTTATCATGCCTGGAACGGACGTCATTATCGGCAAATTGAGCTCCCGGCTTATATTTGCCGCTTAAATAACCGCTAGCAAGTGGAACTCTAGCCAGCACGCCCAAGTCCTGACGTTCGCAGGAAGGAAACACGCGATTTTCAGGTGTTTGATCAAGCCGGTTATAAACCACTTGAATCGCTTTTGCGTCTACACTTGATGCTGCATCTGTTTGATGCAGATTATCGTTGCTGCCGATGGAAATGCCCAGATGCCTTATTTTGCCTGCCTGCACCTGCTTGTCCAGCATGGTCCACAGCTCATCATTGTCAAACTCTTCATTTGAACCGGAATGAAATTGATATAAGTCTACATAGTCCGTTTGCAATGCCGATAAAGAGGCTTCAAGCTGCTTAAGCACTTCTTGTGCCGACCAATCATTTCTTGTTGGATTATTCCGATCCGAGTGGTTATGTCCAAACTTCGTTGCTATAATCCACTCCGCCCTGCTTTTGCGACGAGCCACATATTCCCCAATAAAGCTTTCTGACAGATGATGACCATAGCATTCCGCTGTGTCAATCAGATTGATACCGACATCCGAAGCTTTATCAAGAATCGCATCCACTTCGTCCTGAGTGAAATCCTTCCCCCAAGCTCCCCCGAACTGCCATGTTCCTACACCAACTACCGAAACCTTTAGCTCCGTTTTCCCTAGTCTGCGGTATTTCATGAATCGTCAGCTCCTTAGCCCAGCATTTGGATTTTCCTCTTTCCTGATTCATTATAGAAGAGTTTCCAAAAGTCAACAAGAAATGAAAAAAAAGTACGCTAGTTAAGTAAGAGTAACTAACATAAGGCCAGGTAAGAGGTGAAGGCTGTTATTGGTCGACTATTTATAGACTGATCGTGACGTCGAGCGGCACTATATTTTGATTAAGTTTTTCTTTGCACCATTTCAATTGAACCTGCATTTTGGTTTCCGCTTCATCCCCTTTGGGAGTTTCAAAGTCTTCCTTATTGTAAAGATAGGCCTCTTGTAAATCGTCAGTGTAAACGACCTTATATACATGCTTTACAACAAACTTGAAATCTTTTACATACTTGCCCGTATCAGCGTTCTTAAATGAAATTTTCATCCACCTCTCACCTTCCTGATAAGTTTATGGTGCAAAAAAAGCCTGAATGCTCAGGCTTCCGCATGTTTCTTCTAATCGACCCCGATTGAAGTTTATTGTCGTTGATTGATGAACCTTTTTCTAAGATTTGTTTTCGAGCAGGTCGGACATGATGTCAATTGCTTCTTTCTCATCTCTGCCCTTCGTTTGAATAGTGATTTTGGTACCAGAACGCAGTGGAATCATCATCATGCCCAGTATGCTTTTCACATCCAGTTGCAAGTTGTCATGATCAAACTTAATTTTGATATCCGAGCTGAATCTCGCTGCTTGATGAGCGACCTCCTGCAAGTATTGGGGCTGCAAGTCATTGCAAATTTGAATCTCATGTACTCTCATCTGTATGCCTCCGTTCGTAACTTCCTGTTGAATAACTAATCTATTCGCTAGCGCTTATCCACATGTTACAACAGATTTCGTCAGATGAGAAGTAGAAGAAACCGCTACCATTTATTATTATTTTCTTTAAATGAAATTATCCGCTCCACCCCATTCCTCTGCTCATCGCTGTCTCTTCAGTTCAAGTCAGCTCGATATTCCGATAAGCTGCGTCATACGGCGCCAGTACTGCTCCCAACGGAAGTGAAGGGCAATGCGGAAGTAATTGTTCCTTTATCACTTGAAGAGTCCAAAAATCAGAGCAATAAGGGAACAGCCAGTTCCGTTATTGCTCTGTTTTGTGCATAAATGCTCCAATTCGGCTAACATAACGGAATTCCCACTTCCGCTATCGCCCCAGATTGGCGGCGGCAGATGGAATAACGGAACTCTCCGTTCCGCACAAAATCCTTCAGGGCTCATCGACGCAATCCCATAAAAATCCCCCCTTGATCGTGGGGTGCATTAAAGATTTTAAGCTCTAATACAGCTCTAATCTAAGTAAAGTAGGCAGGTTACTCGCTCATTCTTCATTCCTTCGAAAAGCTTTCTGAACGAAATTCTTTCATTGAGGATACATTTCAACCTTATAGGCAGCTTGTCTAACGAGATAAATAGGGTACTCTCGGCAAACTTATATTAGAAAGGGTACCTTACTTTAGTGCTGTAACTTTCTTGTATGTTATAAAAAAGATTCCCTGAGCCAACCGGCATCAGAGAATCTTCGGGGTTTATGCTATTCCTGCAGCTTGCTTTTTGCAGCCTCAACCAACAGCTCGTAAATTTCATCATTCTCTTCAAGAAGCTCTTCTACTGCTTCAATCTCTTCTTCCCCACCGGAATCTTTCAGGAAGTTCAAGCTGTAGCTCCACTCTTTACCTTTCTTTCTGTACAGGGTAATCTCATAAGGCTGTTTATGGTTTTCTACGCGGAATTCTACTTTACCTACGTAGCCATCTTCCTTGCTGTGCGTCATGCTGGATTCCAAAATGGTAATCAACAAAATCATCCTTCTTTCATTTACTAATCATACAAATCATGCAACTTTTACAAATCATTCTACCTATTATGCCAAAGAGTTCGCAATGCCTGTTAACCGTTCGGCTAATCCTGTAACTTTACCTACTGAGGCTACCATTTGCTGTGTGGCGTCAGCCTGCTCGTTGCTTTTGCTCGCGCTATCCTGTGAAGCCGCTGTAACCGCGTCCATCTTAATGCTAATCAGCTCGGTTAACTCGGAAATCTTCTCAGCATTTTGTTTAGACACCGCAGACAGCTTACGGATTTCTTCTGCGATGATCCCAAAGCCCCTGCCGTGTTCGCCGCTTCGTGCTGCTTCTATCGCTGCATTCAGGCCTAGAATATGGGTCTGACTCGCTACGTTGCGAATAAATTGTAACATTTCGCTGATGTTTTTGGAAATAGTCTGTACCTCTTGAATTTGTCCTGCCAAATGCTTCTCATTGGTATCAATTTCTTGAGCTGAAGCCGCAATATGGGTAATGCTTGCTGACAAGCCTTGCGCATTCTCATGCAGCAGCTTCGAGACCTCCTGCAAATCATGTCCAATCCTTTGCGCCAGTTCTCTGTTTAGCCCGCGGATTCGCGTCGAGAGCCCCTTCATCACCCGCCAGGCCAGCATGCTGTCCTCCTGCATCAGCTTGCGAAAAGAATTCTGTTGGAGCAACACAAGTGTACATGCACGGGAAGCTACAATCGTCCCGCTCCGGGGCATCTCTTCGAGCAGCGACATCTCGCCAAAGAAATCACCTTTACCCAGCTTTGCAACAGGAATCGTCCTGCCGTCCTGTTCCAAAAAAACATCGACTTCCCCGTTAAGTACAACATACATGTCCACACCTGGCTCACCCGAACGAAAAATAACTTCTCCAGGCTGCTTTGTTACTATTTGACCGGCCTCGCTCAGCAACTGCTCATTGATATCCATGTTTTATCCCTCTACGGTTTCATTAGTGTATTCTCTATCACCACTCTACTATAGAAAATTCTATTTATCCGCTCAAAATCCTTTAGTTAAAATATTAAACTATCAATAAGAAATTAATAAACGGTATGCCTATGAATGATCAAAGGATACCGTCATCGTTTTTAAGCATCACTTCCGTGCTTCTTCTGTTTTATTGCTTCTTCTCAACTGATTTCTTCAAATCGCTAACTTCCCTATCTTCGGCAGCTTTCCCGCCATAGCGAACTTGTTCATACAATGCAATCAATGATTCGGGTGATTGCCCTTTTATAGGATCCCATTTCTGAATGTCCTTCGTATTCTCCAAAGGTGTTTGGTGACGCTTGAGCTGATAGCCTTCACCGACTGCTTTTAGTATCCAGGCCCGATATAAATACCGAACTCTCTCCTTGTTATCGTTTAAATTCTCCCATTTCTCAAGCGGCTCTGACTTATGCGGCAGCCAGCCCTTCAAGCGAGCAGCCAATTGATCACGAAGCGACTGCCAATCCATTAAGCTTTCGACATCGTCCTCATAACCACCAGCGCCTTTGCGAGTTTCCTTTCGCGCCAGTATGCCCATCAGCTTTAAGTACAAGGTTTTAAATAGCCTTGGAAGCTTTCTGACAATCAAATAAAGGATATAGAGCAGCAGCAGAACTAATGCCGTTTCAATCAAAATCATGAATGCCTTCTCCAGCCATAATAGCCAAGGTGCAGCTTGACCACCTTCCCCTAGCCCGCTGAGATTCATAGGAGGTTGCTCGGCCTTATCGGCAGGTGGCGGCTCCGGATTTCGGGCAAGCAGCTCCCGCAGCCATGCTAGCAATAGCTCCTTTAGCCATATAACCGCCTGCTGCAGCTTACGGAACATTACAACAATAAGAATCAAAGCCAATACGATAAAAATCAGGATGCGGTTCTGCCAAACAACGGCTGTCGCAAGCACCGGCTCTTTATCTCCGGGTAAAGTTTCCTGTTTCATATTCGACTGATTCGTCATAAGTAATGTAATCGCAAGCGATGCGAGCCCTCCCCATAACAGCAAGGACGAGTAGGGTTGAAGAACCGGGACATACGACCAAATCAAAGAACATAAAAAGTACACCACCAGAGCAATCCCATAAAAGGTTACTGGAAAAAGCACATACCAGGGTACTGTAACGAGCTTTACTCCACGTGCTGCGAGCCATGCAGCAATCGGCAGTCCCAAGTAAAATCCATAAGATGTATCAAAAACCACAAACGACGCCAAGGCGCCAATAATGCCAATGAATAATAAGAGCTGGTATCTTTTCCGCAATGACAGCAAGCTTCCACCTGTGTAACCGGCCGCATAGCATAGCGGCAATAAAAGGAACCATAACCACATACTGATACCAGCTGGCACAAAATAGACCGCCATCATAGTGAGGAGTGGAAGCCCCATCAGCAGCTCCACGCCTCCCTTTATGACACACGAGCCCATACCCTTCCAAAAGGATTGCTTCATGCTCCAGCACCTGCCTGTTCCACTGAGGCCGAATGATTCTCTTCCTTTTGAAGAAGCAGCACTTGAATACCATTCCCATTGTACTCAAGCTGTTCAATTGCCGATTGCATCTTCGTACTCACATAAGCGGAAATAATGACCAGATCCATTCGCGCGGCTCCACGATTATGTGCAGCAAATTGTTCCAGCAAATCATCGAAAGGAATGCTGCGGGCTACAACCAGCCTGGCCATCGTTTCCAGAATGAAGGTCATCTGCTCAGGGCCGCTTCTCGGTTCAATATGAACCGTCTGCTTAGGCATATCAACCAAATAGGCATTCGAACCAAACCCTGCTTCCATTCCTTGCCCGATGGCATATTGGGCGAATGCAGCAGCATAGGAAACACCTTGCTCGAATAATGCCTCATCGTTCACCTGATTCCACATCTTCTCATGATCTTCCACATTAAGAAGAATCATAAGGCGATGATCCGCCGTGTAATCATGCTGGTGAACCTGCAGCCTGCCGCTTCGTGCTGTCGCCTTCCAGTTGATCCCGTTCAATGGATCGCCATAACGGTACTCCCGGACTCCTGAAATCATGAAAGGATCCTCAACAATCCAACGGCGCACGGTCATATCCCCCTGCCAGCTGTGAGACGGAATCGAGATCTGATTAAGCTCCGCTATTTTCGGATATACCAACAGCTCGACATCCAGCGTTAGCCGCAGCGTATTTCGATACAGCCCCAGCAAATCACCAAATGTTAAAGCTGCTGTATTTAGTCTGTAACAGCCTCTTCTTGTACATGCAATCCGGTGCTTTCTAGTAATTTGGGTAAATGGCATCAAGCTGAACAGGCTTTTATGGTTTTGAAACATCGCTCCATCATTGATATCGAGGCCTGTTTGGCTTTGAAACTTAAGGCTTGCATGTATCAAAGATTCAAGTCTAAGCCACGGCACCGGAATGAAGTTGCGATTCGCAATCCGTTCCACCAGCTCCACTTCCTCGCCTTGATAACATGCCGTTTTGCTGAAATAACGTTTATAGTTGAGTCCACGCTGGCCAAAATAACGAAACAGCGCTGCTTGTATGACAATAATGATGAATGCAACAATAAGAAACCAATGGATCGCCATACGTCACATCCTATCTGGAAAGCAGGTTTTCTTCAGCGGGTACGGCAACCTCCCGCAGTACCGCGGCAACTACAGCTTCCGCCGCCTCATTGCGGGAACGGTAGGAGCCCTTAACGATAATTCGATGGGCCAACACGGAAGGAGCCATTGCTTTTACATCATCAGGCGTTACAAAGTCTCTTCCACGCAGTACAGCGTGCACTTGAGCCGCCTTCAGCAAGGCTTGGCTGCCACGGGGACTGACCCCTGTCGCTACATCCGCGTGTGTTCGTGTCTTCTCAACTATGGCGAGCAAATAAGAAAGCAAATCGTCGCTGACAGCGACCTTAGCATAATGCTGTTGAGCCGCAGCAACCTCTTCTGCTTCAGCTACACTGGTAATCACATCCAGAGGGTTGTGTTCCTTAAACCTTTTCAAGATATGGATACCTTCTTCGGTGCTGGGATACCCCATATTCACTTTAAATAAAAACCGATCCAGCTGGGCTTCAGGTAATGGAAATGTGCCTTGATTCTCCACCGGATTCTGCGTTGCAATCACTATGAACGGACGATTCAACAGCCGCGTTTCTCCATCAATGCTGACCTGCCTCTCTTCCATACATTCCAGCAGGCTGGACTGCGTCCGCGGAGTTGCCCTGTTGATTTCATCGGCAAGCAGAAAATTCGTGAACAGCGGCCCCGGCCGGAATTCAAATTCGGATAGCTTCTGATTATAAAAATTAATTCCGCTTAAATCGGATGGGAGTAAATCCGGTGTAAACTGTATCCGCTTGAAGCTCCCATTGATTGACTTCGCCATAGCCTTGGCCAGCAAAGTCTTCCCAGTACCTGGTACATCCTCCAGTAATACGTGTCCGGAAGCAATAATTGCAATTAGCAGCTTATCGATCACATCATCTTTTCCTACTACTACCTGATTGACATTGCTTTTGATCTTCATTGCCAGTTCTTTAATTTGCAAGAGCTCCATCATGGTCCCTCTTTCTACCCGATTTACGTGAATGATTGATTATTTAATAAGAACTCATTACCATTTTCATACAGTTTTGAAATTTGATCAAATCATTTTTATTGCAATCGTTTTCATTTCACTTTACCACAGCACAAGGTCAAAAAGCTACGCGAACCGCCAACGATCTCTTTCCATAAGCGAACATCTGTACTATACTTGAATTTACAATGCTTGCGTCAACCAAATTTATCTTGAGGTGCATACCCATGAATATAATAAAAGTGAAAGACCGGCAGGAGCTTGATAAGAAAGTCCCGTCTATGCCCTGGTATGTGGAAAAATTTATTAATTTCAAGCTGCCGGATCTCTCTCCTTCTTCGTTATTGGAATATGTGCGCGATTACGAAATCTTTTTTTCCTGGATGCTTGCCGAAGGCTTGGCAGAAGCGGATTCGATAAGACAAATCCCGATAGAAGCATTAGAGAAGCTGCACATGGAAAGCGTGGATAATTTCCGGATGTTTCTGATGACGCGGACCGAGAATACAAACAGCCGAACGACGATTTCCCGCAAGCTGTCCTCTCTCCGTTCCTTGTTTCATTACTTGAGTCAAATAGCGGAGGATGAGCAATTCTACCCCTTATTGAAGAGAAACGTAATGGCTAAGGTACAGATTAAGCGCATGCACAAACCAAAGGATACGGCCGCCAAGCTGGAGGGAAAACTGCTGCAGGAGGAAGAAATTCTCGAATTTCTCGAATATATTCAAACCGGTTACGGACAAGAGGTTGTCAACAACAAGCAGGCTTTATTTTCCTTTGAAAGAAATAAGGTCAGAGACTGCTGTATCGTAAGCCTTATTCTCAACTCCGGGTTACGCGTGTCGGAGGTTTTCAATCTGAATGTCGATGACATCGATATGAAAAAGCGGCTGACGCATGTTTATCGAAAAGGTAAAAATGACGATTCTTTCAAAACGCCGGTTTATTTCCGCCAGGAAGCCATTGAAGCTTTGAAAAAATATATGGAGCTGCGGCAATCCCAGTATAAAGCTCCTCGTAAGGAAAAAGCCCTCTTCCTCGCCATTGCAAACGGCAAAAAAGAGGGAGAACGTATGACCAAGCGAGCTATTCAGGAAATGGTCATCAAGTATGCCAAACGGTTCGGCAAGCCTTACCTTTCCGTTCACAAGCTGCGCCATTCGTTCGCCACTGATTATTATATGCGTAATGATCTGTACAAAACCCAAGAGCAGCTGGGCCATGCTTCACCGGAAACTACACAAATCTATGCTCATTTGACAGACAAGACGATGGCAGAAGCTATCGACAACCCTAAGGAATAAGTTAACCAACATTTCGGCTTATGCGGCTGGAATGTTTTTTGGCGTGGGCTTGGCTCTTGAGAATCGGCTGTTCGTGCCGGCCACCCCAGCAATGATCATTATGGCTCCAATTAGATGATAATATTCCAGACTCTCTTGCAAAAACAAATACCCGCCTGCAATCGTGATTAATGTCGCGATATGGTTGAACACACTTATTTTGGTAGCTTCAATCTGCGATAAAGCATAATTCGACAGCAAGGATGAAGCGAGTGATGAGCAAATGCCCAAGTACAGGATGGAAACAACAAATGAAGGGCTTGTAAAAGGCTCAAAGTACAGGTTCAAGGTTCCTGCCGATAGATGTCGGATAACTGATAAGCTATTAAAGATTACGAAGCCGAAGGCTGTCATCAGATAAGTGATTTCCAGTACATTTCCGAGCTTTGCTTTTTTTCTGGTCAGTACTGTATATCCAGCTAACGATAGTGATGTTAAAAGCATAAGTATCGTTCCCGGCATATTAGCCGATTCAAACCGGACTCCTTTCATAAGCACCATATAAATAACTCCTGCAACGGCGAGCAGAACAAACAGCTTTTGACTGCGGCTCGAGTGCTCCTTAAGAAAGTAAGCGGCTGCTATCATCGTAAAGATGGGTACAGTAGCTTGTATGATCCCTGCTTCTGAAGATGAAATATAGAATAAGCCGAACGTTTGAAATGTGAAAAACAACACCGGATATAATAAAGCCAACGGAAGAATAGGCAATATGGCCTTAGGCTTTATATTTATCCGTACCCACCCCATTAATACTGGAATCGAAGCAGCCGCGAAAGAAACCGTAAAACGATGCGCCAGAATGTCGATTGGATGAGCAGCAAGCAGCGCCAATTTAACAAAAATAAATGAAAAACCAATGCACAGAGAATATAAACCAGCAGCAAGATACGCGTACTGAGTTTGCTTATTGTTTTTGAGCTCCATCTGTATTCCCCCCAAACTTTATGCATGCATGCAAGTTAATAACTAACCGGAAGTTGTATCCCCATAGTAACTCCCTCATCCGTATGATACAATGCTAAAAAAGATGATCTGTACCAGTACAAATCAATGATTGAGGTGAATTCGTGCATAAGTATTTGCAAATATTAAACGGCCTAGAGAGCTTGATCCATAGCCGCCCTTACAAAGAAGGAGAACGGCTTCCTTCCATACGAGCGTTGGCTGAACAATATAGCTGCAATAAAAGCACCATAATCCGTGCTTTAAGTGAGTTGGAAAAACAGCATCTGATTTATTCGGTTCCCAAGAGTGGATATTACGTGGTCAAAAGAACAAACCTTCAAGAAGATAATGAAACTGGTATCATCGATTTTGCCACTTACGCTCCTGATCCCGACGTGTTCCCTTATTTGGATTTCCAGCACTGCATTAACAAGGCGATAGATACGTACAAAAACGATCTGTTCGTGTACGGGACACCCAAAGGGCTTCCCTCTCTCATCCAGACGGTAAAAGGACAATTGGCCAATCATCAAGTTTTTGCAGATCAACGCAATATTATCGTCACTTCCGGCATTCAACAGGCGCTGTCTCTGCTGACGGCCATTCCTTTTCCAAATGGAAAATCAAAAATTTTGATTGAACAACCCGGCTATCACTTGTTCATCGAGCATCTGGAAACGCGGCAGCTTCCTGTCTTAGGAATCCAAAGAACGGCTGCAGGAATTGATTTAGACGAGCTGGAGCATCTGTTTCGTACGGAATCTATTAAATTCTTTTACACGATGCCACGGTTCCATAACCCGTTAGGCAGCTCGCTCACTCAGCAGGAAAAAAAGAAAATTGTGGAGCTGGCTCAAGCTTATGATGTGTATATTGTCGAGGATGACTATTTAGCTGATTTCGAGCAAGATAGTAAAGCTGATCCTCTATATGCCTACGATAATTCGTCACATGTTATTTATCTCAAAAGCTATTCCAAAATCATCTTCCCTGGGCTGCGGATAGGAATAGCGGTGATCCCTGATGCTCTGATGGAATTGTTCAACCGCTACAAGCGTCTTCTCGATATCGACAGCTCTATGCTTTCGCAAGCAGCTTTAGACATTTATTTAAAAAGCGGCATGTTTGAGCGCCACAAACTGAAGATCCGCTCTTCTTATTCCCGCAGATCTCGATTATTGAATGATGCTTTGCAGCAGCAGTCCGAGCTTAATGGGGAATTATTAACTTACCCTTCACCTAAACAACCGTGTATTCATGCTCATATCTTACTTGACAGCAGCGTTTCAATCTCTCAGCTCATTAACCGTCTTCATAAAAAGTCAATTCTGATTGAATCCGTCCACAAAAATTATTTAACCTCATTTACTAAGTTACCTATTCTGAAGATCACGGCTTCTAACGCAAAGGAAAACGATATTAAGCCAGGCATTCTACAGATGGTAGAAGAAATGAAGCAGGTTTATTTGAAAAAGAGCCCACAATGAAGGGGCGGACGGTAACCGCCCTCCCTTGCCTATATTTCCAGCTATCCCCTCAAAATTGTCGTTTCGACTCGAAATATGTAGGATGTCCTGCTATTCCGACTCAATAAATGATTATTAGCGACGGAGGTGCAATAAAGTTTGAGTACTACGAAACGAGTTTGGCAAAAAAAGCTGGAGCATTGGAAGCACAAAGCAAATCATCTGATCTCCGGCACTGAGGAAATCGATGAACGTATTGAACTTAGTCCGGTGATACTGGAGAAATGCAAAGTACTCGCCGAGGATAAACAGACTACCGTGGATGATGTGGTTCAACAAATACTGGAACAATATTGGCTTCAGCGCACTAACGAGCTTTCCACTCCTATTTCGAGGGAACATATAGATCGAAACCCAATATTCCTGTTGGATGCGCTAGCCCACCGAAATTTTAAACCATTCGGAGTTGGGGAGAATAATTATGAATAATCATGAACAAATTAATTTAGATCAAGCTGTGTTTGTAGACCAATCCGCCCTTACTTCCTTTATGGATCCGCAGGCTTCCTACTATTCCAAAGCCAGGTCCATATTCATTGATCTGGATGATCTGGACCGTAACTTGGTTACAACGAATTATGTACTGTTTGATACCCATCAGTGGCTTAGAAACAGCTATGGATTTGAACATGCGCAATTTTTTCTGGATACCATGGAAACAGCCACCGCTCAATCAAAGCTGACTGTTATCTCCGGTAGACCCGAGTTCGAGAATGAATCCAAACGTCTTATTATGGATTGTCCTGATTTACAGTTATCACTGAGCGAAGCCGTCACGGCTGTAGTGATGATCACCTATCAGATCAAGCGTATATTTACATTTAATCCAAGCTATGCCTTCCTGCCTAAGCTGGATTCACGAATCAAGGTACTTCCGAGTCTGTGGTAGCAAGTGACTTTCCAGCGTAAAAGAGGATGTCTCAAAGATCGTTTTAAACTGATCTTTTGAGACACCCTCTTTTTTTTGAATGGATCAACCCTACTAGATTACAGCGGAAGCTGTTGAACCTTTTATATACTATCAAGTGTTGAATTATTATTGCTTCATCATATCGTGATCAACATAACGTTCGCCGTTCAGCTCGCTGATGATATTTATCGCAACTTTCGCTCCATCGCCTGATGTAATAATAGTATGCACGCTTACCCCAGCTGCCGTTCCAGCAGCCCAAATGCCTTCTACCGAGGTCTTGCCATCAGCCGTCACATCGAATACAGTTTTAATCCGCGGCTCAGTTGCGGGCTTTGTCTTAATTCCGAGCTGTTCAGCAAGATCCGTCATCACACCTGTAGCGAGAATCACATGTGTTCCCTCATAGCTGCCTGCATCTGTTGAAACGGTGAAGCCCTCAGAGCCTTTAGTAATTTGCACTGCCTTACCCTGAACCAGCTCTGCCCCAAACTTGACAGCCTGCTTCTTGCCAATCTCTACGAGATCAGGACCGCTAATTTCCAATACTCCATAATGATTCTCTACCCACGCCCGTTTCGTAATGCTTTGATCGCTGTCTATAACTAATGTTTTCTTTCCAGCTTTGGCCGCAAACAATGCAGCGCTTGCTCCTGCCGGACCTGCTCCAATCACAACAATATCGTACATTTGGGATATCTCCTCTCAGTATTGGAATCATGATGTCTATAAGCTTGTCTGCACTACTAATGCTACACAAAATGGTTAAAGATGTCAAAACAGATGCGTTCTTTATCAAACTGGATTTGCTTCATTTGCAGCTGAATTTAGTTAATCGTATTAATATTTAATCAATTTAATTCATTATGGCCTTGTATCCTATACGCATCCCATGTAAACTGATGTCACTTGACTTTAAATACAAAGGAGCACGATGTTTTATGCTTTGGCGTTCCCCCTACATTCTATTAGTGCTGGCCACCTGCCTCTGGGGAGGAAACTTTGTTGTAGGCAAAGTACTGGTTACAGAAATCCCTCCTATTTTACTGGCTACCATTCGATGGTGTATCGCACTTCTGGCTATGCTGCCGTTTATCGGACGTGACATGTGGAAGCAGCGCTCGATTATGTTTGCCAAGTGGAAGCCACTCTTATTCCTGTCACTGACTGGCGTTGCCGGCTTCAATACATTAACCTACATAGCGGTTCAATATACGGGATCCATTAATGCAGCTCTAATGAATTCTGCTACACCGGTTCTTATCGTATTAATTTCAGCCATTGTGCTGCGTGAGCCTTTTACAGCTGCAGTGCTGCCTGCAATTGCTCTGTCGCTGGTTGGTGTTCTATGGATTATTAGCCGCGGCAGCTGGGAAGCAATTATTTATTTATCATTCAATAAAGGCGATATGTGGATGATAGCTGCGATCATCTGCTGGGCTTTGTATTCGGTCTGGATGAAAAAAGCAGCTGGACAATTTCCTGCACAAGCGTTATTTTTTTGGCAAATAGTCGTTACAATAATCGTTTTGATTCCGTCATCTATTATCGAGTATGCGGTACGTCAGCCTGTCATTCACGGTTCAGCCAATCTCATATTGGGCCTGCTGTATATAGGGATTTTTGCATCTCTTGTAGCTTTTACAGCCTGGAATAAGGCAATAGCATTGATCGGACCCTCCCGTTGTGCAGGATTTCTAAATTTAATAGTAGTTTTCAGTGCTGTTTTTGCTACCGTTTTTACAGGGGAACGTTTACACCTATACCATTGGGTCGGCGCTGCGCTTGTGTTAGCTGGAGTATACTTAACCAATAGGATACAGAAAACGGCTCAGAGGAATAATATGGTTGATCAAAAACAATAGCATATTGGCTTTTTAAAATTCAACATTTATGCTAAATTAAAGAAAATCTAATCATTTTCATTTTTTTCAGGAGGATGAATTCTAACAATGAATGAACATGCACTGGAGCGGTTAGTTCAAGCCAAATCCGAACAGGAGCTTGCTGAGCTTCAAGTCTCTATTCAGAATGGAGGTTACTCTGCATTTCATCAGCTTCTGGAGGGCTTTAAGCTGCAGATAAAGGAAATGAACGAAACACAGGTTCAGAATGTATTGGAATGGCTTCAAACCGCTGAACGTCTATTTCCTAATCCTGGTCTGTTTAGCCCTTCATGGCTCCATATTTGGAAAGAGCTGTCCGAGATGGTTTCGATAAAGACTCAATTAATGGAAGCGGTTCCAGTCGAAGAGAGAAACGGGGAATGGCAGGTCATTCTGGACAATCCGCATACGATACAAGAAGTTGTATGCCATCCGAGCTTGACCTTTGACCATGCCGCTTATTTGTTCAGCTACTTCCGTCCTGGACTTGAGAAAAACGAGTATATTCGACTGCAAAAAATCCAAAACATGTTCATAGAGGTTGGATCATAGCCATCTATGTGTCCTTAGAACTATTAACGGACGCACAGTTCGACTTCCTCGACACAATAAGATTTACAACTGCCAAGCATCCTCACATATATGTCGAAGGAATTCTGATTTTAGCGAGTTATGCGCTTGCCCGGGAAATGATTATTTATTTCCGGCATAGTTTAAATGATTTCCATCCAAATAAAGAGCCCTGCTATTGATATAGCTGGGCTCTTTATTTGGATGGCTCACATAAAATTCTACAGACTCATCTCTAAAATTTGGCGAACGTCGCTTTCGTTAAGTGGCTTGAAAGAGCCTACAGATCCGAATCTGACAGTTTCCTTCGCCATCCGGTCCAGCTCCTTGCCATCAATGTTCAAATCACCTAAACGACTCGGTGCTCCAATTCTAGTAAAGTAGTCACGAGTTGCTTGAATACCAGCTAATGCTATTTCATTGTCCGTCTTACCATTAGGATCTATCTGCCACACCCGTACGGCATACTGTACGAAACGGTCGATTCGTTCTTGATACACATATTTCATCCAATTCGGGAATAGGACCGACAACCCTTCAGCATGTGCAATGTCATAAATAGCGCTGACCTCATGCTCAATCATATGAGTCGCCCAATCATTTTGCATACCAATACTGATCATGCCGCCGTTCAATGCATAGGTTCCACAGAGCATAATATTTGCACGCGAAGCATAGTCGTTCGGATTTTGTAAGGCTAGCTCACCATTTTCAATGACAGTTTGAAGAATAGATTCACACAATCTCTCCTGCAAGGGAGTATCTGTAGTCGGACTAAAGTATTGTTCGAATACGTGCGACATCATGTCAACGATGCCATTGACTGTCTGGTTTGCAGGTACTGAATACGTTAATGTAGGATCAAGAATGCTGAATTTCGGATACGCGTGAATGCTTCCGAACGATTTCTTCAGGTTCTCTTCCCAATTCGTTATTACGGAGTTACCATTCATTTCAGAGCCTGTAGCCGATAACGTCAAAACCGTACCAAGCGGCAAAGCAGATTGAATCTGTGCTTTTCTTATGCAGAAGTCCCACACATCTCCGTCATAAGGTACTCCAGCCGCTACTGCTTTGGCAGCATCAAGCACGCTTCCTCCACCGACTGCCAATATAAATTCGACGCCATGCTGACGGCATAGATCAATCCCTTTCTTTACCGTCGTAAGACGCGGGTTAGGTTCAACGCCTGCGAGCTCATGCACCTCTGCTTGAATTTCCTGCAGCTGTTGCAAAATCCGGTCATATAGACCTGTTGATTTAATACTTCCTCCGCCATAGACCAATAGAACCTTTTTGCCGTAAGCAGAAATTTCTTGTCCCAATTGGTTCAGCTTATCAGGGCCAAACAATAATTTAGTCGGATTTTGAAATTGAAACGAATTCATAATAAGGTGCTCCTCCATCCATTCATTAAGTTCTGCACTCAATTAAGCTGTGCTATATAGATACTACATATACAGATTCATTATAGCTTTCAACCCTCTAATAGAAAATGACTGAAAAAACATTCACAAACTTACCTTGACGTTACTTGCTTTCAGAATTATGTGTTCCACAAAGCACTTACCCTGTCTTTAATATGTGTAAAAAATCCAAACATCGTATCGCCCATCGGCGCTATAAAGGCATGCCATACCAAAACAAAAGTCAACGTAATGCATATGCTTTCCACAAGAAAGCCACTGAATTTCCCTGTGCTCATTAGCGGCAGGCGAAATTTCCACTTTAACGGTGGCAGCGGGTGAATACCATGTTTAGTCAGCATATCGCACAACAGATGCAGTGTATAAGCCATTACACCAGAAATCCACAGCGACTCTCCCAGCCTGATGGAAGCGAAATACAGCACAGCTCCCCAGATAGCTACCCCATAAACAGAATGGGTTAATCCGCGGTGAGGAAGTACAGCACACACCATAAGCAGTGCCCCTATGGTACCCCACCAGGGTCCCGCTTCAGCGCCAAGATAGAGCAGTAATCCTCCTAGAACAATCATTAGCAGCTGCCTAAACAGCCTTTGATGAATAAGGAATGCGCCGATCATAAGTACGCCGACTCCATAGCTGTAAGGGACATAAAACGATTGAAAATAGCAGTAAATCATAAATCCAACGCCAGCTGCGACTAGAGCAAGCTTAATCTTATTCAGCACCGCTTTGGGCATGGTCTTCTGCAAAAGCAGACTATTGGGTTCGTCAATATCCGGCAGCAGTGAGCTGACAATAGCAACAACAGCTGCAGGCAAAGTGATAGGCTGTCCTATCAAGCTCAATACAGACAACGTTACACCCGAACCAACAATCAAATGGGTTCTTCCCGTCATAAGCTCGCTATTCTTCCTTTCATGAACGTATGATGTTATAAGCAAGTAGTAGTTTACTTAATCATAACATGAGATCACCCAAAATGCGAACAAACATTCTGTGATAAACAGGTTACACAAACAAAAACAGCCCCGTTGAAAGATCATTTCAGGAGCTGTTTATTTAATGTCAGAAAGTATTGTTGCCTCTGTTAATTACACAGTAGGAGGCAATCCATTAACAGTTGCAGCCGTCCCAGTCCCAGCATTCTGGTCGCGGTATTCTTGAGGTGTCATGCCATAATGCTTTTTAAAAACATGATTAAACGAATGCGCCCGCTGATAGCCCAGCTTTTCTGCAATTTCATATATTTTATCGTGGCTGTTTTTGAGCAAATAGGCTGCTTTCTCCATCCGTAGATGGAATACATAGTCGGTGATGTTTTGTTTGGTTTCAAGCTTGTATATTTTGGACAAGTAGACCGGATGGAGATAGACATGATCGGCAATTGCCTGTAAGGAAACATCCCCGCTCAGATTAAGCTCTACAAACTGTTGTACCCGATGCACTACAGACGTACGGGAATCCTGTACTTCTTTGTCCATATCAGCCTTTAATTGTCCTAGCACCCGAAAGCTCCAATCTCTTAACAAACCAATCGAGCGGAATGGAACACCTTCCGTCAGCTTTAAATAATCCACTCCGATTAATTCAGAAAGCTGGCGGCCATTTTTATGAGTAATGTACGAATAGGCCGAGGATATTGCATAAAAAACTTCCAGGACATGCTCTTGGGACTGCGCCCATTCTTCGTTGATTTCCTCATACACTGCTCTGAGCTTATCTTCGACCTCTTTCCATCTCCCTGCCTCTAACAGCTGAGTTAAGGAAGGCAGCTCGTAAAGCCGCTGCAAGGTTCGGTACGATTCGGCAGCAGGCTTCTCATGTGTAGTCATAAAGATATCATGCTCACTGCCAATCCGTTTACGGAATAATGACAAAGCTTGATTATAGATCGCTGAGACGTCGCTCGGGAAGGATCCCCATCCGCTTACAAGCACTGACACCTTTCCTTTCAGAAAAGTGTTAACAGCCTTTTGCAGCTCGCTTGCTGTACGCTCTAAATGCTGCTGCCGTTCCTCAAATTCTCCGGAAGAAGATAAGTTTGAGGATATCGAGGTCCGAACCTCCTCCACAGATACACTTTTCCACTTCAGCATAAATACCAGATAGTCGTGGGCATCCTTGCAATGCCATAGCTCATATTGCGGAGCGAACAGCTCCTCTGCTATGTTGCTGACCGCATATTCAAATAGCGATAAACTATGCGCATCATAGTGCAGGAAATACTCTTCCATCCGCACCAATACCAAAGCAATAACTCCATTATCGAAGATGGGGACATTCAATTCCTCCATCTTTTGCCGCCAACGCTCCACACCATATCGGCGTCCTTGGAGCAGCTCATTCAACAGGTTTCCCTTCAATAGCGGCAGATGCTCCTTAAGGGTATGTTGAATACGCTGGTGTGAAAGAACCACCTGCCATTCGGACTGAATTTGATCCAACACTCGCTGCACCGTTTCCTGAACCTGCTCTTCAGACACAGGCTTCAACAAATAATCAACGGTTCCATGCTGAATTGCCTCTTGTGCATAGCTGAAATCCGCGTAACCGGATAGCAGAATACATTTGGTCTTCTTCCATTTCTCCCGAACTATTGCAATCAGTTCCAAGCCTGTCATTCCAGGCATTTGAATATCGGTAATCAGTATATCTATGGTTGTTGTACTCAAAATAGCCAATGCTTCATCAGCAGAGTATGCTCTGTGCACTGTTTCAATACCCATAGCGAACCAATCCATCGTGGTTGATAACCGTTCCACCACATGCATTTCATCATCTACGATCAACAGCTGATACATTCATGGGCTCCTTCCATTTCAAGATAGATTTAAAGCCCCCATTGTCATCGGCTGTCATTAATTCCAGTCCGGAAGCAGGTCCGAAATAATGCTGCAGCCGCTGGTGCACATTCCACACCCCACAGCCCATCTGCTCACTCATCGGCTCGTCCAATGTTTGCCGCAGCTCGGCAAGCTGTGCTGTCGTCACTCCAACTCCATTATCCTCTATAATAATCCGATGTTCATTGCCGTGAGACTCTCCACTAATCCGAATCAATCCTTTGCCCGCTTTTCGCTCAAGCCCATGAATAACGGCATTTTCAACCAATGGCTGCAGCAGCAGTCTTGGTATTGTCATAGCGAGGATTGCTTCAGGCACGTCAATCTCATAACAAACCCGTTCCATTCTTAAATTTTGAATCGTCAAATAATTGGTGATAAGCTGCAGCTCCTCTCGAACGCTTACGAGCTGTTTCTCCACCCGGGTCGTATACCGATAATAATCTCCCAGATTGTTAGCCATAGCTACGACGGATTGCTTATCCTCCAGCATGGCCATATTGCTTATGAAATATAGACAATTATATAAGAAATGAGGATTAATCTGCGCCTGAAGCTGCTTCAGCGTTGCCTCCCGTGACCGTAGCTGTTCTGCGTACACTTTCTCAATTAATTCTTGAATTTCTTCAGCCATTTCGTTAAAGCGGCGGATTAAGAAATCAAACTCATTATTCGGCTTATAATCAATTCGCGCTGAATAAACCCCTCTCTTGAGCAGCATGACTCCCTGAAGCAGCTTAGCGATTGGCCTTTGAACATGGCGATACAGCAAATAAGCTGCAACCATACCGGCAACAAGCAGCAAACTAATGGCTACATAGAAGAAGTTCCTGCTTTTATTGATAGGCAGCAGTGTTTGCTCTAACGGAACATAATCAACCAAATACCAGCCTAAAGTATTGGATTTAACGAAGTTAATTAAATATTTTTTGGAATCCAGCTCTAGAATACGGTTGCCAGAATCCGCTTCTATCTTCTGCTTATCCAGCTGTTGTGTAACAATGGCAGCAAGCGGTGAAGTAACGCTATGATTATAAACACCTGGCATTCCCGGAATATATAAAAAAGGGTCCCCTTTGCCCCCCGCTTTAAAATGATCCAGCATTAGCCGGAGATTTTCTGCGGAAAACCGGACCTCATATATGACGTGGGTCTTCTCTAATCCTGATGCTGAAGCAGGCTCTGCGATTTGACGGACGAATGAGTCGTATAATGGTTTGCCGCTGCCTTGATCATAAGTCCAATTAGCTTTAATCGGCTGTTTCATATAGGCATCATTGTAAGTGACAAAAATGTTGGACGACAATACCTGCTTCTCTTCCGCCAAGTATATGTTTAATTCATTCGTCCATTCACTGGATGCGCTTTGATAGCCAAGCTTCTCTATAACTCTTGATTGTAAAAGAAGTCTATCTAATACAGTGCTGTACTTCTTCCCTACATACTCGCGTATAAAAGGATCGTGGCCGACAATAACTGGGAACATTGCCAGTTGATCGACGGCCGCATCCACTTGTGATATAAAAAATTGCTGACGGTTCAGCAGATTTCCTTGAATCTCACTGCGCAGAACATTAATACTGACTTGATGCGAATACATATACACACAGGCAATAGGGACCAGGAGTAGAAAGATGATCAGCACCATTTTACGAAACGTGTTTTTTTTAGCTGCCATCTTAACCACTCCACCCCATTCTTGCTGTATACGTATAGTTTGCCCTTGCATGGTTATCCTTTCACCGCTCCAGCTGCCAATCCACTTACGATATAACGCTGTGCCAGCAATGCTATTATAAGTACGGGCAGTGTTATTATGCAAGCCGCGGCCATCAAGGCACCCCAATTGATTTCTGAGTATGACATAAAGTTAAATACAGCGATTGGCAATGTTTTGGTCTTGTCTCCCGCCAGAATGATCGAGAACATAAAGTTGTTCCAAGAGAAAATAAACGACAGAAGCGACGACGTAATGATTCCTGGTCCGGAAATCGGCAAAATAATACGGAGAAAAACCTGCGAACGCGTGCAGCCGTCAATCAAGCCAGCTTCTTCAATTTCTGTAGGCAATCCTTCAAAGAAGGAAATCATGATCCAGATTATAAAAGGCAGCCCGACCAGCATATGGCTTAAAATTAACGCCAGATAGGTGTCCACCAGCTTTAGATTGGAAAATAAGATGAACCATGGGATCAGGAACGTAATACCCGGTACAATTCTCGCCACGAGAATAACCAAACCGAGCCCCTGAAGCCTGTACCTGGCAATCGCATAAGCAGCAGGCAAGCCTAACAAAAGAGATCCGGCTGTAGAACCTACCGCTACAATGAAGCTGTTCACAATAAAACGCATAAACTCATATTGACCGAAGACGTTTACGTAGTTTTTCATTGTTGGTGTAAAGAACAGAAACTGCCCTTTTGACATGATCTGAGCCTGTGTCTTAAAGGAAGCAAGAAGCATCCATATAAACGGAAATGCAAACACCAGAATGACGAGCAGCGTCAAAACAGGATAAACCCACCTTAGAGCACCATTCTTTTTCATAAGGTTACTGCACCTCCATGCGTTTGCGAACATAAATCAAAGCAAGTGTAAGACCCATAACAATAGCAAAGAAAATTACGAGCAAAGAGGACGCCATACCCAGCTTGAAATACTGGAAGCCTAGCACATACCCGTACAAATTCAATGTCTCTGAGGCTAAATTCGGTCCGCCTTGAGTTGTTGCGTAGATGATATCAAATGTTTTTAGTACATCAATCAGACGAAGCATTACGGCAACAACGATCGTCGGTCTTAACAATGGCAGTGTGATGTTGGTGAACTTTTGCCAGGTTGATGCTCCATCCACATCGGCCGCTTCATACGGATCGCTCGGTAAAGTAGATAAGCCTGCCATTACTATTAAAGCAATCATTGGCGTCCATTCCCAGACATCCACGATAATTAGAGATGGAATTACTTGATTAGGCGAGGCAAGCCATAACAATGGTTCAAGACCCATAGCTTTCAACAGCGAATTGGCAACACCAATAGTCGGTTCATAGATTAGCATCCACACAAGACCCATCGCTACAGGGGTGGCCACCATAGGAAGCAGAAATATTGTTTTTACAATGTTTTTACCGCGAAATTCCCGGTACAGCAGCATCGCTATTGCAATTGCAAGTACAGTCTCCAGTACAAGTGCAACGATGGTAAAATAAAACGTGTTGAACACCGAGTCCCAGAAGCGTCCGTCACTTAATAAAGTTGTGTAGTTGCTCAATCCTACCCATTTGGGTGGTGTTGTTGCAGACATGCTCCATTCATAAAAGCTGATTCTAAATGTGTAAACGATGGGGAATACCATCATGATCAAAACAAATAACAGCGCCGGCATCGTATAAATCCATTTGATGTTGCGGTCAAACCAGCTATGATTCATTTCCTTGGCCTACCTTTCTCTATTGCGAATGGGTCTCTGGAAAAAAGAAAGGATCGGCTTGAGCACCGATCCTTCTCTCCACCGCTTACTTGCCCTTTTCTTTATCCATGATCGTTTGAAGCTCTGAATTCGCTTTGTCTGCGGCTGCTTTAATATCGCCTCCGGTCATACCTTGCAAGACGATAGCACCTACTGCATCACGCGCTTCACCAACTCCGATCAATACCGGACGGTCATGGTCTACGCCGCCTTTGGCGGATTCTTTAATAACTTGAACCATTTCTGCCGGGAAGCCTGATGTGCCTTCAGCATTATCCCACACAGAAGCACGTGCGCCAGGGTTGCCAAGCTTTTGAGTTTTCAGAACAACGTCTTTGCTTGTCGCCCATTTAATGAATTCCCAAGATGCATCTTTGTTGGCCGTTTTGGAGTTCATAGCTAGTCCCCATGAAGTGATGTTGTATGGCTTCGAGCCTGCTTTCCCGGATGGGAATAAAGCAAAGCCTACATTATCGGCAACCGTTGATTTTTCCTTGTCGGTCACATTTTTATATAGCGAGTTCGCATCCGTTAGAAAAGCTACTTTACCTTGAGCAAAAATACCGAAAGCTTGCGGCCAAGACATATTCAATACTCCTGGCGGAGCGTAGTCTTTAAGCAGGGAGCTATATGTTGTGAAAGCTTTGATGGCCTCTGGCGTATTTACAGTTGCTTTATCTCCCGTTGTAAAGTCAGCGCCTTCAGAGAACAGGAATGAGGATACTTGCGTTACAAGCGGCGAGCGCTGTCCACGAGCTACAAACCCGTACATTTCATTTTTCGGATCATGAAGCTTTTTGACAGCCGCTGTTAGCTCGTCCAATGTTTTAGGTACTGCAATTCCTGCTTTTTGCAATAAATCCTTACGGTAATACAAGATTTCCTGTTCGGTAATGATAGGGATTCCAGCTAGCTTGCCATCTACGGTTGTCGAGCCGATAGCTGATTTGGAGAAATCGTTGAAATCATAGCTCGCATCCTTTTGTGGGTATTCATCCAATGCTGCTACCCAACCGTTTTTGTAGAATAGCTTGCCTTCTTGCAAAGGTCGGTACATGAACACATCCGGCGTTGCTGAGCTTGAAGTGAACTGAACGGTCAGCTTTTGCGTTAATTGATCCTCGAAGAAGCTTTGCAGTTCTACCTTCATGCCTGTTTTGGCTTCGAACTCAGGGATCAACGGCTTAATGGCTTCTCCCCATGGATGATTGGCTGTAACTACAGTCAATTTCTTGCCATCAAAAGGTTTGGCTGCTGCTCCTCCTGCTGCATTGCCTGTATCTGGCTTTGCAGGTGTTGTGCTGATACCGCAGCCAGCCAGCATGCTTGTGGCAAGTATGGTTGCCACTCCAGCAGTTAACCAACGTTTTTTGTTTATTTTCATTAGTAAGAACCCTCCTAGTATATGCTTGCGATCGTCTGCTCGATCTCTATGTATAGCTTAAACCATTTTAAAATCCCCTGAAATAACGCAAATTAAACATGTATAACGCGAACACAACAGATTTAACAAGAAATCTGCCGATACATTTTGCGTAATCATTTCCTTTACAAATTCTTCAAGCGGCCTCTGCCTTTTGTAATTTTCCGCCTTCTCGTAATCAATTGCTAAGGTAGGGTTACTTTCTTTCGGTAAGTTTGATACACTAAGACTTACTTTAAAGAAGGAGTCAGGTGTAAATGAAAAAAGGAGTTATTTATGGAATATTAGCTTATTTTTCGTGGGGACTATTGCCCTTGTATTGGCGTCTCTTCGAATCGATGCCGGCTTGGGAGATTCTTGCTCACCGAATTGTATGGTCCTTAGTCTTTGTAGCTATTTTGGTGACTGCAGCCAAACGCTGGAAGCAGCTTAAATCGGTTGTTCCGAATCTTAAAAGCAAAGCGGCCGTATTGCTTTGCTCCATCTTCATAAGCTGCAACTGGTTTCTTTTCATTTGGGCAGTGAATAATGGTCATGTGATCGAGACGAGCTTAGGCTATTATATGAATCCGCTAATTAGCGTTGTTTTCGCTGTCATCTTTTTGAAAGAACGACTTTCGGCAGGCCAATGGATTGCCATCTTACTTGCAGGCCTAGGTGTTCTCATTATGGCCATTCAATACGGCACTGTCCCGTGGGTTGCCATTTCTTTGGCCATTTCTTTTGCTCTGTATGGCCTTGCCAAAAAAATAGCAGGCTTGGATGTGCTGCTCAGCCTGACTTGGGAAACCATCATTGTTTTTCCCGCTGCATTAGGCTATTTATTTTACATTCAAGGTTCCGGTACAGGCACACTCTCTAATTTATCCAGCTATTCGCTTGCACTTCTTTTACTATCGGGAGCGGCGACTGCCTTGCCTTTATTCTGGTTTGCTCAAGCTGCCAAGCTGCTGCCGTTATCGATGGTCGGATTCATCCAGTATATTGCTCCGACAACAAGCTTGCTGTTAGCTATTTTTATTTTTCACGAACCGTTTGCCGAAGCCCAATTGATAAGCTTTTCGTGTATCTGGCTCGCCTTGATTGTCTATTCCTTTGTCACCTTCAGAAAGTCCAAAGTAAATAAAATGGTGACTAATGCGGCGTAGAAGGCACGGAATAAGGAAAGATGTCAGAGAAAAATCAACTAACAAGACCTCTTATGTGTAAACACATACGTGTGCGCACATAGAGAGGGAATCCAGCTTGGTGAGTGTAATTGCCGTATCACATGGATCTCAGACAACGCTTCATCCACAGATATGAAGGAAAATAGCGGAAGCATTTGTCCGCTATCACCTGGAAAGCCACAAAAACAGAGGGATAACGGAACTGGCTTTTCCGTTATCCCTCTGTTTTTGTGCATAATACCCCTATTCTCCGGTAATAACGGAATTCCAACTTCCGCTATAGCCTCATATTGGAGGAAGCGGATAGAATAACGGAAATCTCCGTTCCGTTCAGCTCCTCAAAGCCTCATAGTACATACACCGCGTCGCTAGCCGTTTAAAACGCGCGTTGCGGCATTGCATGGCGGTCGGTCGAACCCCACAGACAGTAAGAATGCTCGCTCGTTGCTTTTATTAGCTAACCAATTAGCTCCATCTTCACTCCAGCCTTCATCCTGCTGCTTGCTGCGGCTTATCCCCGAGCATCTTGGCGTTGCGCCAATTGCCCCACACATAATAGCTGATAGATAACATTATTCCGATGCTGAAAGCAATAGGAAAGCTCCACCATACCGCATCCAAACCATATTTGGCGCTTAAATAATAAGAAAGTGGAATCCGTATGCACCACAGCGATAGAAAGGTTGTAAGCAGAGGTACCATTACAGCTCCGGTGGCCCTCACAACGCCAGATACTACAAAGGTAATGCCGAATAGTATGAATGCCCACAGTGTTATAGAGTTGATTCGCATTCCTATCTCTATTGCCGCTTGATCCTGCAGAAATAATCCTAATGCTTGACGATTAAACAAGTAGATCGAGCCCACAAGCACACCTGTCATCAGGAAGTTAATCACAATGCCCATAATTGTTGTCTTATGTACTCGATCCCATTTGCCAGCACCCACATTCTGAGCCGCTACCGTAGAGACTGCTCCTCCAATGGCCATTGCAGGCATCTGGATATAACTGGACAGCTGCATAGCTGCCCCGAAGGCTGCTGTAGCAACAGAGCCAAAACTGTTAACCAAATTAATAAAAGCGAGAGCGCTTGTAGACACAATTAGCATTTGTAAGCCCATTGGAACACCTTTTCTAACAAGTGACCCGATAATAGCGCGATCAAATCGGACATAGGGCAGATCTGCACGAGTTAAGCGCAGGAAATGCTTTTTGCGATATAGAAATATAATCAAGCAAACTAAGCTGACGAATTGCGCAATCACAGTCGCTACCGCAGAACCGGCAATTCCGAGAGCAGGAACAGGACCAAGACCGAATATAAATAACGGATTCAACACTATATCCAGGAAGGTTGAAATCAGTAAAAAGTAGAAGGGTGTCTTCGCATCGCCAGCCCCGCGCATGATCATCATCACAAAATTATAACCATACATAAACAATAGACCGATAAAAATAATCCGTAAATAATCTGTTGCGAATGCTAGTGCATCTGGCGGTGTGTGCATTCCCTCAAGAATCAATGGCGAAAAAATAAAGCCCAACACCGTAATGCTAACCGCAATTCCAATAAAAAAGAGCGCACTCGTACCAACAACCCGTTTAGCCTGCTGTTCATCCCCCGCTCCCACGCTTTGAGCAATTAATATTGTCGCGGCCATACCGATACCGAACACAAGACTCAGCAAAAAAAACATAATGTTATTTGCATTAGAGGTAGCCGCGAATGCGCTTTCACCAAGAAAGTTGCCAATCCATATAGCATTGATTGTACCGTTTAGCGACTGCAGAACATTCCCCATTAACACTGGCAGCGCGAATAAAATCAACTTTTTACCGATTGGACCTTCTGTTAGTGAAGTGTTCATCTTATAGGCCATGCTCATCTCTCCTTTATGTAGAATGAAAGACAGCCTAAGCTGCCCTTCAAACATCAGGTATATTAAACTTTACGAATCATAAAGGATGAAGCGAAAGCAAACAAGCAGACGATAAATCCATATAGAAATAAATGCTCAAACCCGGCATAAAAGCTGCTTGCTTTAGCCAGTATGGCTCCCATAATCGTTACCCCAATTGCCGTTCCTATGTTGGAGGAGAACAATTGAATCGAAGTCGCAACCCCTTTTTGATGAGGCTCGACAAGCTGTTGGGAACCGATGGTAGAAACCGTAAAAATCAAGCCGAAGGCTAATCCTTGAACTACCATTGCAAAGAAGGCAAACCAGAAACCTGAGCCCTGCTTCAACATAAGCAGAAATGATCCCGAGACCACCAAGAGAATATTCCCCGCAATAATTAACTTTGAATAACCGTAACGCATAATCCATTTCCCGGCGGGCACCGATACAGCCATCCATCCGAATGACATCCCCAGCAGAGCCACCCCACTAATAAACAAAGAATATCCTTCCTCTTGCAAAAACAAGGGTAAAAAGCTGGAAGCTCCAAACAAGGAGACACAAGCCAAAAAGGTATTCACCTTCATCCAGGCAAAGGGCTTGTTCTGGAACAAGGTTAAAGGAACAATAGGTGACTCATGGTTTTTCTCATACAGATAGAAACCGACCATTACGACAATACCTGCTATACCATAAGCATATGTGTATTGCTCCACAATTGTAGTTAACAGAAGCAAACTGATCCCAACGGCAAAAATTAATGCCCCCAATACATCTACCTTTGATTTTTTCGGTTCATACACTTCTTTATAAGCCGACAACAAAATGAACGAAACGAGGCAAATCGGAATGTTAATAAAAAAGATCCAACGCCAATTCGCATATTCAACGAAAAACGCGCCAAGCATAGGAGCCAATATAGCTGATAATCCCCACATTCCTGTAAATAGAGCTTGAATCTTGCCTCTCTTCTCTACAGCAAATAAATCACCTGCAATAATTGAAGGAAACGGCATCATTACGCCTGCACCTATCCCTTGTACAGCCCGATAAATAACTAGCTGCACCATAGAATTGGCAAAGCCGCATAATATGGATCCAAGCAAAAATAAAATAATTCCTGCACCAAAAATAGTTTTACGACCGAATAAATCCGATATTCTTCCCGCCACAGGTGCAATGACTGTAGACATAATCATGTATGAGGCGAAGCTCCACGCATACAAATTGAAATTGCCCAGTTCTTTGGCGATTACAGGCATCGTCGTATTAGCAATGGTTGTATCCATTGATGCAACCAGCATAGCCAGTACAATACTGATCATAACCGGAAGCTTGCTTTTAGCCGCTACGCGAACTACTGATGATGCTTCAACTGCCATCGTACATCCTCTTCCCTTCTTTTGCGTTTCTAATATGTAATTTTTTTACACGCAATAAATCCAGATTATCATAATTCCTGGTAAATGTGCACAATAAAAAACGCCTGCCCTATGAAGGAAACAAGCGTAATTCGTACCTTTGGGATGCTATTCTTCAGATAACTGCACTTAAACCGCCATATTTGGAGATTGCCATTAGCAGTTCGTTATGGATAGGAAGTATAAATTGAGCTGTCCCCATTGCGAATATTCCACTGCGGTTATGAAGGACTACACTGCGAACATAAATACGGTAATGTGAACTTCCGGAGGACATTTTAATTATTTCCTCACCGGAGGAGCGGCGGTTATGAAAGGTAATAGCTTTTACATTAGAATTGTCGAACGGAACAATACTGATAATATCCTCCAGCTTGATGTGATAATTGGCGTGAGGCTTTTGGTAAATCAATTCCTTAGTTGACACCGTGATGCCGAAATCTCCCTTTTTATGAGAAAGCTTCAGCTCGCCTTGATATGTCTTAATAGCAATGAAATTTTCATTCATGATAGATTACCTCCTGAGAGTTTCGTTGTAGCGAAACTAACCTCATAAGCTTTTACAGAGCTTTCCATAGAAGGCTGGCTTCGTAAGGCATACAGCTTGCAGGATGGGATTGCTTGTTCAAGAGCATACCACAAACTATGCCTGTCCGCCACAATTCCAATCTAGAGTTCCCGCTGTGATTATGCTACAATACTTGAATTGAAGCTTAATCGCAGCATTCAGCAGGAGGATCAAATAACAATTATGCTTATTATCGGTATTGCAGGTGGTACCGGCTCTGGTAAAACTACCGTAGCTCGTTCCATCATCGAAAAGCTTGGCAGTGATCAGGTCACTTTTATTTCACAGGACAATTATTATAAAGACCATGGTAACTTGGAATTTAGCGAGCGTGAGAAAATCAATTATGATCACCCACTTGCCTTTGACAATGATTTGCTGCTGCAGCAGTTAATCGAGCTAAAGCAGTTGACCCGCACACAATCACCTACGTATGATTTCTCTAATCACTCGCGTTCTGCCCGGACCCTCGAGCTTCTTCCAAATCCAATTATTATTTTGGAGGGTTTGCATGTATTGTCGGATGAGCCCATTCGAAGGTTGCTGGATATAAAAGTATTTGTAGACACGGATCCGGATGTGCGGATTTTACGCCGCGTACTGCGTGATATACAAGAAAGAGGCCGCTCTGTTCAATCGGTATATGACCAATACATGTCTACCGTAAAGCCAATGCACGATGCCTTTATCGAGCCTTCCAAAAAATATGCCGACATCATCATCCCCGAGGGCGGACATAATGAAGTCGGCATTAACCTGCTCACGATTCTGACTGAGAAGCATCTACACGAATCGAACGATTTGCTTCATCCCAGTATAAGGACAGCCGCGGATCATTCTTAAGCTTAACATTGCACATTTTAAGTTGATTTTCCGTTAGCTCCAGAAGCTCCCATAATTCACTATCTTCAATGGATTGAGATTCCAGAAACGGTTGCTGTCCTTCTGCCGCATCATCTTCGTAATCCCAGTATTTAGTACCGTAATAAGCAAGCTTATACCCGTTAACCAAAGTACAGGTAAAGAGCTGGTTCGATTCCTTATGCTTCAGCACGAAAGGCAATTGCTTTCCCCCACTTCCTGTAAAAAGGTGAAAAGGTACCCTCTCCATCGGAGATGGTACCTTGTTTCTATTTCAAGCGTCTGTTGCTATTTGACCGATTTCTATAGGAACTCATTGGCATGCTTTGCTTTTAGCATGTTCCAGCGGCGTTCAACTTCCGTCTCGAACATTTTGTAAGTCTCCTCGTGTTCCGGTTTGGTCATATGCTTAGTTTTGCCCATCGTTACTAGCCAATCAGAAAGAGGTACCTTCTTGCTCTTCTCTTCCGGATTGTAGGTTATGTTCGTTACACCATGCTCTACCTCATAGAGCGGGAAGAAACAGGAGTCAACTGCAGCACCCACGATGTTAGAGCCCTGTTCATCCTCTGATAACCAGTTCAATGGACAAGCGATCAAAATTTTTCCGAATACAAGTCCTTCGTTCTGAGCGTACCATTGGGCTTTGGCTGCTTTACGAACCAAATCCTGAGGAAATGCTTCAGAGCCTGTAAATACATAGGGAATATGTGTAGCAGCCATAATTTGCGCTGTGTCCTTATGGTGGAACACTTTACCGCCTTGCTTGGAACCAACGTTGGAAGTAGAAGTTCTATGTCCCATTGGAGTTGAGTATGATAATTGGGCTCCTGTGTTCATGTATCCCTCATTATCGTATTCCAAAATAATCATCTTATGATTACGCAATGCTGCACCGATCGCCGGTCCCATACCAATATCCATACCACCGTCGCCTGTAATCATAACGAATGTAAAGTCATCCTTCAGATTCAAGGAATCCAGCTCGCCTCTGCGCTTGCGCTCCCAGAACATTTCCACAACACCAGACAATGTAGCTGCACCATTCTGGAACAGGTTATGGATATAAGTCGCTTTATGAGCTGAATAAGGATAACCTGTTGTTACAACCATCGCACATCCCGTATGGAACAGTGCAACGATATCGCCTTCTATTCCTTTGAAGAACAGCTCAAGACCAGAGAAAATACCGCAGCCCGGACATGCTCCGTGTCCTGGCGCAATTCTTTTAGGCTTTTTCGTCAAAGCTCTCAGTGGCGGAACGCGAACGTTCAGCTTACCTGTTTCTTCATCCTTTTTAACGGTGATCAAACCGGTGTTCAGGTCTTCATATTTCATCGGATTCAGTACACGCTTAGGTTTCTTCTCAGGATCGCCTGGCGTGTGTCCGTAATAATCAAAGGGTACTTCTACCTTGCCCTTTTCAACGGCATCAATTGCAAATTGGAACATCTGGTGACCGTCTTCATTGTAGAAGTCTTTACCGCCAAGTCCATAAATACGGCTAATAACCATCGTAGTATGGTTGCCCAATGTGAATAAAGCAGCCTTGATCTCATTAACCATATTACCGCCGTGCCCGCCGTAAGAGTCCGCACGATCGCAAACGGTTACTGCTTTAACGTGTTTTAATGCTTCAGCAATCGCTTTTTGCGGGAAAGGACGAATCATATTCGGTGCAATCGACCCTGCTTTGATCCCCTTCTCACGAAGCTGATCAACAACGTCTTTAATAATTTCAGAAGCTGAATTCATCAAGAATACGGCAACCTCTGCATCTTCCATTCTGTATTGATCCAGAATCGGATAGTCGCGGCCTGTTAATTCGGCATACTCTTTACGGATCCGATCGTATACATGCTCTGCATTGTACATGGCTACAGATTGTTGGTAGCAGTTGTTAATATAATCCGGCTCATTCATGTAAGGGCCTACGGTGATGGGATTGTTCCGATCCAATGTGTCCGGGAAACCCATCGGAGGCTGTGCTCCGACAAAAGCCTGCACATCTTCACGTTTTGCAAACGTTTGCACTCGACGCTTCTGATGTGACGTGAAGTAACCGTCTGAAGCGACCAGTACAGGCAGTCGAACCTCAGGATCTTCAGCCAGCTTCAGCGCTAAAATATTCATGTCATAGACGGCTTGCGGATCACGGCACATTAAGATCGGCCAGCCGGTATTCAATGCATAATACAAGTCAGAATGATCACCGTGAATGTCTAACGGACCTGATACGGAACGGCACACCAGATTCATTACCATTGGGAACCGAGTGCCGGATTGTACAGGCATCTGCTCAAGCATGTACAAGTAACCGTTTGCGCTTGTTGCATTAAACACCCGTCCACCTGCTGTAGAAGCTCCGTAACAAACGCCTGCGGAACCATGCTCTCCATCCGCCGGAATCAGCTTAATATCATGCTGTCCATTGGCTTTCATCAAATCCAGAAATTGGGCAACCTCCGTTGATGGAGAAATCGGGAAATACCCCATTATATGATAATTAATTTGGTGCGCTGCATAGGCAGCCATCTCATTACCGGATTCATAAACAATACGTTGCTCCACCGTACCGTGAGAAATCTCTTTATTAATCTCGATTGCCAACTGGAATTCCACCTTTCAGTTTGCTTTTGTTGAGAATTGTGGGCTCTTACTTTACGGCTAAGTCGAATCTGTGCGGCACACGATGTTCATCTGCGTAACCATCTGGTTCTCTTAAACTAGAGAGTGCTTCCGTTGGACAGGCCTGCACGCACTTAAGACAGCCTTTGCAATACTGATAGTCGATTCCTTGAAGAAACATTTGCGGGCGGCCCTTCTTGTCTGCTTGCTCGTCCCAAACAAAACAGAAATCCGGACATACATTATCGCAAGCGGCACAATGAATACACTTGTCATCCTCGAATTTAGGCATCATCCCAGCACGTGAAATGCTTAAATCCTTTAGAATGCTGTTCCCTGGATTTACGATTACACCACCCATTGGTTGCGTTGCAAAACCAAGCACAGGCGTATCTTGACGAATAAAGGATGGCATTTCTTCACCCTCTGGAAGCACGAAGGTTTGAAAGTTAACTTCGTTGTAACCCCTTTCAAAGGTATTCAATGCCGGCTGCACGGCTTGCGGATACTTTTTCTCCAATGATTTACGGATAACGTTCTTCATGATTTCAGGATCAAGGAAAGGACAAAGCCGGAATAATGCACCCAACATAGCCATGTTAACCCGGTTCTTCTCTTCCAGAGAAATTCCGATAGCATCGATAACAGCGATTGTGCCGCCTCTCATCTTCAGCTTCTCCTTCAATTCATCGGGAGATTTAGTCGAATTGACCAACACCAGGCTATCCTCATAAATACCGCTGACTACATTGACGGTTTTGGACAAAGACTCGTGAAAAATACCTACGACATGAGGTCTTTCAACAGGCGATGTATCGCGAATGTTTGTGTTAATATCACAAAAACGGATATGAGCCTTAACTGCTGAGCCCTTCTTCTCGGATCCATATGACGAGAAGCTGACTCCATTTAACCCGGCACCGACGACTCCGGCCTCTGCCAGCATTTTGCCGGCCAGATTGGCTCCAAGACCCCCTATGGATTCCAGTCGAATTTCAAAAAAACCGAGCTCATTTTTTTTCGGTAATGTAACCATTGCACAACTCCTTTCGAGAATAAACTGCTGCGAGTAATTGGTCTTTATTTGAAGAAGCCGGTCATCCCTATTAGGACAACCCAGGCTCAAACAAATAAGTAATTTACCAAATGTATTATTATATTCTGAATTGAGCGACAAATTCCTCTATAGTAAAAAATTTTTTTTCTTAAGGAATCCGGAAAAAGCCATTTCCTGGCGAAGGCACGATGGGTTCACGGTCCGCCAACAAACCGTCACTTTGACCATTTAATGCGATATCTACCAGCCATTGGGTGAAACTCGCCACTTTCATCGACTTCATTTCCTCTAGTGAAAAGAAGCCCGCTTCATCCACCTCGTAGCCATCAGGAATGGGTTCCCCACTTACATATTGCATTTCAAATGCAATGTAAACATTGTGGATTGCACGCGGCTGATCACGCACAGCCACAATTCCTTTAACTGTGGCATGTACCCCAGCCTCCTCAAGAACTTCCCGGACGATGGTCTCTTCTATCGGCTCCAACTGCTCAATATACCCGCCTGGATTTGTCCAATTCCCCTTACCGGGCTCTTGCGCACGGCGTACAAGAAGAACCTTATTGTCCTTAACAACAAGAGCACCTACACCAATGCTGTAATTGCCCCAGTGAACCGAAGTGCAATTTGTGCATGCGCGCCGTTCGACGCCGTCCATACTGCGTGTTTCCATCGAATGACCGCAGGACGAACAAAAATTTACCGACATCTGACCCTTCATCCCTCTCTGCTAATAGTAAAACAATCTCAATTAGTATTTTATGTAAGCTACTAACCTGTGCACCTCCAATGATAGCCTGTTTGAATCGATCTTTCTAGTACTTTCTTAATCCGCTGGAAAAAAAATGCTCCCGGCCAAAGAAGGCTGGGAGCAACTTTACATTTTTCTATATACACGCTCCGGACGCCCCACATCTCCATAGGACAAATCAGCGCGCAGCTGGCCTTGTGACACCAAATGCTCCAAATAACGACGAGCGGTTGAACGACTCACTCCAATAAGCCTTGCGGCCTGCTCCGCGGTTAATGGAATAATAATGTCATTCATGGCTTGAATTACTTTATCAAGTGTCAACTTATCAATCCCCTTGGGTAAATAAGTAATCACGGCTTCCTTCTTGCTTGTTCCCTGAAGAAGCTGGTCAACCTCATCCTGGTTCACTTGGCCTGGTCCCGTATGCAGCCTCTCCAACGTTCTATGGTATTCCTTGAAACGAAGCAGTGTTTCTTGCAAACGATTAAACAAAAGCGGCTTCATAATGAAATCAAACACACCACCGCGAATGGCCGCCCTTACTGCATCCACTTCCTTCGCTGCAGTAATCATAATGACATCAGGCTGACGATCGAGCTGTCTTATATGCTGGAGAAGCTCCAATCCGTTAGCATCAGGAAAATAGATATCAAGAAGAACCAAATCCGGTTCAAGAACTTCGAGAAGAGTTATCGCCTGAGGCCTGTCTGTTGCTATTCCAACTACTGTGAAGCCAGAGACCTTCTCAACAAATCGGCGGTTAATTTCAGCAATTCGTTCATCATCTTCAATAATTAACACTCGAATCAGGTCATGTAATTCTTTAGTCATTTCAGGATTCCTCTTCCCGATCTTTCGACATTTTGGGCAGCACCACTGTAAACACAGTTCCACCTTGTTCACTTGGTTGATGGGTTATATAGCCTCCAAGCTTATCTACGGCATGCCGGACCAGCGCCAACCCGATGCCGCGCCGCTCGCCTTGTTTACTCGAATACCCTTTTTCATAAATACGTGTGGCCACCTCATCTGAAATTCCACAGCCGCTGTCCTCACATTCAATAATCAGATCGTTACCGGCATCAGTCACAAACAATTTAACCTTTTTCTCCACGGCCCGCTCGCATTCAATTACGGCTTCCATTGCGTTATCGATCAAATTGCCAATTATAGTTACTAGCATATCCCGATCAATTGTTGCCGGAACATCACGAAAAGTACTTTCGTTATCGATTTCCAAAACCAGCTTCAACTCTTGAGCGCGATTGTATTTCCCTATTAATAATCCACCGATAACCGGATCGGGAATTTCTCGCATAATGAATTGGATTAAATTTTGATGCACATCCGATTCACGGGTAATCATTTCTATAGCTTCTTGGTATGATTCCAATTGAATCAACCCGGAAATCACATACAGCTTGTTAGAATATTCATGGGTTTGAGCACGAAGCCCCTCGGCAAACCTGGTAACCTGGGACAGCTCTTCTGCAAGCCGATACAGCTCTGATTTGCTTCGGAAGCTCGAAACTGCTCCTATAACCTGCTGATGCTCATCCATAATAGGTACCCGATTGGCAATAACTTCATGCTCGCCAAAGATCATCTCATGATCGAATTGAGATTCCCCCGTCTGGATTACCTCATGAAGACGAGTCGTCGGGACAACTTCATCAATCAATCGGCCTGTAATATCTGTATCCTCTGGTAGGCCCAGCATTCGCAGCGTTTGCTTATTGGCCATCGTAATAAACCCTTTGCTGTTAATTGATAGAATTCCCTCGCGGATCGATTCAAGAATCGCTTGCTTTTCCATATATAACATACCGATTTGTTCGGGCTCAAGTCCATGAATAGAGCGGCGAACTCCCCGTGAAATCATAATGGCTCCGCTGCTGCCTATAATTAAGGCAACTAAGGAGATCAACATTACTTCCAGCTGGTAATCATCATCCCGTTTCTCAATCTCATCCATTAAATAGCCAACGGACACGATCCCGATCACCTCGCCATTATCCCCCCGAATAGGCGCTTTGCCGCGCAGCGACAGTCCCAGAGAGCCCATCGCTTCAGATACGATGGATTGCCCTTCCAACACAGGACCATTATCGCCTCCCACCATTTCCTTGCCTATCCGGTCCGTTAAGGGATGGGAATAACGAATACCTTCGCGATTGCCGACAACAATATACTCCGCTCCTGTTTTTACCCTCACCGTTTCGGCGATAGGTTGAATGGCTTTGGAAGGATCCGGATCCGAGAATGCTTTGCTTACTTCGGGCATAGCGGCAAACGCTTCAGCAACGGCCAAAGCACGTATGCCGGTTTGCTCCTCAAGTGCATTAACCAGCATATATTGAAACACTGCCCACAGCAAGGAAATTACTAGAAATAACAAGGAGCAGATGATCAGAATCAGCTTTGTTTGCAGACGCACCGGATTTCCTCCCACTTAGATGTTGGTAACATTGTAGCAGAACCCCAATAACAAGAAAACACCCGACCCCGCAGCATAACGGAGACGGGGCCAGGCAGCATTATAGTTATGCTTCCTCATTGACAAGTACTTTTTTGCCTTTCATCTTCAGGATTAACGGTATAGCCAGCCACAAAAGGCCAATAATGAGGAAAACAAGAGATATCGGCTTTTGCAGGAAAATCATAAAGTCTCCGTTGGAAATAGTTAACGCTCTTCTCATATTGTTCTCCATCATGGGTCCCAGAATGAGTCCCAAAACTAGAGGTGCTAACGGAAAATCGTTTTTTGACAGGAAGTAACCTACAACTCCGCATCCCATAATCATCATCAAATCGAATGTAGAGTACTGAACGGCATAGACACCAAACACTGAAAAAACAATAATTAATGGCAGTAAATATTTAGCTGGCGTTTCGATTACTTTCGCAAATACTCTAACCATAGGCATGTTAAGAATTAAAAGCATCAGGTTTCCAACAAACATACTGGCAATAACACCCCACGCTAATTGCGGGTGATCCTGAAATAACAATGGACCTGGCTGAATATTATACATAATAAAAGCACCCATCATGATTGCTGTTGTGCCTGAGGAGGGAATACCAAGAGTTAGCAGCGGGATCATCGCTGAGCCTGCCGCGGCGTTGTTAGCCGATTCCGGCGCAGCTACACCCTCAATGGCTCCTTTACCAAACTTCTCCGGATTTTTGCTGATTTTTTTCTCAACAATGTAGGAGAAGAACGACGCCAATATCGCTCCTGCCCCTGGCAGAAGACCGATACAAAAACCAAGCAATGAGCCCCTTGTAATTGGGCCTGCACTGTCTTTAAGGTCTTTCTTGGTCGGCATGACCCTCGTGATTTTAGCAACTTCCTCGCCATTTTCATCTTTTTCCAAAATCGTTTTGAACACTTCTCCCAAAGCAAACATACCGACAGCAACCGTTAAAAATTCCAGGCCTTGAAATAATTCCGGAATATCATAAGTAAAACGCGCTGAGCCCGAAACATTATCAATCCCTATTGTTGCCAATAAGAGTCCGAAGGCCGTCATCATCAATGCTTTGGTCATTGACTTACCAGCCAAACCGCTTATAGCTAGAAGTCCCAGCAGCATCAAAGAGAAATATTCGGCCGGACCGAACTTGATAGCAATTGCCGATAAAGGATTCGCCAGAAAAATAAGCCCGACCATAGCCACAATACCAGCCACGAAGGATCCGATTGCAGAGATGGCCAGCGCAGCTCCTGCCCTTCCCTGTTTAGCCATTTGATAACCGTCCAGGGTTGTCACTACAGATGAGGACTCCCCAGGTGTATTTAATAAAATCGAAGTCGTTGAGCCCCCGTACATCGCCCCATAATAAACTCCGGCCAACAAAATTATGGAGCTTGTAGCCGATTCCTCAGGACTTAAACCAGACGTCATCGTTGCAGTAATAGGAATCAGAAGTGCGACCCCGCTCATGGGGCCGATACCAGGCAGAACTCCTACAACCGTTCCGATTAATACGCCGAAAAAAACAAATAATAAGTTATGCCATTGCATTGCAGTGCTTAGTCCATGTAACAAATAATCAATAGTACTCATGTTCTACCCCCTATTCTAAGCCTAACCATGATGGAAATCCTGGGAGCGTTCCATCCATGACATGGACAAAAAGATAGTAAACGCCAAACGAAAATGATGCTGAAATAATAATGGAGGGCCAAATTTTCCCTCTTTGCATAGTTTGAAAACCGATCATTAGAAACAAAAAGGTAGCGATGACAAATCCTATATCCTCAAGGAAATACGCATATAATACAGCTGCGGAGAAAATAATGCCGAATCTCTTGTAATCCAGCTTCTCCTTATCCCTTCCGGTATCTTTGTATCGAAACGTCTCATATATAAGCCGAACGCTCATCAGTGCCAGGAAAATCCCCAAGCCTAGCGGAAATATGTTCGATCCGACGTTACTTCCATAGGCACTTGCCGTAATCTTTTGACTTTCGACCACGAACAATGATCCAAGGGCCAAGAATACAATTCCGGCATAGCGGTCAAATGTTTTATTCACGATAATCCTCCCTGCTTAATAAAAACGAGGGAGAAGCTTTGTTCTCCCTTGTTTTTCATAGTGGTTGCCTAGCTTTACTTCTGCATACCTAATGCTGTTAGCATGTCTTTGATCATAACTTCTTGCTGACCAAGGAATGTATTGAAATCATTCGAATTTTTAAAATCGCTTTCCCAATTGTTCGCTTGCAGCTCTTTTTTCCATACGTCGTTTTCGTTAAGCTTTTTCAAAGTATCGTCCCAATATTTCTTGGCGTCTGCACTCATATCTTTAGGACCGAAAATGCCGCGCCAAATATTGAATTCTGCGTCCACGCCCTGTTCCTTCATAGTCGGAACGTCTTTCAAGCTGCCTCCAAGCCGTTGTGCAGAAGCTACTGCCAGCACTTTGATTTTGCCCGCTTTTACATATTGGTCCAAGGAAGAAGCGTCGGTTCCAATTACATCCACATTACCGCCAAGCAACGCTGTTAGCGCTTCGCCGCCGCCGTCGTATGAAACGTATTTCACTTTTTTCGGATCGATGCCGAATTTATACGCGGGTAGAATGGCTACCAAGTGGTCCATGGAGCCCGGAGCGGAGCCTCCTGCGATTGTTAATTTCGTAGGATCCGCTTTCAAATCGTTCAATAAAGATTTCAGGTCGTTGTATTTCGAATTCGCTGATACAGCGATAGCTCCGAAATCTTTAGTCAACTGCGCCAAAGGCGTTGAATTTTTATAGCCGTATGGACTGTTAGCTTCTTTTTTCAAGTTGTTGATTAAAATGGGCGGTGAGCTTACGAACAATTTATAATCATCCTTTTTACCGCTTGCATACTCGGCGAGAAACACTGCTCCTCCCCCACCGGGTTTGTTCTCAACTGTAATTGGTTTATTGACGGCTTTAGTTTCTGTCAATACTTTAGCTATCGTTCTGGCCGTTAAGTCCCAGCCGCCGCCTGCTCCAGACGGAGCAACTACAGAAATCGGCTTGTCGGGATATTTGGATGCGCTTGCAGCAGGTGCATCATTTGCTTTAGGTGCGGCAGCACCATCCGTCTTGGGCGCATTGCTGGCACAGGCAGTAAGGCTTACAGCTAGCAGACCGGTTAGAGCTACTTTCAGAGATTGACGAGTCAATAATTGGATCATAAAACGACCTCCCAAATTTTTATATAAGCTTGAATGCGCTTTCAATGTCTCGAGCAAAATCATTGTAGCATCAAACCGTTTTTATCGAATAGCTTATTTCCATAAGTTGAATACTGCGCATAAACCTCATTTTGTTCATATAATTTACGAGATAAATGATGGATTCGGAAGCGACTGATGAGGTATAGTTAAAAAGGAAAACTACGAAGCTGCAAAAAAAATAAGCCTGGAAAACGAAACAATTGCTTCGCTCCAGGCTCATTTATTCGAATCATGTATTTGATTATGCTTCCGGCTTCAACGGTGTTACGATGGTTTCAGCTTGTGGAGCCGGGGCCTTGGTTGGCTTGTCATCGCCACGATTAATAAGACCTTTAACCAGCTTATCCAGGTCAATTCCGCTTACACTTTTCAGCATTTCGGGCGCAGTAGCCATTAAAGAAGTTACGTAGTTGCTTAAGCGCGCAGCACCTTCTCCATGTCCAGTGTCAACCACTGTAATCTTATCGATGGATTTAAGCGGCTCTGCCACTTTCCCCGCCAATTCCGGTAGCATCTTGACGATGATATCCAGCACCGCTGCCTCGCCGAACTTCTCGAATGCTTCGGCAAGCTTCTGCTTCGCTTCGGCTTCCGCCAAGCCGCGCAGTCGGATGACATCCGCCTCGGCCGTACCTTTGGCTCTCTCTGCGTCCGCCTCAGCTAACCCGTTGAGGCGCTTCTGCTCGGCCATCGCCTTAGCTTCAGCCTCGATGCGGTACTGCATCGCATCGGCTTCGCGCAGACGCTTCGCCTTATCCGCCTCCGCAGCCTGCTCGACGGCGTAACGGTCCGCGTCCGCCTTCTTCTTGACCTCGGAGTCATATTGCTTCTCGCGGCGCAGAATCTCCTTCGCCTCCAGGTCAATTTCCCGCTCCTTGCGCACGATCTCGACCTTCATCTGCTCCTCGACCACGCTTTGTTTGGAGCGTGCTTCCTGGATGTGATAGGCCTGGTCCGCTTCCGCTTTGGCCTGATCCTGCTCCCTCTTAAAGGAGGCTATCTTCAGCTCCTTATCCTTGCCCGCCTCCGCGATGTTCGTATCACGCAGCAGCTCCGCCTTCTGCCCGTCTTCCTCGGCCTGCGCCTTCTGCACACGCGCATCACGCACTGCTTGCGCTTCCGCTATCTCGGCGTCACGCTTGACGGCAGCTATTCGCGGCTTGCCCAGCGCATCCAGATAGCCATGCTTGTCGCGCAAATCCTTAATGGTGAATGAGACAATTTGCAATCCCATTTTCTTCAGATCCTTCGCAGCAACCCCTTGGACCTCCTGCGCAAATTTGTCGCGGTTGCGGTACACCTCTTCGACGGTCATCGAGCCAAGAATTGCGCGCAAATGACCCTCCAGCACCTCCTGGGCTTCCCCCTTAAGCGCTTCGGTTGGCTTGCCCATAAACTGCTCGGCTGCCGTTGTGACATCCTCCACGGAACCGCCAATTTTAATAATAGCGACCCCGTCAGCCATTACTGGAACTCCTTGTTCGGTATAAACCTCAGGTGTGGACACATCCAGCTTATGGGAAAGTAAGGATAAAAATTGGGATTGCTGGAAAATAGGCAGAATGAACGCTCCACCTCCACGGACAATCTTAATACTTCTTCCTGACTCATCGGTCATTACATTTCTTGAGCCCAGGAACGCTCCCGTCACAATCATCGCTTCATCAGGACTAACCGTTCTGTAGCGTGCCCAGAAGGCTAACCCCAGCACAATAATAACCCCCACCACAATAGCGGGAATAAGCAAAGAATCCGGCATTCAACATGTCTCCTTTATAAGTTAGTCAATTTCTGGGTGAACTCTTACTTACACCTGCTTATCTAAACAAGCCACGTAAAGCGTACCATCCACTACTTCGACAGTAACGACTTTAGCTCCTGTTTGGATATCTACATGTTCAAAGCTGGCAGCAATGTGGTTTGTATTGCCTGCACCCACTTTAACCACCACTTCCCCGTAGCCCTGCGCCGGTATCGGAACAGAAACCTCAGCGATTTTACCAACCAGCTCCTTCATGGAGTAGGCTAGCGAGTTCTCGCTGTTTTCCATCGGCTTAATATACAGAAAATAGACTAGAACCGCGACAACCAAAGAAACTAGAATAGCTGTCATCAACACAGCATAAGTTCCCATTGAAGTATATCGCGTCAACAAAATACCTGCGCCTCCGCAAACCGTAATTGCACTCAGAAGAACCATCGGCTGAAAGGCATGCAAATGTTCCCCTGACAGAAAATCCAGCATGCCGTCAAGCGCATTGCTTAGCAAATCACCGAAAATTACAGTTACAATTGCAAACAGCACTCCCGTGATTAATAATCCCCAATACAGCTCCAGCATGAGCGTTCCTCCGTCTGAAAACATTATGACTACACTTACCTATACGCTTTATAAAGCAACAAAGTTGCAAATCATTTCCTTTTTTTCTAAAATTCCTATGCCGCGGACAGCAAAAAAACTGCTGAAAATGTGACAGCAGCTCGCCTTTTTCGCTATAGGAATTCGTTCATTTTTACATATGTATTTATTTGCTTTAATTAAACGATAGTTTATTTTTGCTTCAAAGCGAGCATTTGATACACTTCACGTGCATCGCCTTTTAATTGCTTTTGCATACTCCGCATTTGTGAAGAACCGTCTCCATCTAAAAAAACACCGTCTACAACATTCCCTCTGCCAATCATCTCAACTACAGCTGTTCGAAATTGCTCCGCTGTGCTAGGAGTATCGGTTACAATAAGCCAAATCGTTTGCTGTTTATCATAAACAACGCCCGATCGCAGCCGCTGCTCATCAAAGGCCGGCATATCCTCCGAAATTGCCTGCAAATCCCAATGAGAATCATCCTGCAGCGACATGCTGATTCCTCCTTGAGCCCAGTAATGCTGTTTATCGGTGACCTTGAGTTCATGTGCGTCTTGTACAACTTGTACAGTGAACCGTCTCGTAATCTCGTCCCAAACCAAGGTTCCTTTGGGCAAGTCGATATTGTACCAGCCGGAGCCGTAATCTTCCTGTTGTCCTTTGAGTGGCTGATCATTTACAACCGCAATACTGAGTAAATCTCCATTCCAGAAAAAACCCCCGTTTATACCTGTTTCATCAGTAAGGGTTACATTGCTCGTTATCGGCTTTAAGGCAATATTTTGCGGGACGGTATTCAGCGTATGAAGCTTGACTCCATTGGATGCCTTCATTTCATGATATGTATAATATTTGGGATAATAATAGGGAGATGAGGGCGGTAGTGCGGTAAGAAACACGGCTATCAAATTGCCTATTAAAAATCCTGCCAACAGGAGCTGGAAACGTGGTTTTGCTAACCATTTCATAGATTTCAAATAAGTGAACATGCTTCGCCCCGACATGATAGAACCTCCTTCTAGAGTAGTACATCATTTCATATCCTAGTAGTATTTCTATGAATCATAACAGAAAATCATGATAGAGTTTATATAAAAATAGAATGAGAAATCCCATAAAAAGGATTTTTTTATAAAAAAATTAGGTTGTTTTAATGTATATACGCTATGATAGAATTAATATAATTGTTAAAAGGGGGAAATTAGTTTGAGTTTAAACCAAACATCAGCCTTGGATAAAATGATTTTTTTATATAAATTTATTAGAACTCCCAAAACAATAGGCAGCGTAACCCCGAGCTCACGGTTTCTTGCAAAGAAAATGATTGAAGCCATCTCTTGGCAGGATACCTGTAGTGTGGCCGAGTTAGGCGCTGGAACGGGTGTCATTACAGAAGCAATTAACCATGCAGCCGTTAAGGGTACTCGCGTACTATTATTTGAGAAGGACAGCCATCTTAACGAACAATTGGCGCTGCAATACCCCGAGTATTCCACGTACTCAGAAGCAAGAGCTTTGAGCAGCTCCGTCCAGCAGCTGGGCCTTGAGCATTTGGACTGCGTAATAAGCGGTCTTCCTTTCGCTAATTTCCCACAGCGACTTCGCGATGAAATAATGGAGCAGGTTGTAGCCTCTCTTAAACCTAATGGATTATTTGTCGCTTTTCAGTACTCCTTGCAAATGAAGAAGCAGTTAAGCCGCCATTTTGATATCCAAACGATCCATTTTGTATTGCTTAACGTTCCTCCAGCTTTTGTATATGTTTGCAAGAAGAAAGACCAAGACCCCACGAAAAGTAATCAACCTTAAGATCTTTAAACACGGAAAAGTGGAATCCCTGACAGGAATCGGTTACTATTTACATAGGAGCATGGGCTCCTTAATGTAATCGACAAACGAGGTGTTTTTTTGGAGGAAGTAATTATAATCGGGGCCGGGCCCTGTGGATTGTCTACAGCAATTGAACTGGAAAAACTGGGCGTCCATCCATTAATCATCGAAAAGCAATGCGTCGCCTATTCGATATATTTGTACCCGACCTATATGCAATTTTTCAGCACTCCCGAGCTTCTCGAAATTGGCGGTATTCCCTTTACAACTCCAAACGAGAAGCCTTCACGCTTGGAAGCGCTGCATTACTATCGGAATACTGCATTGCGCAGCAAGCTCCGAATTAAGCCCTATCATACGGTTCACCGGATACAGAAAAAAGCTGACGGCTCGTTCGAGTTAAGCCTGTCTGATCAATTCAGACAAGCCTCTATTGCTTACGCCCGCAATGTAGTCGTAGCTACCGGTTATTTCGATCACCCTAATCTGCTCGGTATACCGGGAGAAGAGCTGCCCAAGGTGACGCATTACTACCGTGAGGCACATCCCTATAGCGGCACAAGGACGACCATTATAGGTGGCAACAATTCCGCCATCGATGCGGCGATGGACTTGCTGCGAGCTGGCGCCGAAGTAACAGTAGTATATCGTAGGGGAGCTTACTCACCCAATATTAAGCCTTGGGTACTACCCGTGTTTGAGGCTATGGTAAATAAAGGCCGGATTACTATGCTGTTCAATTCCCAAGTGGTACGGATCGGACAACGGACAGTCACTATAGCACATGATGGCAACGAACGGGAGCTCGATAATGACTTTGTTCTTGCTCTAACCGGATTCCGCCCTGACAGAACCATGCTGCTGGAAGCTGGCGCCCTAATGAACGAAGCTTCTACAGCACCTGTCCACAATCCGGAAACTATGGAAACAACCGTCCCTGGTCTTTTTATCGCAGGAGTTGCCGCATCCGGAAGCAATGCCAATGAAGTTTTCATCGAAACCGGACGGCTCCACGGCGGCATGATTGCCCGTCATATCACCAAGACGTCCCTGTAGTTTGGATCACAATTTAGAGATGTCCCAAAAGATTGTCAGTGAATGAGTCAGTCCCAAACAAAGTACAAAGACGCCTCCAAAACCACTATGCAAGTGGGGATGGAAGCGTCTTTTTCGTAGATAATTTCCCATTAGAGTGGGGTTCGAAAATCCAGAAACGATTTTTGGGACAGCCTCTATGGTTTAAAATATTAATTCTTTTTCACGATGCGTCAAACGTCTTCCTGCAATATCTACTACTAATCGTCCACCGGACAATCCCCATATCCTCGAACCGAATTTCTCGGCCAGTTCAATTTGATGAAGGCTGCAAAAGATGATAACCTTGTCCTTCTCGCAAATGGACTTCAAATCCTCAAGGACGCGCATTGCCGCTTCAGGATCAAGACCCGATACCGGCTCATCAGCAAAAATAACTTTAGCTCCTCGAATTAACGCTTTCGCAACGGCTACACGTTGTTTCTCCCCGCCGCTCAGCTTCTCAATGGGCTCGTGAGCTTTCTCCAGCAGGCCCACCTTGTCCAAATAATCCATAGCCGTCATATGATCGTCACTCGAAGTAGTACCTGTCAGAATACGCCACCATGCTTTATGGAAGAACAATCCGCTCAATACATTTTTCAATGCAGATTTGCGCGGGTTCAAATTCGGCTTTTCCTCAAGAAATGCCCAGTCCTTACGATATTTGAACTGCTCAAGGCCGCCCACTCCTGATATATCCTTACCATCGTATATGTACTGGCCTTCATCCCATTTATCCTTCAAAGACAGACAACGAAACAAGGTAGTTTTGCCGCTGCCACTCCCCCCTATCAAAGCGATAAGCTCGCCTTCGTCCGCTTGAAAGCTTAGCCGGGATAAAATTTGATGATCCGGCGGAAATGATTTCGATAAATTACGTACAATAATCATTCGGTCGCTTCTTCCTCTCCAGCCTTAATCGGTCACTATCTTGTATTATATAACATCTTGGCTCCACAAAAAACCAAAATAAGCAAATGAAGCAAAAATCGATACATACAAACCATCTAACAACGCAAAGTAAACCTATAAAGGAACCAGAAAGGATGAGTCAGCTTCATGCACCGACCAGGTCTTAAGGCTTTGCTCTCTTTGTCCGCAACCGTTTTATTGTTAACACCAATTGCAGTTGCAGCCCATATTCAGCAGTCAGTATCATCAGCAATCTAAAATCGGCAGCTCCCAATAGAAAGGAAATAGATGGAAATCATCACGTTAATCCAGCCTGGATTTCGCTTGAAATCAATTTAACTGGAAAAACTAACTCTAATATAGGTGATATGGACGGTATCAGTCAAAATACGCAGAATTAACATGCAAAATTCCATCTATAGGGCTAGGAATGCTATTTTCCGGATCAATTAACAGGACGTTTTCCTGTTATTAGCGTCGGGTAGGGCTCGTAAGGTCACCTTGCATGCCGTAACCCATTTCCGAACCCCGTTTACCGATTACCGACTTCCGATTTCCGTTCCCGATTTCCGTTCCCGATTTCCGATCCACGATTACCGACTTCCGATCCAGGATTACCGTTCCCGATTACCGATCCCGATTCCCGATCCACGATTACCGTTCCCGATTACCGATCCCGATTCCCGATCCCGATTCCCGATCCCCGAACCCGAGAGAGGGCTTAGCACGCTTTGAAAACTGACCACATTTCACTGGTTATAGCCAAGAAGGGGCTGTCTCAAAAAATGAGAGACAGCCCCTTCCCACCAACTCTTGATGTTTACTTGTCTTCCAGCGGGTAGAAAATTACATCCACCGGGAATGCCGATCCAGCGGCAGGAGTAAATTCAATGTCCAAGGATGGCTCCGTGCCATCCGTCCGGGCCAATATGGTATAACCTTCATAGTCCATCATGACGCCGGAAGGAGGCGTTTGAACAATTCGGCCATTCACCTCTACCGGTCCTCTGAATACACCGCCGCGCGGCAGCAGCAGCACTGACATTTTACGAGGACGATCCACATGGATTTTATATACCACACCATAATTACCTAAGTTTAAGGAGTCCTGTTTGGTAAAGAAGTCTTTCCCTGTTACAAACATATCGCTTGTACCATCTCCAATAGCTAAACTGGAAGGCTTCGTAAACGACTTGGCATCAACGTTCCAGCTAACATCTGAACCAGTGAACGTCCCTCTTACATTACCTGTATACTCCAATTGTTTATACGTTCCGATTGTATCTAGTCCAGCCCCTGCGTCCATCGCAACAAAGGAGAAATAAACCTCACCGTCCGTTTCCACATCATAGATGACATTCATCCCCTGGTCCGGGAAAAATTCAGGCATTTTTTTATAATAAACAGTTTGTCCAGGCTCTACTACTATCGTTTCGGGAGCCATGTCGCTTTGCAGAAATTCAATCGAGGCTTCATTTCCGATCAGATTTGCATAAATCGATGGATAGACCTCTCCTTGTCGTGTAGTTGTAATTCGTACAGGCGCATTCGGATTGGCGTTGCGAGCGACAATGGCAAACTGTACCTTTTCCTTCATACCGTTTACATGATCCGCGTACAATCTTGCTTTTCCGTTTACTTTTTCCTGATACAAAAAGCCCTTCTTTTCGAACGTTTCCGGGCTATCGCTTACAATCAAAGGCCGCTCTACCGACAGACTTGTAACATTCGGCAGCTGAGGAATACCGCGTAAATATTTACGCAGAGTCGCCTCCTCATCCTTAACGAAGGTCCCTACCGGCTCATAGTACACTTTATGTTCAAATGGATCGAGGAACGGTTCATTAATAATCTCAACATTACGTGAAAAAACGCTGCTTTCCGTTCCCCTGCTATCAGTAACCTTCAAGGATACCTTAAATAAACCCGGCTCAAATATGGTATCGGCCTTACCCGTCCAGTCAACCTTCGTTATCGCATCACCATCGGGATCGTAGCTAAGATCAGTGTAATAGATCGGTTCCCCTAATCGATACCGCTCTTTGTTTACTGAAAATTTGGCTATTGGCTTGGCGTTAGGCATCGTGTCGTTATAAAAACCTGTATAACCAGGCAAAGTGACATATACAAGTTCTGCTCGCTGAAGCTCTTTATTAACGGTTAATTTATAACCGACATATTGTTTCAACCAATCCAACCCGATGTACAGACGATCATTTTGGATAAAGGCAGCTTTACTGTAATCCTCTTCAGCACCGTTAATAAATAGCTTTTTCCCTGATAACTGAAAGGAAAGAAAAGCAGACGGAGTTGTAACCTGAACGCTTCCACTTGGAGAATCCCATTTAACAGAAATCCCTAAAGTTTCTTGCAGTATGGCGGCAGGAATATAAGCTTTGTCCTTTAGTTCAATTGCTGGAGCCTCTAAAATCACCTTAGATCCATTAATGTAGGCCTCGTTCTTCCCAAAATATAAAAGAAAGGATTTACTTTGCGGTACCGGTATTGCCGCTGATGCTGCTGCAGTAGATAAAGATAGCAAACAAACCAGAAGAGCTGTTAAACCTATAGTCAGTTTTTTGCACAAAAACATATTCGCTCAAATACTCCTTTTTGTTGGAATAAAATCAAATCACTTGGTTTTATTAAGTGGAATCATTACCAGATCAAGTGGAGCACTGCTGCCTTCGGTGGCCATAAGCTCGATATCGACCTTTTTCTCTGTTCCCTGCGTTCTATGCAAGAGTAAAATGTCATTTGATGTTAAACCACCGGCTGGAACAGGAATGGTGTTGCCATTGACACGTATAGCTCCGTGAAAAAATCCCGATCGCGGGTGAAGGGCTACCGTCGTTTTATCACCGACATTCAGTTGGATGCGATAGCGAATGCTCCCGAGTCCCTGGACTGTGAGCTCCTTCCTGGTCCTTGCGTCAATGCCTTTGATAATGGGCTCAATTGCCGAGTCTCCAATCCCTATTGCAGTGGGAGCTTTCATATCTTTGGCTTCAACCTGCCAAGAAACCTCTGCTACAGGATAAGATCCGCTGCCAGCAGTTGTTTGTCCACTGTTCGTGTAAGCTCCAAGATTATATAAGGTCTCACCTGGCTCCATCATCACGTAGGACACTGTCACCTCGCCGTCGGTTTCCAAATCATAAATCCCGTTGAAGCCTTGTCCTGGCGCTATTTCCGAGCTGATTGTATAAAACACAGCCCTTCCAGGCTCAATTGACAGTTCATCATTCAAAGCACCGCTAATAAGAAATTGTTCTGCCGTCTTATGCGCAAGAATAGGAGTGTAGATGGAAGCTTGCGCTTCCGCTTTTCGGGTAGTCGTGATATGTACAGACTTTTCAATGCTGTCATTTCTCAGAACAATCGCAAACTGAGCTGGCTTCTCCCGCCCATTGGTGTATTGCAATGATAATCGCGCACGCTGCTTAAAGGAATCCTGGTATAGAAATCCCTTCTGTACTATAGGATTGACACTGCTGCCAACTATGAGCTTCTTGTCCTCTGGCTGACGAACTACTACAGGAATCTTCGAATCCGCAGCTGTTTGCAGTCCCTTCAACCAATCTTTCTTCAGTTCTACCAATGTACCGGCCGGTTTGAAATAAAATGGATAATCATTCTTGCTGACAAATGGCTCATTCACCACCGTAACTGATTTGGAGAACGGTTCGCTGCGGTTCCCATGTCGATCACTGACCTGTAATGTTACGGTATAGACACCGGGTTGGAAAAAAGCTTCCTGTTTGCCTTTCCAGTCATATTCGGGCAATCCCTCAGCATCCGGGTCATAGCTCAAATCGATATATTCTATAGGTTCTCCAAGACGGTATGTTGGTTTGCCGAAGGCAAATACTGCCGCCGGCTTCGAATTAGGCTGAGAATCATCCTTATGAAGTATAGATTCCGGATAGGGAGCATAGGGCTTTCCTATATAGTTCATAACCACACTTTTGGACTCTTCCTTATATTGAAAAGGTATATCCGCATATTGGGCAAGCCAGGATAAATGAATCATTAGCCTGTCGTTTCGTATTACTGCCACCGTATCAAAAGGAATGGAGATCCCATTTACTTTGATTGTATTATGCGGTGCATCGAATTCTATAAAAGCTCGGGGAGTCAGCAGCTTGATCTTTTCCTCTTGGCTGTCCCACTCCAACGAAAGGTTCAATGTATCCGCAAGCCACTTCGCCGGCACATAAAAGCGGTCATTGATGATTGAAGGAGGCTCATCCAAATTAATTTGTACCCCATTTAAAGATGCTTGAGCTTTTTCAGCGTACAATTTGAGCTGGTTGGTAGTAACGGATACCGCCTCCGACGACATAGGCATAATTAAACAGGCTGTCAGCGCTGTGCTCAACAGAATAGCAGGCTTCACAGAAGCGCTAAGGAATCGATACATTTTGAGTCTCCTTTATGTACATAATTAATGGAATAAATAATTAATAGGATAAAAACAATCGGCATACCTCTATGAAATAGTACCATGCAATAAATCGACAAGTCTATATAAAGACGACAAAAACCGCCACACAAGTGGCGGTAGTATGGCAATTTGGTTAGGATTTACTCTACTGCGGATTCGACTGCTTCGGAATTTGATTCAAGCTGGCTGATCGCTCTGCGGCTTTGTCTGCATGCATAACGGCTTCTTCTTCTGTAAATTTATTTTCTTTATAATTAGGATTCTTTTTGGAATTTGCTTTTGTTACATCCATCGATTGGATCACCTCCCCTTAACTTAGTATTTCAGGTAAAAATTCTATTATTCGGCATTTGTCACATAAAATTTACATTTGATTCGACAAAAAGCTACATTTTTCATGATTGATTCGTATTATAATTGCTTGATACCGTTGAATATGTACTGAATGGAGTTGTATAAATTGGGTAACTACATAAAAGAAAATATAGAACTTCGATTAGACATGGAACGGATGCAAAATCAGTTATATAAATTAGTCGAGCAGAAGGGAAGCTTTCTGGCACCAGAAGTCATCGAATTAAGCCAAGAAATTGATAACTTAGTCATTGCCATGCAGCGCATGCTGAACAAGTACCCGGATATGTAGCTCCCACACAAAGCTTCACTTGCCCAGATCAGTAAATGGTTAACTTTTAAGAAAAGCTTTTATTCGAAGTTTTCAATGCAGATGCATTTATGTCTTGGCGATATCCTTTTTGGGACAAGATCAGAAACCCACTCCCCCTTAATCTTCTTGCACTTCCCTTTCATCCTCCCCCCGTTACTTCACCACCCAGTCTTCACCCATGAACGATATGGCTTTTTTTGTTTCGTCTCTCGGACTCATGAGGTTTTGGAAATTCGATAACTATTAAAAATAAACCATATAATTACTGCTTTTGCCCTTGCAATACATTACATGGTATGTTATATTGAAATCAAGCAATATCAAGGTTTTTCACAACTTACGCCCTTCACTCGTAGCTAAAATCCCCTATCTTGGTGCAGCAGAATGATCATGTAAAGGAGCGATATAATATGACTCACGAGACTCAGAACCAACAGGGAAAAACGATTTCAGTCGAATTAACGATAAATGAGGCGCTTGCTTTAACAGGTGTCCGTTTCCGTGAAAACCACCAGCTTGAAGTTGACGCCATGAGCAAAATAAAGCGTTCTCTAGAAGATCAAATTATACATGAAGCTAACCGCAAAACGATTCAATAAAATGCCACAACACAGCTGCTACCGCTCAAATTGAGCAGTAGCGGTTTTTTTGTATATAATTAAACATATTCCATGCTTACCCTTAGGAGGTCCATCAAACATGAAACAAAGAATTGCGACTACCATAGATGAGCATACAGACGCACTAGTAGGACTATCTCGGTTTATTGGAGAAAATCCGGAGCTTGGTCACGAAGAGTGGTTAGCGTCAGCCAGACTCAAAGAGGAGCTTACAAGTCATGGCTTTAGCATACAAAGCCCTGTTTTGGATTTGCCCACTGCCTTTATTGCAACCTATGAAAGTGCTAAGCCCGGTCCTGTGGCGGCCTTTCTGTGTGAATATGACGCACTCCCTGAGCTAGGTCACGCTTGTGGACATCATTTAATTTGTACAATGGGTCTAGCGGCTGCGATAGGTCTGAAATCAGTAATAGACGAGATTGGCGGTACTATTCGCGTTTATGGTACCCCTGCTGAAGAAACCAAAGGCGCTAAAGTGCCTATGTCTGCGGCAGGCTTGTTCGATGATGTTGATTTTGCCTTAATGGCTCATCCATTCTATGCTTATGAGAAATCCGGACAATCGCTAGCGATGGATGCCATACAATTTGAGTTTTTTGGTAAAGCGGCCCATGCTGCAGCAAGCCCTTATGAAGGAGTGAATGCATTAGATGCTGTTCTGCTTCTATTCCAATCGATTAATCATCTGCGGCAGCAGCTGCAAAGCCATGTACGTATTCACGGTATCATAACGGAAGGCGGTACTGCGGCTAACATTATACCTGACTATGCAGTCGCCCAATTTTATATTCGTTCGGCCAATCGGCCTTACACCGACGAAACTGTACAAAAGGTATTGCGCTGTGCCGAAGGAGCTGCGCTTCAAACCGGGTGCACAGTCAAAACATCCAATTACGAGTATTCTTACGACGAGCTTATAAGCAATGAGCATTTGTCTGATCAATTCACTCGAAATCTTCTGGTTATGGGTATAAAAGAAGATGAAATTCAAATCGGCAAGGATCACGGCTCGCTTGACCTTGGCAATGTCTCAAGAAGATGTCCGACAATCCATCCTTATATCAAGGTTACAGATGAGAAGCATCTGCTTCACACCAAGGAATTTCGTGATTTCGCTATGACAGACCGTGCTTTCAAAGGTATGCTGCTCGGAGCCAAGGTGCTCGCCAACACAGCTTATGATGTCATAGTAAATCCAAATTTATTGAGCGATATCAAAGATGAATTCACTCAGTCAACTTAGCCGATACTCAACAGAGAATATCTTGACGCTTCCCTGACCGATAACCTATAATATTTAAATATTGAATCGACGATGATGAAGGGTAAGTAGTCGTTGTTTCCGGAATTCAGAGAGACGGTGCTTGGTGTAAACCGTTTTCCGGCCGACGTATGAATGGACTTCGGAGTTGCTTTGCCGAAACGATAAGTAGGTGAAGCCGGGATCTCTCGCCGTTAACAAGGAGAGCTGTATCGAAAGCATCAATCTGTCTTTCCGTACATAAAAGTGCATCTCTCTTAGTAGAGATGAATTAAGGTGGTACCACGATAACCTCGTCCTTTGCGGCGAGGTTTTTTTGCATTTTTTTAAGGAGGTGATGTCCATGGACGATGGCTGGTGGTGGAACTGTTATTACAAATGTTATATCAAATTTACATTTAACAGGAGGCAATCTCATGAAACCAAGACTTTTATCAGGAGACCGAATTACCGGCAAGCTGCACCTTGGACATTACGTCGGGAGTTTAAAAAAACGTGTTGAACTGCAGCATAAGTATGATTGCTTTGTCTTATTGGCCGATGTGCAAGCATTAACTACCCATTATGAAAAGCCTGAAATTGTAAGTGAAAATTTGCGAAACGTAGCTATGGATTATTTGGCCTGCGGCATCGATCCGAATCTATCAACCCTGTACATTCAATCCATGATTCCCGAAATTGCTGAGCTAACGGTATACTTCTCCATGTTTGTGACCGTCAATTCCCTAAGGCATAATCCAACGATCAAATCGGAGGCGACCGAACGAGGCTATACCCAAATGTATTATGGCTTTCTAGGTTATCCGGTAAGTCAGGCGGCAGATATAGCTATTTGCAAAGCAGAGCTTATCCCGGTTGGTGAAGACCAATTGCCCCATATCGAACAGACACGTAAAATTATTCGACGTTTCCATCAGTTATATGCTCCAGTTTTCCCCGAACCTCAGGCGCTAATTAGTGAAACACCCAGACTTATGGGATTAGACGGCAACTCTAAAATGAGCAAAGGCTTAAACAATGCCATTTTATTGGATTCAACTTGCGATGAGGTCAGCGAGAAAATTCAAAGGGCCAAAACAGATCCTGCTCGTATTCAAAAGCATGATCCGGGGCATCCCGAAATTTGTACCGTCTATTCTTATCATCAAGCGTTTTCTCCTGAGCTGGCTAGCGAAATTTATGATAGCTGCTCACAGGGCACAATAGGCTGCAAGGATTGCAAGAAGAAGATCGCCGACCGAATTAATGCTCTGCTTGATCCCATGCGGGACAGACGCGATACTTTCAGCCGAAATGCCAAGCATGTAGACGAAATCCTTATTGCAGGTACACAACGAGCCCGATCAGCAGCTAAAGAAACGATGCAAGAAGTACGGGAGGCAATGAAAATCAATTATTTTTCTTAGATATTGTAAGTTATTTCAATTTACGGTATTCTAAAGGGAAATAAATGAAATTGTAACCAAGGAGTGAGGACGATGAAGCTCATAAACATACCTGCAAAGCCAATCGTATCCCTCTCCCCTATTCCTATTTATTATGAAAGAACTAAGGCACTTTGTGCTTTAGTTCTTTTTAATTTACGAATAAGAACTGGAGGCGAATGTAATTATGATTCAGTATAAGCGAATATTGATTAAGCTCAGCGGTGGAGCTGTAGCAGGCAGTAATGAATTTGGATTTGATCCGGCACGCCTGGAACATATCGCCAAGGAAATACTCTCGGTTATCGAAATGGGCATCGAGGTATCGATTGTCATTGGCGGAGGAAATATTTTCCGTGGTAACATGGCAGATTATTGGGGCATAGAACGGGCAGAAGCTGATAACATAGGCACTCTGGCAACCGTTATTAACAGCTTAATGCTGCGGGGTGTACTTAAGCAAAAAACCGGCAAGGAAGTCCGGGTTATGTCCTCCATACCAGTAAGTGCTGTAGCCGAGCCTTATATACGCTTGCGCTCTATTCATCATTTGGAAAAAGGATACATCGTAATTTTCGCCGGCGGTAATGGACAGCCCTATGTAACAACTGACTATCCTTCTGTTCAAAGAGCCCTTGAGGTGAATTGCGATGCCATCCTCGTAGCCAAACAAGGAGTAGATGGAGTGATGGATGGCGATCCCAGAACGAATCCCCACGCAAACACTTATGTTTCCCTCCCCTATAATGAAGTATTGAACAAAAATCTCAAAGTTATGGATCAATCGGCTTTTATTCTCGCAAGAGATTTTAAACTGCCGGTATTTGTTTTTAATTTCGACAAGACGGGTGCCATGAAAGCTATCTGTGAAGGTCAAACGGAAGGAACCGCTATTTTTGACGGGGCTCCTATCCAAATGGCATCTAAAGGAACCCTTGCTGACACTAAGCAAATATCGTCCAGACCATAATCCCAAGTAAATTAGGTTGTATAGTAAAACAACGATTTGAGAATCTTACGATTATTGACAATGTTTGACCGGATCACCGGAAGCATTGACTTTCAAACCGAACAGTCAGCAGAGGTGGTTAACTTCCGTATGGAAACTGGAAAAACTGGAGCGCTAGTCTCCTTATCCTCCGTTCCCTTAATAATGACATTGGGGAATTCTATGCTCATTCCGATTCTTCCGGCGCTTGCCGATAAGCTGCAGGTCAGCTCATTTCAAATCAGCCTCATCATTACCGTGTACTCCCTGGTTGCTATAGTGCTTATTCCCATTGCAGGCTACTTATCCGATCGTTTTGGACGCAAAAAAGTGATGATTCCAAGCCTGATACTGGCAGGGGCTGGAGGAGCCATATGCGGGATGGCTTCTTTCTTCTCGGGTAATGGGTACAGTTTAATTATATGGGGCCGACTTCTTCAAGGAATAGGCGCTGCAGGTGCGGCCCCCATCGTTTTACCCTTAGTTGGAGATTTGTTTAAGAAGGAAAGTGATATTAGCTCCGGTTTAGGCATTATCGAAACTTCCAATACATTCGGCAAGGTTCTTAGCCCTATTCTCGGTTCACTACTCGCGATCATCAGCTGGTATGCCCCTTTTTATGCTATCCCTGTACTGTGTCTGATTTCGATCCTGTTAGTAGGCTTTTTGGTAAAAGTACCGAAAACCGAAAACTCCAATTCGATTATGAAATTCCCTCAATTCTGGAAGTCGATTCAAGCTATATTCAGAGAAAAAGGACGCTGGCTTATAGCTGTATTTGCGATAGGCGGTATTTGTATGTTTGTTGTGTTCTCTGCTCTGTTTTACTTGTCCAATTTATTGGAAGATCAATACGGGATAAAAGGTGTATACAAGGGCTGTTTACTTGCCGTTCCACTTGCTGCTCTTTGCTTATCCTCTTATATTACCGGAAAAATCATAGGGGAAAACAAGCTTTTAATGAAATGGATCACTTTGGGGAGCCTTGTGTTATTGAGCGGAGCTTTAATAATGTGTGGATGGCTGAATCCGTCCTCATTGATATTATTGCTGCTTTTATTAAGCTTGACCGGTATTGGCGTAGGTGCGGCTTTACCTAGTCTGGACGCGTTGATCACCGAAGGTATTGAAAAAGAACAGCGCGGCACCATTACTTCCCTATACAGCAGCATGCGATTTATCGGAGTTGCCGCTGGCCCCCCTGCCGCCTCAATTCTTATGGATATATCTAGCCGCTCACTGTTCTATTCGGTCAGTGGAACTGGTATTGTTGCTGCTCTGCTGGCTCTACTAGCCATTCGGCCCGGCAAACAAAAGTCAATAGCTTAAGAGACATCCATTCAACCGGAAAAGACCGCTTCACATTAGTGTGAGCGGTCTCTATGATCGGTTTATCCGTTAAAGTTATCCCGCCATTTCAATAATTTTTTCTCAAAGTACCGGACAATTGAATCCGATCCCTTTCCTACAAAAGCAAATATCACAATGCCGACAAACACAATAGAGGTCTGTGAAAATTGTCTGGCATCCAAAATAAGATAACCTACCCCTTCGCTCGAGCCCATAAGTTCTGCTACAACCAATCCGAGCCAAGCAACCCCTATGGATAGCCGCAGTCCCAACAGCACATTCGGCAAAGCAGCAGGTAAAACCAATCTCGTAATTTGCTTAAACCTGCTGAACTCCAGGACGCGTGCGACATCAAACAGCTTGGAATCAACGCCTCGAATACCTAGAAACGTATTTACGTACAAGGGAAAAAAGGCACCTTTAGCAATCAGCAAAATTTTGGAAAATTCCCCGAATCCGAACCATAATATAAATAATGGCGTAATGGCTAGATGAGGGATAGTTCGCAGCATTTGTATGCTTGGGTCTAAACTATCCTCAAACCGTCTAAACAACCCAACCAGTACTCCGAATAATAAACCTAGCCCTCCTCCTAGAAGAAAGCCCAGTGCCGCTCGAAATAAACTGATCTGTAAATGTTTGTATAGTTCTCCGCTAACAAGCAGCTCAATGAAGGATTTTGTAATTTCAACTGGTGTCGGAAGAATTGTCTTAGTAACCAAACCGGTGGATCCGATAATTTGCCATACGAGCAGAACAGTCACAGGAAGTATACTACCGCGGATGATGGTCCTCATCCTCTCCCGCTGCTTGGATTTCCCCGGTTCCTCCGGTACGGAAATTGCCGGTTTGGTCTCTTTGGCAATTACAGCAGGCCGCCCTTGTAGCACTTCAGAATTATTCATTTTTTTCACCTCATGGGATAATGGTTAGTTGTTGTGGTACCTATATACCGGAGCTGTCAATTAGCTCAAGCTCCTCCACCTTTTCAAATTCGCTCAGTACCAGATGCCGAAGCTCTTGAAATGACGAGCTTGCCTTCTTCCTTGGATAAGGTAAATCGATAGGTACAAGTTTACGAATAGTTCCCGGTCGTGCATTCATAATGACCACACGGTTTGCAAGAAAGATCGCCTCGTCAATATCATGGGTAACCAAAATCATCGTTGTTTTGTTTCTTACCCAAATATCCAACAATACTTCCTGCATATGGGAACGTGTAAACGCGTCAAGAGCACCAAACGGCTCATCGAGCAGCAGCACCTTCGGGTTGCGCATAAGCGCTCTTGCAATTGCCACCCTCTGCGACATCCCTCCCGACAGCTCACGTGGGTAAGCTTTCTCGAAACCTTGCAGCCTTACCAGCTCTATCATCTCATCCACGCGCTTACGCACATCCGGATTTTTAAGCGGTAAATCTGCCGCAATATTTTTCTCAACAGTTAGCCATGGAAATAACCGATGCTCCTGAAAGATAAATCCTTTCTCAATGCTTGGCCGATCAATCCGGTGTTTCTCCAGCAGCACCTGGCCGTTATGATCCGTATCGAGGCCGGCAATAATTTTGAGCAGTGTGCTTTTTCCACAACCGCTGGGACCAATTACTGTAACAAACTCACCTGGCTTCACATGAAGCCGAATTTCCTTTAATGCTTGTACGGGTCCTTGTGGTGTCCGAAATGTTTTATTCAATTGGTCGATTTCTATCGTATAGTCCGCCATCAACTTCGCTCCTTTCCTTTGTCTCTATCAGGCCTGTCAGGCAATAGTTTCTACAAAGTCTATGTGCTGCGAGCCAGCAGCCCGCTCCGACAATCTACGTTTGATCTCCGGCAGCAGCAGTCGTCCAGTCGTCTCAGCTTCCTCCAAATTCGGATAACCGGACAAGACGAACGAAGAAATGCCCGCATCAATATATTCAAGGAGTCGATCCGATACTTGCTCCGGTGTACCTACCAGAAGCATACTGCCACCGCCGCGAACAAGGGATATTCCCGCCCATAAATTAGGCCCCAAAATATAATCATTCTCCTTGGACAGCTCGCGAAGCTCGTTCTGACGCTTCTGGTTGGTAGCATCTGTTTGTGTAAACCGCTGTCCTGATTGCTCTATCGCCTTGCGGTCTATTTTGCTTATAATATCCCAAGCCTCCCGCCAAGCCTCTTCCTCCGTTTCACGCACGAGTACCTGAGCACGCAAGCCATATCTCAGCTCACGATCGATACCCTTCTCCGTCTTCAAATTAGCCCGCAGCTGTTCCATTTCGGCAATCTGTTCCTTAATCCAATCAAGCGGTTCGGTCCACATCAGATAAACATCAGCTGTTTCTACAGCAGTTCGCTTACCGGCAGGCGAGCTTCCTCCGAAATATAGGGGCGGATGCGGGTTCTGTACGGGTGCAGGAAGACTGGCTCCGCCTTCAATCTCATAATATTTCCCTTTGAAGTTAACTGGCTCCGACTCCTGATAATTTTGACTACCTGCCAGAAATCGCTCACCACTCTGTTTGGAGCCATTCCATACACCCTTAACAATTTGTAAAAATTCCAAAGTCCTTTCATAGCGGTCGTCATGATCGTTGGCCAATGGATCTCCAGTTGCTTTTAGATCTTGCGGAGACCCTCCGGTAACAACATTGATTAATGCACGTCCATTGGATATATAATCCAACGAAGCGGCCATTCTTGCCGCCAATACAGGTGCTATTAATCCGGGGCGCATCGCTACAAGAGGCTTCAATATTCGCGTATGGGTTGCAATCGCTGAACCAACGATCCAAGAATCAATGCATGACCCCCCTGTAGGAATCAAGGCAAATGTAAAGCCTGCTTTCTCCGCCGTTTGCGCAACTTGAATCATATACTCTGAGGTCGATTCCCTCTCAGGCTTTACCCCAATGTATTTGCCATCACCCGTTGTAGGAATAAACCATCCAAATTCAACATTGCCATTACCATTTTTGCTCATACGAACCGCTCCTTTTATTCATATATGTTTTGTCGGATTAATCCTTAAAAAAAATGCGCTGAGGAAAATGGATAAAATCATACAGCTGTTTGGTCAAGCCTCCTTTTCCAAAACGTAAAATAGTACCTGTTCGCTCTTTCCCGTTCTTTTTCTGAACATCATTCAAAAAAGCAATCGTCAATTCACGCCGGCCCACTATATCTCTGAATCCAAAATCGTATAACCATTGATCAATTGTATTGTAGATCCCTCTGTTTAGGCCGAATGTTTGGTAACAGTAATTGACGAACTGAATATCAGGCAAATGCTGTACTTCTGACTCTGATAATGCCGGATCCACGTTATTATTTGGAATCAATTGCATCAGCTCCTTAAAGTAGTCTCAGAATATTAGCCCCGCTGAAACTATAAATTCTGATAGTATAAAAAAAAGTCCTATAAAGCCAGAGCAAGCTCCAGCTATACAGAACCTCCGTTGAGACGGTCAGTTTATATAACAATAATCTATTTAAAATTCCTTATTCGGCTTCCCCGACCTTCCCTATGTAAGCGCAACGTCTTGGGATAGGCCGGTAGTTTGATTCCTTTCTGCACGCCATGAAGCTTCTTGAATAAATGTTTCTACTACTTGTGACAGTCTTTGTGCAATCTCCTCATTAAGCTGGAAGCTGCCATTTTCCAAACGCTGCACCTGTGTATCCAGAATAAAAGCTCCGGACAAAATATGATGTGCACCTAATGCCGATAATACGGGTTTAAATGCATGGTCTATCGCCAACAAATGAGCTATCGTTCCGCCAATCGCAAGAGGAAGAACTACCTTCCCTTCCAAACCTTTTTGGGGAATCAGATCTAGAAAGCTCTTGAGAACGCCTGTGTAGGAAGCTTTGTAAATAGGTGACGCAACTACTACCGCGTCCGCTTCGGCAATTACACGATTAGCTTCAATAATAGCAGGGCTATCGAAGCGGGAATATACTAAATCCTCTGGAGCCAAGTCTCTGACCTGCACCCATTCAACATCCAAACCTGCTTGAACACCCGCTTGCTGGACAAAATCCAATACACCTTGAAGTCTTGAAGAAGCCGAAGGACTGCCGGAAATAATAACAATACGAGCCATTTGACAACACTCCATTATGATTTATAGTTTTACTTCGATTTCACTTGTTTGCCGTCCAAAGAATCACGGTCACGCAACGCAACCTCCGATTCAAACCGCTTGCGTTCAGTACGTTCAATTTGGACAATTCTTCCATCATGAACAACTATTTGAACCGTACCGTATTCTAAGCCATTCACTGAGCTAAGAATTCTCTTTGTCCAAATTTCATCTACTTCTAATGGTTTGGCCATATTGATCCCTCCACGCTTTCATATTTCCTATGTGTATACTCGGATTAAGATTTAAAAAAATTTAACTTCATTCCTTTAAAAACTATATCGTCCAATCATGCCACTCGCTCTTTTGCTTTTCTAATGAATTCAGCCAATTTTTTGTTGTTCCAATTAATTGTTGATAAGATTGATTTGTCGAAAACGTATGATCCGCTTGGAAAATGATTTCTTTGTCGCACTGCCCTTGCGATCTCATCCAAAAAAGCTTTTGATACAAGAAGCAATAATCGACAGGAATCACGTCATCATTCGTACCATGCACAAGCAGGACATCCCCGCTAAACCTTCTCGTTTGCTCAAAAGGCTGATGTCTTGGCAATGATTCGAAAAAGGACGGCTTAAATGAATATCCCAAGTAATCAGCGTTTCCGAATTGTACAGCATCCTCATATAGCTTTTTCCCGGTAATTTTAACAATATCATTAAATGGATGGGCAACTGCCGACCAAAGTACTAATGTTTTGACTCTTTTGTCACGCGCAGCAGTTAGAATGGCTACAGCACCACCCAGACTATGACCAAGCAAAATAACACGAGCAGGATCCACGCAATCTATTCCTAACGCATAGTCGATCACACTTCTCGTTTGATCAATCAATGCATCAAGTCCACCAGAACCGTAGTCTCCAGTACTCTCTCCGCAGCCTGCAAAATCGAAGCGTAGAACCATATAGCCTTGCTCACTAAATTCACGTGCTGATTTAATAAACAACCGGTCCACGCCAATTCTATTCCCGACAAAGCCATGCGCTATAATAATGATTGGGTTTTTAGAGCCCGTGGATGTGGGATAATGCAGAGTCGCAGCAAGTTCGGCATCATCGCTTTTTATCGTAATCTGGTGTTCCATAGCAACTCTTCCTTTCTGAGAGCTTTGAAGCAAGCTTGCCACAGGAGCGGCGTCTAAGTTTTGCCAGAGCAAGCCTGCATCATAAGCAAAGTTTATATGTGCACAGGTAATGGATCAATTTTCAGGCCATTTTCTATCGTTCGGTGATTCTGACCATTGAACAGGTAAACACGATGGATTAACACATATACGGGATCAGACAGCTTTAACGTTTCCAATTCCAATGAACGGTATGCGTACAGCTTTTGCCCTTTGACTTCAACCTCTACCTGCCAATTCGTCCCCCGGAAATAGATGTTCTTCACTGTACCGATCTCAGCAGCCGATAGATAGGCTATTTCATTTTTGTACCCAATTTCCACAAATTCTGGACGAATGATAGCTTTGGAATTAAAATGTTCGGTTTGTTCAAAGCCTCTAAAATCTGAAATTCGTTCTATCTGGTTTGATTCCCCAATAAAGCTTGCTACAAAAGGCGTCTCGGGATGCTGATAAATCTCAATCGGCGATCCTTTCTGCTCAAGAATTCCTTGGTTAATGATCATAATCTCATCGGCCACCTCGACCGCTTCCTCTTGATCATGTGTAACAAATATTGTGGTGATTCCTACCCGGTTTATCATTTCCTTCAACCATGTGCGCAGCTCCTTGCGGACCTTGGCATCAATAGCGGCAAAAGGTTCATCGAGCAGCAGCAGCTGCGGCTCAGGAGCAATCGCTCTGGCAAAAGCTACCCTCTGACGTTGACCGCCGGACAGCTGATGCGGCAGCCTCTTCTCCAAGCCCTTCAATCCCGTAAGCTCAATCAATTCACTGACACGTGATTTAATTTCCTGCTTGGAACGCTTTTGAACCGTTAACCCAAACGCAATATTATCGTAAACACTCATATGCCTGAAGAGCGCATAGTTCTGGAATACGAACCCGATTCCACGCTGCTGCGGCGGTAAGTGGTTCACTTTATTTCCATGAAATAAAATCTCTCCAGAATCCGCATCCTCCAGCCCGGCCAACATGCGTAAAATGGTTGTTTTACCGCCACCGCTCGGTCCAAGCAAACCGATAAGTTTACCTTTTTCAATCTCGAAGCTTACATCTTTGGTAGCTTGAAAGCTGCCAAAGCTTTTCATCAAGTGTTTGGCTATAATATGCATGCTCCCTTACTCCCCTTCCAACTGGTGCTGCTGTCTTTCATGCTTCCACTCAATAAGACTCTTTACAATCAGCGTAACTACAGCCAGTAAAACCAAAAGAGAAGCAATGGCAAATGCACCTGCAAAATTATATTCGTTATACAAAATCTGAATGTGCAGCGGCATCGTGTTCGTTGAACCTCTAATGTGCCCAGATACGACCGATACAGCTCCAAACTCACCCATCGCTCTCGCATTACAAAGGATGATTCCGTACAATAAACCCCATTTGATATTAGGCAAAGTTACCTTCCAGAAAATTCTCCAGCCTTTGGCCCCCAAAGTTACGGCAGCTTCCTCTTCTTGTACTCCCTGTGCCTGCATTAAAGGCAGAAGCTCTCTTGCAACAAAAGGAAAGGTAACGAACACCGTAGCCAACACGATTCCCGGTAAAGCAAAAATTATTTTGATATCATGCTCTCCAAGCCAAGGACCGAACCAGCCTCTTGCACCAAATAACAGAACATATACAAGACCGGATATAACAGGTGATACGGCAAAAGGCAGATCAATCAAAGTAATCAGCAAATTTTTTCCTTTAAACTTGAACTTCGTGATAGCCCATGCTGCACAAACTCCAAACACTACATTCAGTGGTACAGCAATGGCTGCTGTTAACAAGGTAAGCCTTATTGCTGATGCAGCATCCGGTTCAACTAACGCCTTAAAATAAATTTCAGTACCTTTCCTGAATGCCTCCACAAAGATGGAAACTAAAGGCAGCACCAATAATAATCCAAGAAAAAGTAAGGCTATGCTTATTAAAATCCATTTTACTACCGTCGGTTCAGTAATATGTTTGGGTCTATCTACCGCTACCGAACCTGCTTTCACGGTCGCCACATATCCGGCCATTGAGGATCCTCCTGAGAACTTTCCATAGGAAAGTTTACTTCCTTAGCGTTTAGCATTTACTGAATTTCACTCTAGCGAAGCTTACTAAGTAAGCATATGCTATACGGATGCATTGAATCGATTGGCACGCCACTGCAAGTAATTGATAACCAGCAACATGAGGAATGAAATCACGAGCATGACAAGCGCAATCGCTGTAGCACCGGCATAATCGTATTGCTCAAGCTTTGTCATTATAAGCAGCGGGGCAATCTCTGTTTTCATTGGCATATTGCCGGATATGAATACAACGGAGCCATATTCACCTACCGCTCTGGCAAAAGCAAGCGTAAATCCTGTCAGCAAGGCTGGCAGCAGCTGGGGAAAGATTACTCGGACAAAAGTTCGCAAGCGCTGTGCACCGAGACTGACTGCCGCTTCCTCGATCTCTTTCTCCAGCTCCTGTACAACCGGCTGCAGCGTCCGTACTACAAACGGAATACCAATAAAAGTCAGTGCCAGCATGATACCGAGCGGAGTATAGGCAACCTTGATACCAAGTGGTTCAAGAAAGCTGCCTATCCATCCATTCTTCGAATATATGGTCGTTAAGGCGATACCTGCAACGGCTGTCGGAAGCGCAAAAGGAAGATCCACTAGCGCATCAATAAAGCGTCTACCCGGAAACGTATATCTCGCCAAAACCCAAGCCACGATAAATCCAAACACTGTATTTACTAATGCTGCACCGAGCGCCGTACCGAAGCTGATTTTGTACGACGCAATTACACGGGTATCGGTGATTGTATGCCAGAATTGAGCCCACGTAAGTCCCGAGGTTTTAATAAAAATGGCGGATAACGGAAACAGGACAATTAAGCTGAGATACAACACGGTAAAGCCCATTGTCAAACCAAATCCGGGTAAAATGCTGCGCTCTTTCCAAGCCTTTGCCATGGATTTCTCTCCTCTGACTCTTAAGGTTTATAAATTTGATCGAACACTCCGCCATCGCTGAAATGTGTTTTTTGCGTTTTTGTCCAACCGCCGAAATCATCAATCGTAAACAGGTTTACTTTACCAAACTGGCTTTCATATTTTTTGGCTACCGATTCCAAACGCGGACGGTAATAATTTTTTGCAGCAATCGTTTGGCCTTCTTCTGTGTACAGGTACTCAAGGTAGGCTTGCGCTACTTCACGTGTACCTTTTTTATCAACTACCTTATCAACAATAGCAACCGGTGGTTCTGCCAATACACTTAAGGATGGAGTTACAATTTCATATTTGTCTTTACCGAATTCATTGATAGACAGGTAAGCTTCATTCTCCCACGCAATTAGAACATCACCGATACCTCGCTGTACGAATGTTGTTGTGGAGTCACGAGCCCCGGAATCAAGTACAGGTACATTTTTGAAAAGCTTAGTGACAAAATCTTTCGACTTTGCTTCATCTTTTCCAAACTTTTGATCAGCATAGCCCCAAGCCGCTATGTAGTTCCAACGAGCTCCGCCTGATGTTTTTGGATTCGGAGTAATTACTTGCACGCCTGGTTTAATTAAATCATCCCAGTCTTTGATGCCTTTAGGATTTCCTTTTTTAACTAGAAAAACGATTGTGGATGTGTATGGTGTACTATTCTGCTTCAATTTCTTTTGCCAATCCTTTTGGATTAATCCCGCTTGTTCAATCGCATCAATGTCATAGGCAAGCGCCAAAGTAGCAACATCAGCCTCTAGACCATCGATGATTGAACGGCCCTGCTTACCGGAACCGCCATGAGACGCTTTTATCGTAACGGTTTGACCTGTTTTATCCTTCCAGTAGGCGGAGAATGCTTTATTGTATTCTTGGTATAATTCACGAGTAGGATCGTAAGATACATTGAGTAGTTCAACTGGAGGCTTTGCAGCAGCCGTCGCAGGCTTAGCGTCAGGAGCGGCACCCGAAGTTGTTCCGGATGCTGCCGGTGCAGTTGTTCCACCGCTGCATGCGGATAGACCTAATAAGGATAAACTAACGAGACTAAGCACGGACCACTTTTTCCAATTCAATAGGCTTGTATTTGACATGTAATATTTCTCCCCTCAAATATACGGTTCTCATGATAACTAGTACTCGCATCCGATAATCAGGATGTTATCCCTGGTTTGATCTCCGGTGGTCCGGTTGATTTAATCTTATTCCGATGTGTTTACTATGTTTTATAAACAGTATATTATCATCGCCTTCGAAAGGTGTCAATCGTTTTTTTGTAATAAATTACAATCTACACAACGTCTTGTTGCGTCCTTGTAATACGCTCTATGTTTGTTGCATTTGGAGAGATGTATGGTAAGGATTTAAGCCGCTGTTGAAGTCATGTTCCTTTGAATTGCAGGCTTGCACCGGTTGGAACACGAGCTTCATAGGTAGGTTGCATACCCGAGCAGTCTCCGAAGATGAGCAGGGCGGACGCTATCGCTCCCCCACTCCACACCCATTCCCTCTTTAGTTCTACTCTGTGCTTTAACTCATTTAAGCGATGTAAAAAAAGCTTTGTGCCAGGAGCTGCAGATTTTATTCACATCAGCGGAACTACTTGTTCCGTTATCACCTGGAAAGATCAAAAAACAGAGAGATAAAGGAACCGCTAGTTCCGTTATCTCTCTGTTTTTGCGTGTATTGACCCCATTTAATCCGAATAACGGAAGTTGGTCTTCCGCTATCGCCTTCTATTTGAAGCATGGAATCAAATAAAGGAACTCACTGTTCCGTTCAATCCTTCTAGGCTCTTACCAGGGTTCGCACCTGTCCAAATAATAAGAATCCTTTCCCTTGATCGTGGTTAGTACATTAAAGATCCTGAGCTTTAACGATATTTTAATCTATGTAAGGTAGGTAGGTGTCAATCATTCTACATACTTTAGTGCTGCTAAAAATTTTTATACTTCAAATAATTTAAAAAAGGCCTCCTGACGGAGGCCTTGGTTCTCACCATTTTGCTCTAGTTATTTGCAGGATGAGGCTGTTTCGAGCAATCACTGCAATAACCAAAAATTTCAAACCGATGATTCATGATTTCAAAATCTTCAGGCAGATGGGGCACATGCTTCATTGGACAAAATTCAAAAGTAACCGTTTTTTCACATTGAATACAGATCATATGATGATGATGGTGAGATTGACATCTTGCGCGGAACTTAAGTCCATCATTCAAATAAAACTGCTCCAGCACACCCATTTCACTCAGAAGCCGCAAGTTACGGTACACAGTATCAAAGCTGACTCCCGGATATTTGGGGCGCATCGAATCATATACGTCTTTGGGTGACAAGTACCCTTCGGCTTCTGCAAAGAGGGTTGCCAGGCTTTTGCGCTGATCGGTTATTCTCCACCCTTTGGATGCCATTGCTTTGACCATATCTTGAACGGTTTCTTGTATACTCTGCTCATGATTATGACTATGATTTTCCATCATTTATCCCTCAATTTATGCATTCTTTAGTTTAATAATGCCCTATCTAGGTATGAGAGTCAATCTTTTTGCTCTACAACCGCCTTCTCCAGAGCCTCTAACTCCAATGCCAGCTGCTGTTTGGAGAAATGCTCTCCAATAAAAACAGCCACGCTAGGGAGCTCTTCCTTAGGCGTTATTTTAACGAAATCCATTTCACGGTAAGCATATTGAAACATAAATGGACTTGTTGTATCTGAGAAGCGCAATATTCCTTTGGCACGATATACATTGGCAGGAAGCCTTCCAACAAGTGCTTCAAACAGTTCACTATCTATAGGGGCTTTAAAATAGTGAGTATACACCATAACATGATCGTGAGAATGATGCGTCACGGCTTCCTTGTGGTTTACATGACTATCTCCCTCATGTTCATGATGGTGGCCAGGATCTGTACATACCGCTCCATGTTCATGATCGTGGGAGCAGGTTGTGTGGTCTGACTCTGAATGATCCAGATTACTGGAACGATTAACAAGATCTCCCGGCTCCCCCTCCAATCGGTCGAACAATGTCAAATCGATATGGCAGCGTACCGTTGCAGTAATTGGAGCGACAGCGTTCCATCCGCGGATCACAATTTCGAGCTCGCCTAGATCTGCCGGAGCTATCAAGTCTGTTTTATTTAAAATAAGATGAGTGGCACAGCGAATCTGCTCCTGCATCAGCCGGTATGTTTTCCCGGCACCCTTCCGGTGCTGCTCCAGTAGTTGAGCTGCATCCACTACGGTAATCACAGATTTGAGTTCAAGCTCAGTCAGCAAAGAAGCATCGGTGACCCCATCCAACATTTCCATAGGATTTGCAGCTCCGGTACATTCAACAAAAATAACATCAGGTGAATTCTCCTGAATCAATTCTCTCAGTTCCAGCCCCAAGTCACCGCGAATCGTGCAGCAAATACAGCCGCTCAGCATTTCTGTCATAGGAACGCCTTCTTCAACAAGCATTCCATCCAGATTCACATCACCCAGCTCATTCATAAGTACAGCCGGCTTTTTACCGCTTTGCTTGTAGTAATCCAGCGCTTGTGTTAGCAAAGTTGTTTTGCCGCTTCCCAAGAAACCGGATAAAATATGCACAGGTACAGCTTGTTTCATTGTGGTCCTCTCCTTGGAGTTTTGCTTTTTTAGCAAAACTTACTTCTTCATATATTTACAATAACTTATATGTAGAAAATTGTAGTCATGTGTTGATCAAATGTCAATTTAAAAGTAATTATTACAATTATATACTCAATTCAAACAGCAGCCTTCTAATTTGATACAATACAACATAAATGCATAGTGGTGGCCGCATTTTAACTCTAATGGCTTTTATTAATGAACTATTGCAGGAGGATACCATGAACCGTCTTCTAGGACCCTCAATTCAAATCGACCCGTCGTTCCCCTATTATCTAAACCGTTCTGAGCAAAGCATTGCTGATGAGCTGGAGCTCGCAGGGTACCGGGTAATCCATTACTTTGTGACCGATGAGACGAAGGTAAATCAGAAGCTGATTGAACAGCTGCAAAATAGAGGTATGGCTGTGTGGGCGATGGTATTAGGCAATGGCGCTTATACAACTGATCATTTGCCAAAGGACTGGCCGGACTGGCAGATGGCGCTGCTTAAGCCTGTAAACGATGGCTACTTCCGCTTTTCACCATTCAGCTATAAATATACTGCTTGGAAGAAACTGGCTCTTGCAGAGCTGATACGGAAGTATCCCTTTGATGGCCTGGAAGTGGCGGAGCCTTATTTTCCTGAGTGGAACGGCCTTGCCAACGGAGTTTACGGAGACGTGGGTCCCTACGCCAGAGCCGCTTTTAAACAGCAATATGGCTCCGAGATACCGGATTTCAAACATCGCTCCAATCCGAATTATTATAAAAACAATCCCATTCTGTATCGTCAATGGATCGAATTCAGAGTTTGGACTGTAAACCGATTCTTGTTTGAGCTATTTAATGCTCCAGGTGGAGCTCGCGAGGCCCGCCCCGACATTAGAATTGCAACCTGGTCACTTGGTATTCACGCTGGTCCTGATTCGGTCGAAAAGCTGCGGGAATTTCAGGGACTTGATGCTGCAGCAATGATCTCAACGGTAAGACCTGATGTACATTTTATTCAAACCCATTGGCCGGATTGGATGCGACCGTTTCTTAAACCCGATTACTGCAAGCATTACGAGCCGTTTGCCGCGAAAATTAGAGCCATTCATCCGCATATTCCGATTGGGGTGCAGGCAGATATTGGCTCTCTTCAACGAATGAGGCGCAGTCGGACCTGGTTAAATGATTTTGCCTCCAATGCAGTCAAGCTGGGTTATTCAACGTGGACTGCTTACGAATATCATTTGGGCAAATATATGTATGACGAGGCTCCCGTTCCATTATGTGCCAAACGTATTGGAGCAGAGCAAATTATCATTTATTTTCAAAAGCGCGTTAAAGTTTCAGATACAGTAAAAGCTGTTCAAATTATTCGCAACGGGAAGCCAGATAACGCACTGCCTGTTGAAGTAATCCGAGTTGATGGAAGCAACATACTGCTGCGCAGCAGTCATTTCCCCCCTGAGAGATTTCAGCTTTCTATCTCTAATATTGAGGATACGCCGAATTTATGGTTATTTCCAAGTAAACATGCCAATGAGGCAGCACAGCCTTGTTATATTGCGGTAGAAGCCGCTGAGGATTCCTAGGTGACTCCTTTATAGGCTGAAAAGGAACCGGGGAGCCGTCTGTAGGCGGAACGACGATGCGCTATTTTTGGTTTTTGGCATGGAAACGTGACCTTAGCGGAACAAACAGTACCATATTTCAGCAAATCAGGGTCTATAAAGCTAAAAATAGCAGAATAAGGCATCGTCGTTCCGTAGCTGCTACGATGGAGGGTCTTTTCATACAAATAAGGCATTCACGTTCCGCTTTCATTGCGCGCAACTGTAAACAGCGGATTTGGCTGCAATAACACAGTTAAATGCCACCATTTTCAACCGAATTCGGTTGTTTGTCTAACTCACATCACTCAAATCATAAATAATTGTCTCCATAATTGGGAGCAATGTGGCCAAGCATAGCCTGTAAAGGTAATCGCTATGGGACGAAAAAAGTTGAGGATTTGACGTTCATAACCCATGCTTATTCTTTTTTTGTATCAGAGCAGTTGTTAGTAACAATAACGGCACCATCGTTTGTACGGAAAGCATGTAAAAAGGACTTGTTGTTGCGGAAAAACATGCTAATTCCTGTAAACTAGCGGCAGACCAAATACTGATCACTATCAGCAAAAAGCCAATGGGTAATACAATAGGACGGTACTCAGAAATATTTAACCATTGGGCGGTCCCGAGAGTGACGGCATAAAAGGATACTGAAATTTTTATAAATATACCTCCAACATAAATAGCCATTACAATCGCCTCAAGATGTTCAAAAAATTGGGCAGTACTTATATACCGTATAGCACTTACCATTGGGTAAGTTATACTACCAGTAATTCCACCGAATAATAAAAGAGGGATAATATCGAACAGTATAAAAGTAGGGACTACAAGATGCACAGCATATAACCCCCATTTTATACCTCTATTTTGATCATTTAAAAAGGGTAGTAAGAATGTGATAAGCAGAAAATCACTGTAAAAGCTGCTTGATAAAATCGCCCCCTTGATGGAAGGCATGATGCCATGCTCCATAACAGGTAACATGTTTTTTATTTTCAAATCAGGAATAAGCATCATGATGGTTGCTGCCAAGGGTATAAAAAGAAATTGTTCTACGAGTTCAGCACACCTTGCAATCACTTCTAAACCGCCTCGTACTGCGAAGGAACAGACTAAAACCATACCTCCTAAAATCACCACCATCGGGGTTTTAACAAGAAAAGAAGAACTAATAAATTCCCCGTACTCCCTAATAATCGTGCCATTTATATGCAAATAAAATAATAGAAATATGATTCCGAGGATTTTTCCAGGTATCACCCCGATAATGTGTTGACTGTATTCAACAATCGTCTCTTAACCGGATATTTTACCTTTCTCATTCAACTTTCTCACCTCCTCTCCAGGATAATTTTAAGAGTATTCCCATAATTTACAATAAAATTCAGGAGTATCATTAATAAAAAGTTAAGTTCAGGAGGTTATAGAAGATGCGTATTTGGGTGAAAATGGATTGAAATGAGGTAAGGGGATAAGCCATGCGCTTTGTCAATACATTAATAAAAAGTCTATTGAGATCTAGTTCGCATAAACCATCGAATAACGAACTACAGGCCTCTAGCCAAGAACAAATAATTCTCTCCACGGATTTGAATGAAAACTTGCAAGTTTTGTATTCCATCTATGCGAATTGTACGGATGTCATCATCCACAACTTTTTGATCGCGGGGAAAACAAAAGCAGTACTTATTTATATAGAAGGTCTATCCAACATAGATTTGATCGATCAGCATGTACTTGCCCCGCTCATGCAGGAGATAACCGCGGAACAAGGCAATACGAATATGATTCTTCGAACGAAGATTTCTGTTTCCAACAAGAAGGAAGTAAAAACGGTTGTCGATGTGATTGAACAAATTTCAAACGGAAACCCAGTGCTCCTCGTCGATCAGGAACAGCAGGGTATCGCTTTAGGTTTGGCCAAGTGGGAAAAGCGCGGGGTTGAAGAGCCGATGGCCGAATCGTCCGTTCGGGGACCACGCGAAGGGTTCACGGAAACCTTAGCGGTTAATACCTCTCTCTTAAGAAGAAAGATTAAGAGTCCGATGCTAAAAATGAAATCGTTGAAAATCGGTCGCTATTCCCAAACACAGGTCGTCATTGCCTATATAGAGGGAATTGCAGACTATACGTTGATCGAAGAAGTTACGAATCGGCTGCAGCAAATTGATATCGATGGTGTGCTCGAAAGCGGGTATATTGAGGAACTGATTGAGGATAATCCTTATTCCCCTTTTCCTCAGCTCCTGACGTCAGAACGGCCTGATGTAGCCACTGCGGGCTTACTGGAAGGTCGAGTAGTCATTTTGGTGGACGGTACTCCCTTTATCCTGGTTGCACCGACTACCCTCTTTTCGTTAATGCAAACACCTGATGATTATTACCAAAGATTCATGATTGGGACCGCTATTCGTTGGTTGCGTTACTTGTTCTTTTTAGTTGCCATACTGGTTCCTTCGGCTTATGTTGCTATCCTTACGTACCATCAAGAGATGGTTCCGACCACTCTCCTGCTCAGCATTGCAAAGTCACGGGAAGAGATTCCATTTCCGGCACTCGTTGAGGCTTTGCTGATGGAGATTACTTTTGAGGCTCTGCGTGAAGCAGGTGCCAGAATCCCCAAGCAAATTGGCGCAGCCGTTAGCATCGTTGGCGCCCTTGTTATCGGTCAAGCGGCAACCTCAGCCGGTCTCGTTTCATCGCCGATGGTCATGGTGGTAGCAATTACCGGGACCGCCTCCTTCATGATCCCTCACTACACAGCAGGAATCGCATTAAGGATGCTGCGTTTCCCCATTATGCTCCTTGCGGGTGTGCTGGGATTGCTTGGCCTGATGCTCGGGGTCATTGTAATCGTCATTCATCTTTGTTTGCTGCGTTCTTTTGGTGTTCCGTATCTGAGTCCGTTAGCCCCGATGAAAGGCCGCGATATGAAAGATGTGCTGATTCGTGCTCCGTTATGGATGCTAAACACCCGTCCGCACTTAACAGGAGAAGGTAACAAGTATCGGCAATCTCCCGGGCAGAAACCGGATCCGACCAAAGGGGATGAAAAAGGATGATTGAAAAAGGGAGAATCTCCGCATTCCAGATGGGTATTATGATGTATCCGACAGTACTGGCAACAGCTCTTCTCATGGTGCCGTCTATCACGGCAAAACATTCGGAGAGGGATCTGTGGCTATCACCGATTTGGGCTTCTTCTATCGGATTTCTGATCGTGTATATCGTCTATCAGTTGAATAAGCTCTACCCGAAGGAGAGCATCGTTGAATACAGTGAACATATCCTCGGCCGGATTCCGGGAAAGCTCATCGGATTTATCTACTTGGTTTTTTATCTGCACATTAATGGCATCATTATCAGAGAATATGGAGAGCTCATCGTGAGCACGACTCTTTTTCAAACCCCAATGGTCATGGTTCTGGGAAGTATGGTTCTGGTTTGTGCTTTCGCGGTACGGGGCGGCGTGGAAGTATTGGGAAGGTGTGCCCAGTTTTTCATGCCAGGTGTGACGATTCTTTTTTTATTACTTATTGTTCTGCTCATTCCGGACTTAGATCCGAAAAATATGTTTCCGATGATGGAGCATGGACTGAAACCCTCTTTTCTAGGTTCTGTTGTACCGCAGGGCTGGTTCAGTGAATTCATGCTCATCTCTTTCCTGCTCCCATTTCTCTCTGACCAGGAAAAAGGAATGAAATGGGGAATGATCTCGGTGGTTACTGTAATGCTTCTCATGGTGCTTACCAATTTTGCCATACTCTTTTTATTCGGAGGAGTTACAGGCGCTTTGGTTTATCCGGTGATAACTGCGGCAAGGTATATCAGCCTTGCTGACTTTTTTGAACATTTGGAGTCGATCGTAATGGCAATTTGGGTGACGAGTGCGTTCGTCAAAATCTCAGTGTTCTATTATGCGCTTGTTCTTGGCACCTCACAATGGTTGAATCTCCCCAACTATCGACCAATCGTATTTCCAGTCGGTTTTTTGTTGGTCCTGTTCAGCCTCTGGGTAGCACCCAACCTGCAGGAACTGACCCATTTTCTCAGTACTTCAGGCGCACTTTATTTAATATCCATACAAACCGTTATCCCCCTGTTGCTGTTATTCAGCTCTTTCGCACAAAAAAAAGCTCAACAGAAAAAAGGGAAACAAAAGGGATGACCACGTCTCGTTTGCTGGGATTCAGATTAACTTAGGGGTTGAAAAAAAGATGATCGAAAAAGGCAAAATTTCCGCATTCCAGATGGCGATCATGATGTATCCGACGATAATCGCAACAGCTATTATCTCGGTGCCGACGATCATGGCGACACATGCCGGGCGAGATATGTGGCTATCGCCAATTTGGGCTTCTTTAATGGGGATTCTTATGGTGTTTATCGCCTATCAGTTGAATAAGCTGTACCCGAAGGAGAGCATCATCGGATACAGTGGACATATCCTCGGTCAGATCCCAGGAAAGATTCTTGGGTTCGTCTACTTTTTCGTCTATGTGCATGATAATGGTTTCGTCATCAGGCAATACGGGGAGTTCCTAGTTGGTACTTTTCTTCCTGAAACCCCGATCGTCGTGGTCACAAGTAGTATGGTACTGGTCTGCGCTTTTGCTGTGCGGGGCGGTGTAGAAGTGCTGGGAAGGTCCGCCCAGATGTTCGTTCCGGTTATCATTATTTTTCTCCTATTGATGTGTATTCTGCTCATTCCGGACCTGAAACCGAACCATATGTTTCCGGTGATGGAGAAGGGAATTAAACCCTCCCTCATGGGTTCTATTCCAGCACAAAGCTGGTTCGTTGAATTCATTGACATTACTTTCCTGCTCCCATTCTTGACCGATCGGGAAAAAGGAATGAAGTGGGGAATGATTTCGGTGTTTGCAGTGATGCTTACTATGGTGGTTACAAGTATTGTAGCTCTTTTCTTATTCGGAACAATTATAGGTAGTTTCAATTATCCGGTGATGATCGCGGCACGATACATCAGCCTTGCCGACTTTCTTGAACATATGGAGTCGCTCGTGATGGCGTTTTGGGTGCTGGGTGCGTTTGTTAAAATTTCAATGTTTTATTATGTGCTTGTTCTTATCACCTCGCAATGGTTGAATCTGTCCGACTACCGACCGATTGTATTTCCACTCGGTTTTCTATTGGTGCCAATCAGTATTTGGGTAGCACCCAACTTGCAGGAGCTGTCCTATTTTTTCCGTACGTCAGCATTTTTTTATCTTATCTCTATAAAAGCAGTTATTCCAATGTTGCTGTTACTCATCGTTTTCGTACAACAAAAGTTCAACAGAAAAAGAGCTAACTAGCACCGGTAACCAGTTGGTAGATCCGAGGTCCAACCAAGGGTTGGATTTCTTGTCGTGTTTAAGCCTACCAGTTGCATAAGTTACGTCCATAACCTTTTATATATTATCCATGTAATTAGCCGTTCCAACGTTACTATTATTCATCGCTTCCATACAAAATAAATTCAATAAAAAAGGGAGAGCTAAAAGATGAATGCCTCTTTTTCAAGAAAAGTGCTCCTCATAGTTTCGCTCTTAATCATCCTGATGATGCTCACTGGCTGCTGGGACAGAACAGAAGTCAATGATTTGGCACTGGTTTTGGCAACAGGGATTGATAAAAAGGATGATAAGACCATCGAACTTTCCGTTCAAGTGTTTATTCCGAGAGCGTCGGGGGGCGGGGGGGGCATGGCAGGTAGTGGTAGTGGCAGTGGCGGTGGTGGCAGTACAGAACAAACGTTGGTAAGATCCGAGGAAGGAACTACGATTGCTGATGCGATTGCCAAGCTACAAGAGAAGCTTCCGCGCAAAATCTTCTGGGGGCATGGCGAAGTATTCGTCATCGGCGAGAAAATGGCGAAGGAAGGAATTCGTGAGCATATTGATTTTTTGATGCGGGATCCGGAACCCCGCGAACGCGCTGATGTGCTTGTCTGCAAAGGAAAAGCAAAGGCTGTAATGGGATTGTTCCCCCCGCTTGAACGAAGCTCGTCGGAAGTGCTTCGGGAAATGGCGAAAACCCGAATCGGGGTGCAAACAACGGTCAAAGATTTGGCGCAAATGCTGGCAGGTGATGCGGGTACAATTGCCCTGCCTTGGGTTGAAATATTGCCGCCGATGCCGGATAAGAAGGAAAAACAAACGATTCCCTACATTATTGGAACTGCCGTGTTTAAGAAAGATAAAATGGTCGGACGGATCGATGATAAGGTGACCAGGGGATTGCTGTGGCTGAGGAACGAGATCAAATCAGCCATCGTTACCGTTACGCCAAAGGAGGCAGATGGTCATGTATCCACGAGATTGCTGCACAGTAAAACGGAGCTGATTCCGGAAATTAAGGATGAAAAATGGACCATGACGGTCAGAATTGAAACGGAAGACGATGTGATCCAAAATACAACCAATCTGAACTTGATGAATCCAAAATTTGTAAATAAAATAGAAAATGATTTGAAAGAAGATATCGAAAAGCGCATTAAGATGGCTCTTGATCAAGGACAAAAAAAGTTCAAGGCGGACATCTTCGGTTTTGCAGACGCTTTTCATCGTAAATACCCGAAGCAATGGGAAGAGGCAAAGGAACGCTGGGACGAAATATTCCCTGAAATTGAAGTGAACATTGAAGCGAAAGCGAAAATACTCCGACCGGGCTTGTCCACCGAGGGAGCGATTAGACCAGAAAAAGAGGTGAAGAAAAAGTGAGATGGGCAACCATAATGGTGATAACGGTCATCGCGGTTCTCATTGCTATGTATGAATGGCCGAAAATGAATCAACATCTGAAAAAGGAGAAAGTGACCTTTGCAGCAATAACGATAATCGGATGGCTGCTTGCCATCCTGCTTGTTTTCAATCCGGACATGCCGGGACCCACCCAGATGGTGGACGCGATTTATAAGCCACTGGGAAAGTTTCTTGAAAAATAAACCGGTGATTGCGAATGAAGCAGCACTACCTTGTTACATTGCAGTATCACGAAAAAATCGAACAATACCCTCAATCCAATTAACATTGGCGGTAAACTCTTTAAAGCATTCCATCTTTGTACCTCCTTCGGAAAATAAAAAAAGTACTCGATCAAAAGATCAAATACTTTAAACCCAAGCGTAAGTCGTATGAAATATGTGCTCCTTTATAAACTCTTCGATTTGCTTCGAATGATGTTTATCATTACTCGTGCCGTTTGGTCAATAAATCGCAAAGTAACTCCTTCTCTCATAAAAGGCAGCATCAATTCAAGACGATTTTCGTTTCGTACTTGCGATCATTTGCTTATCTAATTGCTCAAGCACAAACGGCCAAGCATATTCGTGACCGTCCCTCGATTCCTCATCCGGGAATCCTGCATGTGTAAGACGCAGCAGCGTACCGGTGCTATTAGGCTCCAGCTCAACGGTGACTACCGTCTCAGCTCCCTTTGTTCCTCCAGCTCCTGTAACCCATGTTATTTCAACAAGACGATCTTGTTCAAGTCTAAGAAATCTTCCATAGTGGGGATGACGTTGTGCCTCGCTTTGCGCCTCATGTTTGTAAATGGTCTCAAAGAAGAAGACCGTATTGACTTCACCCTGCATGATCACTGAACCCGGTGCTGCAAACCAACGGTCGAATTGCTTGGTCCATGCCTTGAAGAGTACGTCAGGCGACGCAGCCATCAGACGCTCTACTTTCAGAGTAAATGGTCTAGATGAAAGGTCTGGAGAACAAATCGGTGATGTCATCAGATCGTCAATCCTTCCCGATTAGTGAATTTTCAACGCAAACGTTTTTTAAACTGGTAGTAAAGAAAACAGCCGACACAGAAGCCACAAATTGCAATCAGTGCGGCAATAGCCACCATAGCGGCAGCAATGTATCCAGCAACAGCAGAATGAATCACCCAAAAACAAAATAAGGAAATGGTTAATAGGATAACGGCAATGGAATTGTTAAATCGCAGCAGCTCTGCTGATTCCGTTTGGGCTCCTGCCACACGTGAGGCTAAAAACGGTGTTGCCAATCTGACAATCAAGTTAGCTCGAAAGCCTCTCCATAATCCAATTGCTTGAATTGCCCATATTGCGGCGATAAACACCGGTTGCTGCAATACGATGGCCAGAACAACAAAAAGCACAATTCCAGCTTGATTCGCCCGAACATACGGTACAGGAATTTCACGCATTTTTGCTTAGCCTCCTCCTTCATTATGATCAAACGCTATAGATTTGAAACCTTCATCTTAAATGAAGAGATTGTCCATCACTGCGCTTATGCCTGCTCAAGCGCAACCTTCCCGGTGCTCTTATCTATTAAGATAAGCCTTCCCTGCACAACGCCGCCTCCATCGTCGGTCAAGGTCATTGCAGAGCTGCTTCCTTGCTCTACCAATTGACGGGCATCTCGCTCCGACAGGTCTGCGCCGAAGCTGTCCTTCCAGATTACAAAGCCGCAGCCGGCTTTGTATTCCGTACAGCCATAGCCGCGCTTGCCGGCTATGATCCTGCCCGCGCAGCCCGCCCGCGGGCAGGCCGCGATGCCGACGCGCGCAGCGCCNCCGTACAGCCATAGCCGCGCTTGCCGGCTATGATCCTGCCCGCGCAGCCCGCCCGCGGGCAGGCCGCGATGCCGACGCGCGCAGCGCCGCCCGGCTCAGGCACGCGCCCGGCGCTGCGCAGCTGCGGCGCTGCCGCGGTGGCGGCTTCGCCGGCGTCAGCGGCGCCTCGCCGCGTGCGCACGGCTGCGGCTGGCGCCTCCGCAGCTTCGCTGCTACGCTTGGCGCGCGTGCGCTTCGCGGGCGCGGCTGCGTCGCCCTCGCTTGCTTCGGCATCCCCCGAAGCAGCGCTGCGCTTACGCGGCGCACGCTTAGCCGCAGCTGCCGCCGGCTGCGCCTCGCTTTCGAAGGCTTGCTTCGCCGCCCTCGACTGGATGCGAACCTTGTCGATGATCAGATTCGTGAACTTCTTCACGTTAGCCATGAACGTGTCATCCGAAGCCAAACCACGCGCAATTTCATTAAGCCTGCGCTCCCAATGGCCGGTCATTTCCGGCGATGTCAACAGATCGACGCCTGCTTGGCGGATCAGCTCCACTGCCATGCGCCCCTTCTGCGTAATGACAATTCGTTTCCCCTGCATCACAATATAGCCTACATGCTTGAGCCGCTCGATAACCGAAGCGCGCGTTGCAGGTGTGCCAAGACCGGAATCCTTCATCGCATCGCGAAGCTCCTCATCTTCAACCTGCTTGCCTGCGCCCTCCATAGCTTTCAGCAGAGTTCCTTCCGTATATGACTTAGGCGGCTGCGTCTCCTTTTCTTTGGCAGCTATTTTAGAGCATTGTACACCTTCATCTTCCTTCAGGCTAAAGGGCGTACTAATCTCCTCTTCGGCGGCTTGGTCATCATCCTCATTTTTTTCAGCCTTGCCCTTTGCTTTAGGCTTATCCTTCTTTTGATCGGCATATATTACTTTCCATCCGATAGAGAGCAGCTGTTTGATCGTGCTTTTGAACGACTCCTCTTCAACAGAAGTTAGTACGGTATGCACCTTATATTCCGCTGCTGGATAGAAATGGGATAAAAACCTTCTTACAACCAAGTCATAAATATGCTGCTCGTCCGCCGATAATCCGCCAGCCTTTTTATGCGTAGGAAGTATAGCATGGTGATCTTCGACCTTGGCCGGATTGCAAACCGCTTTATTATTTTTATGCACAAAACGTTTCTCCGCCCCAGCCACCAGCTCGTCATAAGAGGTACCGCGAAGCTGATCCAACGCTCGATGCATCTCGGGAATGTTTTGTTCATTAACGTAATTTGAATTGGTCCGCGGGTAGCTGATAACTTTATGCTTCTCATACAACGCCTGCGCTACATCCAGCGTCTTTTTTGCTGAAAACCCGAATTTCGCATTCGCTTCCCGCTGCAAAAGTGTCAAATCATACAGCTTAAAAGGATATTCCTTCGTATCCTTTACTTCGTAGCTGGCGATGGTGCCAGGCTTTTTCTTGCATTTATCTACAAGGGCCTGGGCCTTCTCAGGATCCGTCAATCTATCCCCCTGCCACATCCCTTTATATTCGGTTTCTTCTTGTGTAAAAATCGCTTCTACATCATAAAATTTGTTGGAGCTAAACGCTTCGACTTCCTTTTGACGATCATACAATATCGCCAGTACCGGTGTTTGCACACGGCCAACTGACAGCAGCACCTGATGCTTGGTAGTAAAAGCCCGCGAGCCATTCATCCCAATTAGCCAATCTGCTTCGCTCCTGGCACGGGCCGCTTTAGTTAAATTCTCGTACTCCGCACCTTCCCGAAGCTCGGCAAAGCCTTTGCGAATAGTCTCCGGTGTCAAATCGGAAATCCACAGCCTTTTTACCGGTTGCGGCAATTTCAAATGCCTCTGAATGAGCGAAAAAATATGCTGCCCCTCTCGTCCCGCATCACAGGCATTAACAAGCCTTTCACTGCGCTTGGCCAAATCGGCAATGACTTTCAATTGATCCTTCGTTTTGGCATTGGGCACCAGCTTGAAGTGATCTGGAATGATCGGTAAATCTTGAAAATTCCATTTCTTATACTTCTCGGCATAAGCATCCGGCTCGGCCAAGCCAATCAGATGCCCAATGGCCCATGTAATAATGTATTGCTCTCCTTCTATATATGTCCGGAAATTTTTGGCCTTAGGATCAATAGCGGCCGCAATATTGCGCCCCATATCAGGCTTTTCAGCAATAATTAATGTCTTCAATAATACGTTCGCCCCTCATACATAAAAATACCGCTTATTTGATTTCAATTCAATCCATGTATGCTATAGCTTAATCTAATCCCCGGTTATGTCAATGGGTAGTCTGGTCTATCTCAATCATATCAGCAGTACTTGAACTGTTCAATCCAAGAAAGCTTGCCGATTTAATTACCTTGCTTGTTACATATAAACAGACAAAAACCCTGTCGTCAAACGGCAAGGTTTTTGTCTGTTTATATGTAACCTCTAGCAGAAAAGTCTGCCAGCAATAAATTCATCCAGCTTAAAGAGCCGCGCCTTTTCCTCCATCAACATTCACTGAGGTTCCTGTTACATAGGAAGCTGCATCAGATACTAGAAAAGCGATAACATTAGCCGCTTCCTCTGTATTTCCTATTCGACCAAGCGGAATAGCATGCTTCGGATCCGTGGCGAATTGCTCCCAAGTCATATCCGGCGCCATCTTCTTCCACATTTTCTCAATCTGATCACTACGTATCGTACCTATACATACTGCATTAACTCTTATACCGTCAGCCGCCAAATCTTTGCTCATAGCATTGGTAAGCGCCAAACCGGCAGCACGGCTTACAGAAGTAGGTAAGGATGAGGCCGATGGTGTTTTGGCTGCAGAAGTAGCCAAGTTAACAATAGCCCCTCCACCTGCTTTACGAAAATGAGGGATAGCTGCACGAGAACAATGGATCGCACCGAATAATTTCAAGTCAAGATCATGTGTCCATGTTCCTGTTTCTACTTTTTCAAACGAATCAGCGGCAGCGGTTCCTGCATTGTTGACCAAAATATCCAATCGGCCAAACCTAGCTGCAGTCTCGGCTACGGCCCGCTCACATTCCTCCTGCGAGGTCATATCCGCCTGAATAACCAATGCCTCCTTACCTGTATTCTCGGTAATGTACGCGGCAGCTTTCTGCAAATCATCCTCATTGCGGGCGCAAATGGCTACATTGGCACCTTCCTTCGCTAATGTTAGAGCCGTGTGAAATCCAATCCCTTTACTTCCTCCGGTAATAAGAGCAACCTTTCCTTTTAACCCTAAATCCAAATATACTCACTCCCTCCTGATTTACCTCTAGATTACTCCATTTTCATCAGAAAGGCGAGAGTCTCTTACTGTGAAGGCTGTAGCTGTGGTTTAACTTCGGGTGCAGGCTGGTCACCAGGTGAAGTTGGCAGCAGCTTGATCTCTGGAGTCACAGCTTCCACTCTAGACGCCTGGGGCTGAGGCTTGGCCACCGTTGAAGGTTCAACTACTTGTGCTTGACGAGGCCTGCTCTCCGGTACAGGTTCTACGGCTGGCATTGGTCTAGCCTTATTAGGTGTCGCTGCTTCTACAGGTTGCGGTGTTCGGACCGTGCTTTCATTAGTTACACCTGCAGCTTGAGATTGTTGTTTGTTCTCAGCTGCTTCACCCTTTAATTCCGGTTGCGATTTGCTCTCAGTCGCAGCTCCAACGGATTGTGAAGCTTTGTCTTCAAGCGATGCTTTATCTTTTGAAGATAGATCATTCTGGGCTCCGCTTGATGAAATCTTTTCGTCTGCTTGGGATTGAGCGCCTTTCTGCTGTTCCGTTATCTCAGAGCTTCCGCTCCCCTTGCCTCCTTTTTCACCGCTGCTGTTAGTTGGATTGCTGCTGCAAGCGGCCATAGTCATAACCAAAGTAAAACTCAATAATGTAATCACTGCTCTTCTCATTTGCTCATCTCTCTCCTTATCATTGATCCAGCTCTTTGTTCCTTGTGAACATCTTTTATTTTTGATCATAGATGTTAATAAAACTTCTCTAACTTGTAAACAAATTGTATCTAAAAGGCTTCAAGCCAAATGGATTCGTAATTGCAGGCCTCGTTGCTCATTGAATTCATGAAAGTATTTATAATGATCCAGAAATAAAAAAGGTGCCCACAAGAGGAGCACCTTCTATTTTGTCATAACGAGCACCCTAGCATCGTAAAATATCTAGACAAGTAACTACAGAACTTGCCTCAATTAAAAAATGAATTGCATGCGATTAATAAAAGGATGATGCCGCTCAACATCGTACCAAATTGGCCCAAGTTGAAAGAACCAATATGAATTCCCGCCACTTTACGGCCTACAGCAACACCAAACCACACGGTTATGAAACTGCCGATAGCAGCGGTTAAGGAGATCGCCAATGGTGACAATCCAAGCAGTCCGGCTCCTAAACCATTTGTGACAGCATTCGCAGATAGTACGACACCGAGAATCAGAGCTTCACCTATTCCGATTTCTCCAGATTTATCAGTATCGGCCGTTTCAGGGTTTTGTAAAATGTCCTTTAATGATTTGCTTTCGGACTGTCCCAAGCCATTGGTGAGGGATATCTTCTTCTTACGTGGAACTGCTAATAAAATGATACGAATTCCTATGATGAATAATAACAACGCCCCTACCAAGACTGGAAATATTCCTGGCAGAACATTGGAAAGCCATTGCCCGCCTAAAATCCCTATTTCGCTAAAAAGAAAGCAAATGATAGCCATAACCAGATTTGATAAAAAACGGATGCGCATTTCCCTAATTCCATAGGATATGCCAACACCAAGATTATCCAGGCTCGATGAAACCGCAAAACCCAGAATCAGAAACCATGCCATAATTGTTCACTCCTCTGTATTGTTACTGTCATTGTATTGACGATGTTGAGAAAAAGTGCATATCCATCTCAAGAATTGTTGAGAAAACTCAACACCCTTGATCAACAATAACTAACAAGGAGTGAATAATAGATGATATATGAGAATCAAAAGCAAAGAGACCTTGGTGCTACCCTAAAGTCATTACTAAAAGAACGTTCATTGTCAATGCGTAAATTGAGCTCGCTTACCGGAATTGATACAGCAACAATTTCACGAATTATTAGCGGGAAGCAAAACGCCAAACTGGACCATTTACAGCTTTTTGCTGTTCATCTTGGCATTTCAACGGAACAATTATTTCAGATCGCAGGATATGACATCGGTACCAGACAGGTTGATCAGCATTCGGACTTTCATGCATCCGTAGACAGCATCAACGAGGTTCTCCTTTCTTACAACCTGTTCGATGCTCAGTTTACAACTGAGCTTGTTCGGAAAGAGCTGATCAAATACGAGCAATATGCGTTGACGGAGGAAGGACGGAGAACCATTCTTGAGGACTTTAGAACGAAAGTGGAAAGTGTGAACAGTGCCGGTCCTTTTATTGACAGGCTGAGGCAAATGTATGTATTGTTTTGCGAAAGTGAGCTTACATCGGAAAGACAAGCCATAATCGGAAGTGCCTTGCTTTATTTTATTTTATCCACTGACATCATACCTGATTACGTATTTCCGATAGGCTATCTGGACGATGCCATTGCAGTTCAAATTGTATTAAATCGGCTTGCACTTATGGATGATAAAGAACAGTCTCACGAAAATAACGTTTGATATGGAAGAAAGAAGTCAAGATAAACAACGAGATCCGTTTATCTTGGCTTCTTTTTTACTGCAACCTATTAGACAGCTTGCAGACAAGAAAATAAACAAACGGAGACATCTCCTTTTAGAAAGAGGATGTCTCCGTTCGAAATGTATTATTGACCTATCAATCCTAGCTTGCTCATAGCCCGTAGGATCAGAACGCTGCCTTGAGCACGTGATGCCGTAGCTTGCGGTCCGAATACACCATCCGCTACACCGTCGATCAGCTTGTGGCTGCGTGCTGTCTCGACATAAGCTGCGGCCCATGATGCGATATCTCTTCCGTCAGTGAAGCCCGGCAATGAACCCGATGCTTCGAGCTCCTTCACTTGCGCCTCAAGACCTAATGCGCGTACAACCAGTACTGCAAGCTCTTCTCTTGTTAATGGATCTTCGGGACGGAACATGCCGTCCTCACCACCCTGCACAAGTCCTTGTTTCTTCGCTGCTGTAATGTATGGATAGTGCCATGCGCCAACCGGTACATCAGCGAATGACTCTTGTTCGACAGAGCTTCCGACAGAAGGAGTGACTATCTCTTGGGACATAGTCATCTCTACGAGAAGCTTCGTAAATTGTGCTCTCGTGACCGGACGATCCGGCTGGAATTCATCTGCCGTCATTCCATCAACAATATGGCGGGATATGAGAACATCGGTATCCCGCTTCGACCAATGTCCGACGAGATCGGCAAATGACTTATTATAATCCATGACCGCATAGGTACCAAGCCGACCGATCGTTGCTGAAATCGAACTGGATCTGGAATCGAATATTCCACCCGCATAGTGCCACTTCGTTGGATCAGCTTCGTCCTGACGGTACAGTCCCAGCTTACGTTCATCAAAGTCACGATGCTTATTGGCATCATATTTCAATGTCAGCTTAAGCGGCTCCGCCAAGCTTCCAGAATCCAACATCAACCGAAATACGCCGCTGTATTGATTATTCATTTCCGGCTTCGCAATTTCATTTTCACCGGCCTGTTGAACTGTCAGCTTATGTCCATTAGCAAATGCACCCGCAGGAATATCCAACCCGATACGGCCGTCGAAACCTTTCCACTGCTGAGGATCAGCCGTAACATCAACCATTATTGTATTTTCCGTTGTACCCGGATTTGTCGTATCAACCGGGACTGCGCTGCCGCCACCGCCGCCTCGTCCGGAGCTTGAACTATTTTCGCTAAGTGTACGCGCGGTTACTGTCACACCTGAAGCTTGATTGCCGCTCTCATCGACAGCCACAAGCTTGACTTCATACTCAGTTGCCGCACCGAGCCCTGTAATGATGTAGCTGTTAACACCTTTGGCTATAACAACCGGACTGCTAAACGCCTCAGTTGTCCCCTGCTTTCTCCAGGAAACAAGAATTTGCTTAAAATCAACATCGGACGGATCATTCCAGCTAAGTGCAATAGATTTAGCTCCTCCAACACCTGAAGGCGCAGTAATATTGCCAGGAGCTATAGTATCCATGGTACGGGCTGTAAGCTCCACTACATCCGATTCATTCCAATACGTATCCGCAGCTGTTAAATGGATTTTATACACGGTACCTGGGAGTAGACCGCTGATACGGATCGATTGAACACCTTTATCTACATATTCCGGAATACTAAAGCCAGTATCGTCGTCCTTCTTCCATGAAACAAGCACCTTACGCAGATCGTTATCTGCGGGATCCGCCCATGTAAGAGTCAGGGCCGTCAACTCGGCCGTTACTCGGGCCCCCATTACTGTAGCAGGTGCGGTAGTATCCACTACCACTGCTTCCTCCTGAGCCGTTTCAGCTGTTACCCTTACACCGGCAGATTCCACATCGTTGCGGCCAACCGTCACAAGCTTCAGTTCATAGGCTTTGCTGCGCTCCAATCCATCTAGAACGGCAAAGGTTTGATTCGCAGCAATTACCTTCGAGCCTGCTGCCCCACCTGCTTTGGGCTGCCAATAAAGCTTATAGGCTTTGAAATCAGTTCCGTCTATAGCCTGCCATTCCAGCGCTATTTGCCTGCTTCCGCCAGCTGCCCTCAAGCCAGAAGTCGCTTCTGTTGGGGCTGTGTTGGCCGCTTTTACAACAACCGCATCCGCAATGTAATCCTCTTTCATCGCCACTTGTGCATAGCTTAGCGATTGTGCGGCAATGACAACCTTGTAGGAATTGCCCTGTTTGAACTTAATGTCATTGGGATCCGGGATGAAGCGGAATCGTTTGGCCACGGTTTGCTGCATGCCATCTGTCTTCGGATCGACAGGAACGACTGTACCGGCAATAATGTCCCCGTCAGCCGTCTGCACTCGGATTGAAGCATCGGTTAGAGTATCGTCTAACATATACTTCGTAAAGCCCACTTGAACCCCATCCCCGTACACCGCATCTATAACGGTAACCTGTGGAGCCTGCAACGATACCATAGGAATATTCACATCCAAGTGTGGAGGCAATACGGTTAGCTCCGCGCTTTCTGCAGGTAAATAGCCTTCCTTCTCATAGAGCACCTTCCATTTGCCTTCCGGAACATCCCACCCATACCGGCCTTGACGGTCGGTAACAAGAGGATTTTGCTGGCCAAACCATGCTGAATCCCATACTTGCCACTGCTTGCTGTCATCATCCTGCTGCAGCAGTGTAGCTGTCACACCTTCCACTCTGTTTTCAGACAGCGTTTCGTATACATAGCCGCTTGGATCCCAAATCCATGTCGGTTCTGCAACTTTATCATCTTCTTTACGTTTCTTTTTATTATCGTCATCATCTTTCTTCTTGCAGCGATCGATGGCACCAGCAGCAGCCATGTCGTCGCGCCATTTTTTGTCCTTCTCAAAATCCGCCTTTAATTGGTCTAAATTCTCTTTCCAACTGTTCATGCCGATATCACCGATAAGCTTGAATGTACTTCCCAGCACAAAAGCACCTACAGGCGGTATTGCCAACGTTAACGTTCCGGCAATTAATCCTAGACCCGTCATCGTATTTTTGACAACCAAATTTCTGGAAGCTTGCTCAAAAAGAAGATCGGTTGCTTTAATATAATTATTAACGGTCGGTACATGACACTCACTATTGATTACGTAATCCTGAAATTTAATCAATTCGTCCGCGTACTTGGCTAAAGACAGGCCGTCCATTACGTAAGTCCTTAGACCGTTCAACGGACCAATCGGGAGTGCTTTTGCAGCTTTTCCATTGGAAACGATGAACTGCAGAGAGTTAACGACATAATCCTGGCTGCCTTTGGAGCCGAATTGTTGAGCGAACTCGTTCTGCTGCTGCGGACTTAACAGCGATACAGGCACTGTAGCATTGATGGTAATCATGCCAGCCGCTTCATTCCAATCCATCGAATAATCATAATAGGGAATTCGTCCCGTATTTCCACGATCCGGCTTAGCAACCGGCTTCATCTTCCAACGAACAAACAGCGTATCCTTCCCTTCATTATCCAACGTCACTTTCATCGGCTTGGAATGATAGAATCCATCATCGCTACCGGCAGCCCCTTTCCATTGCGGGACTTCTTCATCTTCGATAACTTCGTAAGTAGCATTGCGCCAAACATCCGGAAGATTGCTGCGTGAAGTCTCCCAGTCCGATTGGGAAGGAACCGGTCCTGTTTGATATTCCTTCGGTTTCTCATCATAAGTGACGAAAATGCCCGTGCCTAGTGAATAGGGCGGAACGAACAACGCTTCGAAGGCTTGGGTTGATTCATTCCAGGCTGCCTTCGCCTCTATCGTTCCCACTGTAACTTTAACGTTAGACACATTCTGCGGCTGATTAAAGTCAATCGAAAAATACATCGTCATGCCCGGAACAATAACATAGGGAAATCTGGCGACTCCTTGGCCTGGGTTGAAGCTCAGCACTCTGCCATCGGTTTGTCTCATTGTGAACTTCGTGATGGCGGCATAATTTGAATCAACCGATACAATAACCGGTTGGGATTGTTTGATACCTTGAGGCGATTCAATTTGTGCGGTCAGTCTGTACCTGCTGCTTTCTCCCCATACTTTATCGACTGCTTTTGTCGGTAAGGTTATGTTGGCATACCAGATCCCGCCCGGTGTCGCTTCCGCGTATCCGACTAGCTGTTCATCTGTATGAACCGTTACCTTTTGTCCAGCCGGAGCACGCCCAGTTACTTTGATGGAGTTCCCCACAGACCGTTCAGGCGCTTCCAACGACACGTCTCCTATTCTTATAAATGAGGCTCCGAGTTGCTCATCCGCGGCTTTGCCAGCCCGCTTGTAATTTATACGAACCATTGCGTGCACATCGAAAGCTGCGGTATTGTCAATTTTAAGTCTATAACTGAACGAGCCTTCCTTGCCATTTACGATACTTCCTATCCTTACATCTGCTGTCCCACCATTCACTGCTGGCGTTACTTGGATACCGTTTAGCATAACGCTGTCCGTCAAAAGCTGAGTTCCAGCAGGAATCCCTATGGCAAGAACAGCATCGTCCACGGAGTTAATGCCCGTAAGGCTGTAGCTTCCACGCAGCGTGACTGTATCGCCAGGCATAGCCTTCAGCTCTTCTGTACTTAATCCGTTGCCCTTCTTTCCTTGAAATAAATCGTCGGACCGTGGGATCGCTACAGGACCAAGGTCCTTGAGCTCACCTTCCTTGACAGTGACATCGATCGAATAAGTTTGCCACGGCTCAAGATTGGTTTTAGCTCCTGCAAGGGTGATCCTATAATCGCCGCTTTGCGGTACCGAAGTCCAGAAATTCCCGTTCCGATCCAAATTGATGTAACGACGGAAACTCATATACCCGCCATCCAGCTTTTGATAAAGTTCACCCCGGTAATTGGAAGTTGAGGTTGCTCCGGCAATCGCACCTTGGATTCTTCCTTTCTCCACCAATCGTAGCTCCGCTGTTCCGCTTACCTGCTCATCCAGTACAACTTCATCACAAGACCTGGAGAGTCCAGCCTCATTGCCAGACAAGCAAACATTCGCAACCGAGCCTCCCGAACCTTTTACTTTAACGCGGTTTCCTTCTACCTGACCGACTGAATGGAATGTATTTTTGCCTGATCCCTCAATTGTAAAGCCGTAATGAACAGACTCTCTCCAATCGGAAATATTGATAGTCTGCCAATCTCCATCCACAGGCTTCATCTTTGCATCAATAGTCAACATACCGGCATCATTATTATAAAGAATCGGACTATACCTTAATTGTTCTCCTGCTCCTACATAAAAGTAACTGATCTCCAACGTTTTCAACGGTATGCCTTTTGTTGTATGGGCGCTGCTCGCATAGCTCCCTACATCCGCCTCGATTGCGTATGTTCCCGATTCGTCCGTTTCCACTTCGAATTGGGCATTATTCCCTTGCAGTAACACCTTCACTCCACTTAGAGGAGCTCCTTTGGCGTCGGTAACGATCCCAGCCAAGCTTCCTTTAGTCAGCTTCTCAATCTGGATAGTTTGTTCATTTAAACCCGGTTGAAGGCGCACGGAAGCCGTTTGCGGCACTGCATAAGGCGGTCGAACCGCAGGCCGTATTTTAATGATGTCGCCTGCATAATAATTCCCTCTCAAACTTACATGTCCGTGATATTCAGTTAGTCCTGTAAATAATAATTGATCCTGCGAATTATAAAATTCAACATATTGATTGGAAACCTCTAATTGTCCCGAAAGCAGCTTTACCTTTACTTCCGCTTGCGGGTTTACCGTCACTTCTTTACGAATCTCCTTACCGCTAACCACAGCTACACCTTCTTGTGAAAGCAAGCTCTGTCCGGCGGGATCTACGATCGTTAAACGGTAATCGGAACCTTCGGCCAAATCAACATCTGCCTCCAAATACCCGGATTGCCCCGATGGCTTGGTCAGTTTGCTGCTGTTGCCCACGTTTTTCCCTTTACTCCAAAGCAGCACCGAAGCTCCTTGAAGTGCATCCAAAAACTCCGAGTTTACCGTTACCTTCAACCTGCCGGCCACTTTCTGCGGCAATGAATCAAGCTGGACAGATACAGAAGGCTGCTGTTTCAACCTGATTTGTATCGCTGACAGCTCCATCGTACCAGCCGGAATCTGAACATTGGCCGTATATTGCTCTGGAGTTCCAACAGTCTCGTTCATCGGAAGTGTCAATTGTTTCGTTTCTATGCTGCTGCCGTTCTCGACTTTATAGTCGACAAGAGCTTCAAGCTGTTTACCTGCCTGACTGTAAGCACGTACAGTAAAGCTGCCGCCCATGACAGGCAAGCCATGGACTGACGGCGTGGCTGACCAGCCTGGCCTGAGTATCTCATCCTCCTGCTGCGGCTTGGTTTTGCATAACTCCTCAGCCTCCAGACATACCGCATATACATCAGAGTGGCTGGATGTGAATGCCACAATAGAGCCGTTGCCGGACATACTAGTATCGTATGTAGATCCTGCTCGATTGCCCACTCGTTTAAACTCCTTGTTAGTAAGGTCATAACGAACGGAGCCCCATTGAGAGTCGAACGCTTCATAAGGTCCTGGTCTGCTCTCAGGGTTATAGTTGTAATAGTTCATGCTTATATAACGGTTATCACTGCTCAGTCGAGGATTTCTTATCCCGATATCTTCATTCCTCGGAAATGAAATTACGATCTCACTGTTTCCGGTTTGCCGATCCATGAAATACAGTCTCATATCTTCCGTCTGCCAAGCGGAAGTGAACACGATGTATCTGCCGTCCGCAGAAGGACTCACATCCCAAACCATACTTTCTTGTCCATTATTAATGAAAGGGGCATATTCTAGCTTCCCTGTTGATGTATCATAAATAAACAGCTTCACCATACTTTTAGTTGCTTCCGGAGTTAAATTATTCGCGTAAGAGAGGAACATAGCATACCGGCCATTGTCAGTAATGACAGATCCTGTGCTGTAATCATTCCCTTGAATTCCATCAGCCGATACCGAAATCCGTACAATCTTCTTATCTGCGCTGAAGCGGTTATAAAGAAACACATCGCCGTATTCATTCGTATCTTGGCTTACAATGTCGTCAGCTGTGGAGGAGAACGTGATCCATTGCATGTCGTCACTCATGGAAATAGAGGTTGCTGAGCCGCTAAATGATTTAGGCAGTCTCTCCTTGCTTTTGGTGACACGGTCATAGATTACAATGGTATAAGCTGTTGCTCCATCTTCCTTTTCGAAAAACTCGGAATAAGCAATATACCGTCCGTCCGGACTTAGATCAAACAGCTGCTCCGTTTCGACCAAGTATTCTTGCATAGCGGCAATCCGTTCCGTTTCACCCGATTTCATATCGTACACGAACAATTCATGTTCGCGAAACTGAGGATTTAATGATCCAATATAAGCAACTGTGCTCCCGTCCTTGCTAATGGTTGGTTTCCAAAACATGTGCGAATATTCTGCATGATCAGGCCTTTTAGCAATTCGCACCGCATTTTTATGGAACGTTGCCACCCATTGGTCTGTTCCTGGAGACTTGTTTCCAGCCTTATCTACAGAGCGGACTCTGTATAGGAGCTTTTCCATTTCTCCCAGATTACCTTCAAAATAGTTGCGTTCCGAAGTCGTTTTTACCTCCTGCCCATCTTTCTCGATTATGTAATGGTCAACAGTAGGATCCTCGATATAGGAGCCGGGCTGGTTAGGGTCATTGATCATCGGGTGATCCCACTTCAGCTCAATAGAGTTGTATGTCACATTGGACCATTCAATTGACCATGGATCTGCCGGCGGGGTTCGGTCAACAATAAATCGCTGCGCTCCTGAAGCTGCGCTCACTTCCCCATTCACCTCAACGGATGCCGTCAATTCATAATTACCCTCCTGCGGAAACGGAATCTTCAGCTTGAAGCGACCTATATTCGGTCCATAAACTTCAGATGCAACCGTATCCCCAATCTCCACGGAAGTTGTGCCCTCATAGCTTGCAAACAGCCTGACAATGCCGTTCAATGCAGCCGTTCCGGCAACCTCAACGGATTCAGTAGTCACATACGGCGTTAAGGGAAATAAAACAGGCGGCAAGGGCCCGGATTGAAGGTATACCGCCTTCATCACACTTGCCTCTATTGCAGGAGCTTTATCCGGCATGGATGCTCCTCCGTACACGCTGCCGGTTACAGCTGAAACTAGCTCTCCCACTTTTTCCGTTATGCTTCTTCCATTTGCAGCAATCAGGCTATCCTTAGGCTCACTATAAGGAGCTGCTGCAAAGGATTGACCAGGCGGAACGGCGAGCTGCAGCAGCAGACTAACGACAAGTAAAAAGGCAGTCAATTGTTTCATCATTCTATCCCTCTTTCTTTGAAAATAGCGAAAAACAAACGATTAGAACTAGCCATACAAGATTCCTAAGTTCTCATCCCTCCTTTGATTCGGAACTTTCTACGTCTTTATATATTCCTTTATTCGCTTCGTATTCGTGAAGGAGTATTCGTTACCTTCCTGTTTGGACTGAATTGAGCTGTAAGACATATAAAATCATGACTCAGTCATACGGCTAACAAGAATGGTAATGATGACTTTCCAGTGACTCTATTTTCCACAAATAGGAAAAAGGACTTATTCTAGCCATTACGGTAGAATAAGTCCTGTAATTGTAATTACATCAACAACTATAGCTGCCTACAGCGGCTGCCTTCGGATGTGAAATGTGGCTATGATTTCCAAGTCATCACAACCTTTGGTTCATTTAAATTCAATGATGAAAGGTCCATTTCTTTCCGGCGTAGACGTTAATGCGGGACGAGGCACTGCAACAGGAAGAGGTCCATAGGATCTCCAGCCGTATATTAAAATCTTCTTGTTATCCTTACTCCAATTCATTTGAAACGGAATCATTCCTTTATAAATCTCTATTTCATTTACGACCGTATTCCCTTGTAATTTAGCAACATAAATACTTTCCCTACCCTTGGAAAAAGCGATATATTTCCTGTCGCTTGAGAGTCCAAAGCTGCCAATTTGATCTAGTAAAATCGTGGTATTGGCATTGCGGATATCATACAAATAAAGAGTACCCTTTTGCCCGACAAACATGATCTGATCATCATTGATAAAATCAAAGCTTCCCTCACTATTTACAGGCTGCTCGTATTGATTTGCCATTTCGTTGCCGACCAATTTTCCATATACAACATAAGTCTGCCCATCCGCAAATTTCATCAGCAATACGCTTTTTCCATCATCGGAAACTTTAACATTGTATATCATATCCCTTTCGTTACGATTGGGAAATAATAATTCATTTGCACTCCGACTGATCACATCATAAATTATCAGCTTAGTTTCTGCTTTATTCCGATCCCACTGCAGGGAGGCAACAAATCTGCTGTTATTCGACCAGGTAACTGGATTCGTTCTTATATTGGTTTTTACAATTTCAGTTATTACATCCTCTTTGTTATCCGTGAGATTATGGAGCAATAGCTTTCGTTGGCCGTCTTCATTTGCAACTGTCTTAACAAGATACACTCCATTCGGAGATACATTTTCAACTTCCGTATTTGCTGCTATATTGATCAGCTTTTGACGAGAATTATAGGAATAATCTATACGCTCCAGGCTGCGCTCCTTATCCTTTCTCCCGAATACCCCCAGCACCTGTTCCTTATCCGCCCATCCAAGTATGTCTCCATTAGAAGTATCTTCTTCCATAAGCTTATATATTTTATTCACCACAAAATCTTCGTTTACCGTCTGAATCGGGTTGCTTTCCTGTGAATCAGGAATGATAATCGTTTTAGTTTTTAGCTCTCCAGAACAACCTGACACCACTAAGCCGAAAATAACATAAGGTACAATGAACTTGAGTATCTGTTTGATCATACCGGATCCCTCTTTAGCACCCTGTACGGTAATTGTATATGAACACTCGTTTCCTGATTTTCACTCATGATATGAATACTTCCTCCATGCTCGATAACGATCGCCTTGCAAATGCAAAGACCTAAACCGCGGCTGCCCGTTTCCTTGGACAAACGTCTATCCACCCGATAAAACGGTTCAAAAACGTTAATCAGGTCTTCCGACTTCATTTCCTCCCCCTTATTGATGACTGTTATTTGAACGAAATCATGCAAAAGATGAGCCTGTACAGAGATATCCGATTGGGAATAACCGTATTTGATAGCATTATCGATAACGTTGATAAAAACCTGTCTAAGCTTGTCCGCATTGCCGTAAACGTACAGAGACTCTTCCACCGTGGATTGAATGGTCTTTTTATACCTCTCGGCCTTAAAGGACATGCCCTCGCATACATCTTGCAAAATTCGACCAACCTCGATACATTCAAATGCTTCCTGAGCCGTCGTTTCCTTGGAAAGCTCCAACAGGCTCACTACCATTTCATGCAGCCTTTTACTCTCGTCTACGATGTGATTCATTCCTTTGTCGAAAAAAACCTTGTCATCCTGTCCATTTTCTTGGATCATCTCTGCGTATCCCAATATCGAGGTGAGCGGCGTTTTTAATTCGTGAGTAACATTGTCATAAAACTGCTTTCGGTGGCGGTTTAGCTCTTCCAATCGGTCCCTGTCATTTTCAATTTTTCCAATCTGCATCTTGATTTTTTCAATCATTTTACTAAAGTTATTTGCGAGCTTGCCTATTTCATCTTTTCGTTTAAATGCGATACGTATGTTCAGATTTCCATTGGTCACTTCGGTGGATGCCTGGGTAAGCTTAACGATAGGTATGGTAATGTTTCTTGATAAAATATAGGAAAATATAAATGCGACAGCAAAGATCGCTATAGTGACATAAAATGTAAAATCTAATATATGTTTACTTTGCTCGTGAAGTAATGAGAAGTCTTTGGCAAACCGCAATATACCCACTTTTTTCCCATCCATCACAACAGGATACGAATAATAAACTTCAGCCGCGCTGTTCGTATAGTAGATCGTATAGGCCGTCTTTCCGTTGAGAGCATTCTTTAAATCTTCATCAATTCCACTCATAAATTTCTGGTCATTGGACGTATATATCCTATCACCGCTTACGGTATAAGCACTGACTTCACTGGAACTTACATGATGTAAGTCCTCGACCATTTCTTTGGCCATTTGCTGAAAATAGATCTCATCATTATTGTAATGATTAATCATAAAAGTTTGCTTAACATACACACTGCTGTTCTTCTTTAAACTAACCAGGTCCTGTGTAATGATTTTTTCGTTGCTCGTTTCAATGATTTGGACGACGAAATGGTTCAGCAGAAGGAGAGATACGGAAAAAATGATGAAGAAACCTACTAGAAATTTAACTTTAATTGTCGGGATCATGTAAGTTAATCCACCTGTTTTTCAAATTTATAGCCAACACCAAAAACCGTTGTGATCCAGTCATTGGCATCTAATTTCTTACGCAATCTTTGGACATGAATATCAACGGTTCTTGTATCTCCCGCATATTCATAGCCCCAAACAAAATCCAACAGCTCGGTTCTGGTAAAAATTTTACCTTTATATGAGTAAAGAGTGATTAGGAGATCAAATTCTTTGGGGGTAAGCTCAATGATTTCTTCATTTTTCTTGACTACTCGTTCATCCTTTGTAATTTCAATATCAAGAAACCGGATTTTATTGTCTAGCTGCTCCTGAGAAGGGCTGTTAGCCTGGGTTATTCTTCTGAAGATGGTTCGAATTCTGGCGATGACTTCCCGTAAGTCGAACGGTTTGGTTATGTAATCATCGGCTCCAAACTCTAAACCTAATATTTTGTCCGTAATGTCCGACTTTGCAGTTATCATAATGATTGGAATATTGTTTGTCGACGTAACTTTCTTACAAATTTCGAGCCCGCTTGAATCGGGAAGCATCCAATCCAGCAGCAGCAGATCTGGTTTGAACTGCTCCAGGCTTCGGAGCCCTTCTGCTCCATTGCTCGCTGTTACCGTATGAAAACCTTCTTTATTCAGACCATAGGCAAGAAGATCCGCAATGGCTTCTTCATCTTCGATGATCAGAATTTTCTTCTTATCCATAAATTCCACTTCTCTCCATTCCAGCAGCCTATGCGTGATATTTCCCTATTGGCTCATCCAATACCCACTCCAGTAAAGTAATGGATTCTTCCACCTGCTCAGCTTGCACACGAAGTGATTTAGCCGCCTCTGAATTTTGCTGCTCTTCTGACTCCAGTAAAGCCGTCATTCTCGATTCCAACGACTTTTTCGACATGATCAATTCATTCAGCTTTCTTTTAATCTGGTTCTCTGTTCTCATAATATCAAACACTCCTTATTGGACATATCAGTCTCTCTATAGTACCTATAGTAATATAATAGCACTCCAGAGGACAATTTATAAACGCCACAGGACTCATAAGCTTTCCACACCCTTTTTATGGTTGCAATTCCCAATCCTGTTATGATATATTTATTCTTCTGCAAAATCTAATACCTAAAGAATGAACGGAGGTACTATTCTTGGAAACCAGTGTGCAAACCGCATATAAGGAAGAAATGCAACGATTAGAAGAAACGTTCTCGGAAATTGACCGACAGCTGACCGTGCTTAGAGACATTCCGCCCTACACAGGAACCGATCATACCGAACAGGTGCTTGATTCGATTCGTGAGACCCGACGCCACAATCTAGCAGTAGCACAAGTTGAACCTTACTTCGGCAGACTGGATTTTCATGAAACAGGTCAAAACGCGCCTTCCCCTCTTTACATCGGAAAGGTTGGCGTTGAGAAAGATCCCTCCCTTGAACTCATGGTTATTGATTGGCGCGCGCCTGTAGCGAGCTTATTCTACTCCTTTACAGGTGGCATGGCCCCTGTTGAATATGATTCCCCCGACGGTTTAGTTGAGGGGCTTGTTTATTTAAAACGAAATTTGGTTATCCGCAAGCAAATATTACAGCGTGTCGTTGACACGTTTAACCGGGACAGCGATAGCATGGCCGTCACTGATGAGTTCTTGCTGTATCGTTTAGGCGAAAATAAGGACAACAAGCTGCGCGATATTGTATCCACGATACAGTCTGAGCAGGATGCTATTATTCGGGCGGTCAAGAACAGCGCCATCATTATTCAAGGTGTAGCCGGAAGCGGTAAAACGACAGTGGCGCTGCATAGACTCGCCTTTTTGCTTTATCAATACCGGGATCAGGTTAAGGCTGAACGAATGATCATATTTGCGCCAAACCGGATGTTCCTTGATTATATTTCCGGTGTTCTACCTGAGCTTGGTGTCGGGCATATTCAACAAACAACCTTCTCCGATTGGGCGCTTGATCTGCTGGATCACGAAATGAAGCTCGCCGACCCGGCCGAAAGGCTTCGTTACTGGTTTCAAACCGGGAGCTCCCGCCCACTAATGGATGATCATGCACCAGGACGCTGGAAAGGCTCCATCAAGTTCATGCACTGGCTGAACGAGGCTCTAGTGCAATATGAAGCTACGGCAGTTCCCAATTCGGACTTTAGCCCATGGGACGGAGCCAAGCTAAGTAAACAAACGATACGTCAATGGCATGATGTAGAAAATAAACACGAGCCCTTAATGAAACGCCGTGAGCGAGTAATAGCGCGGATCAAACGTTGGATGGAAATGGAAATGGATAAAGTATGGGAAGCGCATGTGAAAAAAGAGTATAAAAAGAAAGGCTCCGCACGGCTCCGCGACTTTGGCAAGCTATGGACGGAATATACGCCATTCAGCTTTTACAAGGAGCTGTTCAAAAGTAGCGCCCGGCCATCATTTCTGTCCGAGCAGCTTCATGCAGAGCTCCCTCCTGAGCTGATAGCTTCTACAGAGGTTTACTTGAAGAAGAAACTGGTCCAGCCTGAGGATATGGCTCCACTGCTTTATATTCGTTCCAAATTTCATGGCATCCATGGCGATCTGACCTTCGATCATACCGTTATTGATGAAGCTCAGGATTTCTCTCCTTTTCAAATTGCCTTGTTAAGCCAGCATACGAGGAATCAATCATTTACAATATTAGGCGACTTATCCCAAGGCATTCACGATTATCAAGGAATTCGCGATTGGTCGGAATTTACCGACGTATTCGAGGATGGCAAAACAGCTTATTTCCAGTTAAACCGCAGCTACCGCTCAACGATGGAAATTATATACTTCGCCAATGAAGTGCTGAAGAATGGCATACAGGAGCCTGCAACTTTGGCAGTCCCGGTATTCCGCAGCGGCGATCCTGTTCAGCTTGTGCAGGTGAAAGAAGCCGAGCTGATCTCTTCGCTGAAAGCGGCTGTTGAACAGCTTCAGTCTGGCGTTGCTTCGACTGTTGCAGTTCTTGCCCGCACAGAAGCGCGTTGTGAAGCGCTCTATAAGCAGCTGAGCAGCCAAGGGATGCAGGTCAACTTGATTGCTGCGGGCCAGCAGCATTATAAAGGCGGGATCTCCATTGTGCCGGCTTTCATGGCCAAGGGTCTCGAATTCGACGCGGTAATCGTTGCCGACGTTGACGCGAATAACTACACAGCAACTGAGCAGGATGCGAAGCTGCTGTATGTGGGCTGTACCCGAGCCTTGCATTCGCTTCAGCTATGGTACGATGATACGCCGTCCCCATTAATTGCTTCAATTGAAGGCGACTTCGTTAGTTTACACGGCCATTAAGAGAGCCTTCTATTCGAGCCCAATCCATGAGTGCACCCTTAGAATAGACATTGGAATAAGCCCATGGTTATCCTATGGTTTATCCGATGAAATTCTAGGGGTGCATTTTTTATGGTGAGGGTTCTTTTGCACATTTTATGGGATTTACATAGGGTTTACCCCTATGAGGCAGCCCCTTCTCGGGTATGCACAGTGAAATGCAGAGATAAGGTCACTTTTACGTGCTAATCCTGGGTTTGGGGTTTGGGGTTTGGGGTTCGGGGTTTGGGGTTTGCGGTTCACGGTTCACGGTTCACGGTTCGCGGTTCGCGGTTCGGGGTTTGCGGTTTGCGGTTTGCGGTTTGCGGTTTGCGGTTTGCGGTTTGCGGTTCGGGGTTCGGGGTTCGGGGTTCGGGGTTGGGGTTGGGGTTCGCGGTTCGCGGTTCGCGGTTCGCGGTTTGCGGTTTGCGGTTTGCGGTTTGCGGTTTGCGGTTTGCGGTTTGCGGTTTGCGGTTTGCGGTTTGCGGTTTGCGGTTCATGGTTCGGGGTTCGCGGTTCTGTTACAGCATTGCAGGGCAGCCTAGCGAACTCCACCGCATTTATAAGGAAAATGTCACGTTAATTGCTCCGAAAATAGCGTTTCCAGCCCTATAACTGGAATTTCTCATGCTAATTCTAAGTATTTATGCTAATACCTCCAATATTACCTATTTTAGATGTACTTTTTCCAGTTAAATTGCTTTCAAACGATATCCAGGCTGAATTAACGTGAGGATTTCCATCTATTTCCTTTCTCACTGATATCCGTCCAAAAATTCTATTCTCCTCTGGAATGAAAGCAAACTTTGAAGATCTGTTCTTGCAGGCAGAGGAAACCAATGCAAGCTGGCAGAGCGACATTGATGACTACCATTCATTTTTACAATTACGAACGATTGCAGGCAAAACTAAACTAAACGGCCTCAGTCCCACGGAATTCAGGACAAAGACCGCTTAACTGACTTCATTTTATATACTGTCTAATTGACAAGGTGCAGTTCAAGCAGCTAAAGCTACTTTGGAACAGCCCTTTCACCATTATAAGCGCCTGAAATACTCACGCCTTAAGTTCGAGCTGCCTGGCCAGGATAAGCTTTTACGGACCCATCGTTAAATCCCACTACAACTAAGCTTGCCATTTGAATAAACAGCCCATTCTCAACAACACCTGGAATCAGGTTGATTTGACCATTTAATGCTTCGGGATTCGGTATTTTACCAAAGTCGCAATCAATAATTAGGTTTCCATTATCGGTAATATAGGGTTTGTTGTTAAGACTTCGTACTTGTGGATCGCATTCCAATTCTCTTAATTTGTTTATTGTCAAATTGGACGCAAACGGGACTATTTCAACAGGTAATCGAAATCGCCCCAGTTGATCTACTTGTTTGGATTCGTCAATTATAACTATAAATTTCTTGCTGTTTGAAGCGATAATCTTCTCTCTTAGTAAAGCCCCTCCCCCACCTTTAATTAAGTTCAAGTTATTATCTACCTCATCCGCACCATCAATAGTTATATCAATTAAATCTAGATTAGCCAGTGGGATTAAAGGAATTCCTAATTGCTTGGCTAAGTCCTCAGAACCGACTGAGCTAGCTGCTGCCTGGATACTTAGCCCTTCCTTAATTCTTTCGCCGATTTTTTGAATCGCCCAATAGGCTGTTGATCCCGTACCCAGCCCCACGGTCATGCCGTCTTCAATAAATTCAACAGCTTTCTCAGCGGCAAGTTTTTTGGAGTTCATAATATTCACATCCTTATTATTACTTATTATGTACGGCTTTCAGTGAGTGCCTGGCTACATACAAAAATTAACTCAGGTCCTTCGTTTATAGAACGTTCATCATAGTATCCAAGTTCCTCTTCTATTTTGAATCCTTGTAATTGAAGCAGTTCTCTTAATTGGTCTTCGTAATAATATTTCATAGCCAGCTTTTCAACGTATTTATTAATTCTTCCACTGGCTTCTTCAACGTAATAAATCAATTCTGGGTAATTTATTTGTTTACTCACATCGATAGCTCGTTGTATATGAGTCCTCCTTACTCTTGTATTGGATTTTGGATCTTCAACCACCCAGTCCTCTTTCTCTGGTCGTACCCAGCTATCATCTAATCGTCCTGACAGTTTATAGGTATTGATTATAAATATACCGTCCATTGTCAAGTGTTCCTTAACCCTATCAAAAAAACTATTTTGCTGATCCATTTCAGTTAGTAATTGGAATGCTCGAAATGGTATGATAATTAACGGAAATTTTTTGCCGAGATCAAAGTTGGTCATGTCAGCAATAAATACCTCGACTAGCTCTCTTGTACCTATCTCTTCCTTCAACAGCTTCTCGTTCAATACATCTATCATATTTTCAGATAAATCTATACCTGTAATTTTATATCCGGCGCGAGCTAACGGCAAAGTTACTCTACCCGTCCCACAAGCAATTTCAAGAATTTCTCCATTAATTCGATGTGCATAGTTAATATAGAAGTTTATGTCATCATTCACTATATTACGTGGGTCAAGATCATACAGATGCACCGTATTTTTATATTTATTTTCCTCCATGAGTATACACCTCCACTTTGATTATCTTTGATTATTATGTTTTCTTACATTATTTTATAAAATTAACCTATATATTCGTGAACCGCTTGCCATATCCTTTTTATGGATATATATACGAAAAATCCCCCGTCTGCCGCAAGTCCGTTATAGACTTTTGCGTTAGACGAGGGTTTATTAAAAGAGAATCTACCTAACTAATTCCTTCAATTCCTGTACAACATAAGCTTTGCCGCCTGTTAATGCGCCTACCAGGTTTTGTGCTGCTAGCATCGCCATGTCATAGCGGGTTTTCGTTGTAGCCGAACCGATATGCGGGAGCGTAACAACGTTTGGCAGCTTAAGCAACGGATTATCGGGTGAAACCGGCTCCTGCTCGAAAACATCAAGGCCAGCTCCGCGAATCGTTCCATTCTGCAGCGCCTCGATCATCGCTTGCTCGTCAACCGTTTGGCCGCGTGAAGCGTTGATAAAGAACGCCGTCGGCTTCATCAGTTCAAAATGTTCTTTGCGTATGTACTGCACAGTCTCAGGAGTGAGCGGTGTCATAAGGACGACGAAGTCGGATTCCTTAAGCACATCCTCCAGTGAACGGAACTGGGCACCATAGCGCTCCTCCGCCTCCGGTTTACGGCTGCGGTTGTAATAGACAAGATTCATATCAAAGCCATGTACCGCGCGTTTAGCAATCGCTTCTCCGATTCTGCCCATCCCAATAATCCCGAGAGTAGCATGATGAACGTCCATACCGAACCATTCATCTTCCTTAAGCGTGCCGCGCTGCCATTTACCCTGCTTCACTTTGGCATCCAGCTCTGCTACTCTTCTGGCTGAGCTTAGTATTAATGAGAATACGAGATCTGCAACCGTATCGTCCAAAACATAAGGAGTATGTGTTCCGATTACCCCTCTTGCTTTCATATCTTCAATGTGAAAATGGTTATAACCCACGGAAGAAGAACTTACTGCGCGAAGCTTAGGGGCTCTTTCCAGCAATTCAGCGTTAATCTGCTCATTGTTTACAAACAAACCTTCATAATCCTTGATCATTTCCAGCAATTGAGGACGTGGAAGCACTCCCTCGCCATCCCAAACCGTGCACTCGCAATGTTCATTTAAATAAGAAATAATAGCTTCCGGCAACTTTCGGTTAATGAGTACTTTCGGTTTACTCGACACGTCTATTCCTCCAACTAGTAGATGATTATTTTACCGCTTCAGCACTAATCGCTTGCTGTTCGGCACTCAACACCTCATTGAGACTGCCTGAACGATAACCCTTTAAATCCATCGTAACGTAAGCATATCCAATCTCTTTGAGCTTGGCATGTATGGTTTCAGCTACGGCAATAACTTCCGCCAGCTCTGCTGCAGGAACTTCGATCCGAGCCAGGTTATCATGCTGACGTACACGGACTTGACGGAACCCTAGCTGAATAAGGAAATCTTCAGCTTGATCGATCATCGATAATTTTAAAGCAGTGATCGCTTCGCCATAAGGTATTCTTGATGATAAACAAGCAAATGACGGCTTATCCCAAGTCCGCAATCCAAATTGGCGGGACAAATGACGGATTTCCGATTTTTTAATACCAGCCTCAAGCAGAGGCGCACGAACACCTTGCTCATGTGCAGCCTGCAAACCTGGACGATGCTCACCGAGATCATCCGCAATGGCGCCAAATATTACATGCTCGAAGCCGCGTTCTTTGGCAATGGGAATCAAATGATCAAACAGCGAATTTTTACAAAAATAACAACGATTCGTTGGATTCTCCGCATAACCCGGAATGTCCAACTCGCTGGTATGAATGACCACATGTGGAGCTTCCAGCTCTTTTGCCAGAGCGATAGCTTCTTCCTTTTCCCGTACAGGATAAGTTTCCGAATCGGCCGTAATGGCCAATACTCGCTCAGGTCCCAGAAACTCTAACGCTGCCTTTAACAGGAAAGCGCTGTCCACTCCGCCTGAAAAAGCAACGACAACCCGGTCCATTGACTTCAGGATGCTGCCTAGCTTTTCATACTTCTGTTCAATACTTTCCATATATATCCCTCCTGAAGCTTTCTTCTAAGTGCTGCTTCATTGACGTTTTCATTATAGTCCTTTTTTCCCGATAGAAAAAGAGGCTGTTCGCCAAACAACCTAAAATAGTAATTACTCACAATCATTGTTGTCTAAAATGTTCTTCAAATAGATTTTTGGGCAAAGGTTTGCTAAAGTAGTAGCCTTGTGCATGCCGGCAATCCTTATTGAGTAAAAACCGCAAATCCTCCAATGTTTCCACGCCTTCTGCCACAACCTCTAGCTTCAGATGATTGGCCATTGCAATGATTGTGCTTACGATTGCTGCGTTATCAGGGTCTTTAGTTATGTCGCGAATAAAAGATTGGTCGATTTTGAGCTTATGTATCGGTATTTTCCTTAAATATTGCAAGGAGCTGTAGCCAGTTCCAAAGTCATCCATCGATATGCGAATACCCAAATCCTTAAGTTCGTTCAGCTTACGAATAACCCTTTCGATATTATCCATCGCCATGCTTTCTGTAATCTCTAGCTCCAAATAACGTGGATCCAGTCCTGTTTCCTTAAGCGTCTTTACGATATCGCCAATTAAATTATGCTTCTGAAACTGACGCAAAGATAAATTAACAGAGACCGTGAGCGGCGGCATTCCTGCGTCCTGCCACTGTTTATTTTGCAAGCAGGCTGTGCGAAGCACCCAATCGCCAATAGGGACGATAAGTCCCGTCTCTTCGGCGAGTGGTATGAATTTCCCAGGCGGCACCATTCCCTGCTCAGGATGATGCCAACGAATCAGCGCCTCCATGCCAATCAACTGATTGGTCTGAATATTATATTGAGGCTGATAGTACAGTTCAAATTCATCACGCTTCAAAGCTTTTCGCAAATCATATTCCAGCTCAAGTCGCTGGAGCGAATCCGTAGTAACATCATCTTGCTGCAATTGGTAGATGCCTTGCCCATTTTCTTTCTCTGCTGTTTGAACTAACGCCGCATGTCTCATGAGGCTATCCATGTCCGTGCCATCTGTTGGGAACACAGCCAGGCCAATGCTGCCGACAACAACAAATTCCCGGTCTCTAACAGTAAAAGGCGACATTAAATGCTGATGAAGCAGCCTCGTCTTTTCGACAATTTCCGATGTATCCGCAAAGCGCTTATATATAACGGCAAACTCATGGTTTCCAATACGGCTGACGGAGTGGTCTCTGCCTAACATCAGCTGAAGCCGCTCCCCAACCTGCTTAAGCAGAAGGTCCCCCCAGTTATGCCCAAGCGAGTCATTAACGATGTGAAGCCGATCCAATCCAATCAACAGAATAGCAAAAGACGCTGACTCTGAATTTGCGTTCGCGGCAGCAAGCATCTGAGCCAGTTGAATTTGAAACAACGTCCGGTTAGGTAAGCCTGTCAATGTATCATGGTATGCCATATGTTCAATAAGCTGCACCGATCGTTTAAGTTCAGTAACATCCCTCAAGACAACATAAGCTAAATTCGATTGTTCCGTCTGTTCTGGAATAAACCGCAGGCTTAATTGAATGGTATGCCCGGCGCGATGGCGAATATCCGCTTCCATATTGCTGGATCTCCCTTGTAAAGCTCCGTCAAGATGACGTGAGAAGGAATCCATATATTGCATATCCAACAGCTCATTGATCGAATGGTTCAACCAATAACCTGACTCCACTCCTGTTAATCTGCAGCATTCTTCATTCATTTGACGTATGTTTCCTTGTGAGTCGAGCAGTATGACACCATCACCACTGAACATAAACAAAGGGTGTGACGCAACCGCTGCCAACATTACTGATTCATCCATGATGTTCTCTCCCCAACTGCTCCGAAAGGTGGCAACTCCAATAAGTGCAATGCTAAGTTTACGAGTATATAATTGTTTGGTATATTATACCACAACTTATAATTAAAATTTAGTAAAATGTCGAATTATGGCATATTAAACTTAAAACTAATTGAACTGAATAAAACCGCCCGACAATTACTCATCGGACGGTTCTTTTAATTGGAATGACTTGTAAAATTATTGGATTTTCCCAGAATGAATAGCAGCGTTCAATTACAAAAGCTTCTCGATCGCATTTGTTAATTCTGCATCCTCAGGTGTGACTTTGCTCGAAAAGCGCCCAGCAATCGAACCATCCTTGGCAATGAGGAATTTCTCAAAATTCCATTTCACATCGCCTTGAGGCTCTGACTGTTCAGTCAACAGCTTGTACAATGGATGCTTGTTGTCTCCCAAAATATCAACCTTGGCTACAACCTGAAAGGTTACGCCGTAATTCATGCTGCAAAACTGCTGGATCTCTTCGGCTGTGCCAGGCTCTTGACCACCAAAATCATTGCAAGGAACTCCCAGAATGACAAGACCTTGGTCCTTATACTGCTGATTCAGCTTTTCCAGACCTGCATACTGAGGGGTAAAGCCGCATTTGGACGCAACGTTCACAATCAGCAGAACCTTCCCTTTAAAGTCGTTTAAAGCCTTGGTTCTACCGTCTGCGGTTTGCACAGAAATATCATAAATAGATGACATCAAAAAACCTCCTTCGTGTTTTGCTGGAATGAAACTAACACTGCACTGCCATTTGAGTCAACTTAACAAAAAGGACTTGTGAAAGATAAGCTATCCTTTAGCTTCCTAAGCATACCATGGAAGTGTTTGTAATAAAAATGCCCCCTCGATTCGTATATGCAGATCAATTTTGATACAATAGCTTTAAAAATTACTCATTTTGAAACCAGGGGGTTAGCGTATCGGTTTATATATAGAACCGGCTTACGCGATTACATGTGATGAATGAAATTCAAACCATACAAAATAAATTAGAGCAAGCCTTCAAGCTGCTGGAAAGCCGTTTTCTTGAGCGCGAAGAGCTGATCAGACTTTTGCTGCTTGGCTTGATGAGCAATGAGAATGTATTGTTAATCGGACCTCCAGGCACGGCAAAATCCCAGCTGGCAAGAGCCGTTTCCCAGCTATGCGGAGGCGGACAATGGTACGACTATTTACTGACCCGCTTCACAACGCCTGATGAGCTATTCGGTCCGGTATCCTTGCAGCAGCTTAAACAGGATCAATATGTTCGGAAAACAAGCGGTTATTTGCCTTCGGCAGACTTTGCTTTTTTGGACGAAATTTTCAAGGCGAACAGTGCCATCCTCAACGCCCTACTGTCTATTCTTAATGAACGCATTTTCTTCAATGGCCGTGAAAAGGAAAACGTCCCCCTTGTATTCCTCATGGCTGCATCTAATGAGCTGCCTGAGGAAAACGAACAGTTGACCGCACTCTATGACCGCTTTCTTATCCGCTATGAGGTCGGCGTTTTGAAGCAAATGTCCAGCTATGAACGGATGTTCCAGCTTCCCACAGAACCGCTCCCCGCTCTGATCTCTACAAAGGATGTACAGGCGGTCCGTTTGGCAGCTGAACAGGTAACTATTCCTGAACCGCTCATTTATATGCTCTACCAACTGAAAACAGAGATGGAAGCCAAGGAATTTGCACTCTCCGATCGCCGCTGGCGCAAGATTGGGCATGTCTGGAAAACTTCTGCAGCTCTAAATGGACGCAATATTGTGAATGTGTGGGATACCGTTTACACCCCGCATATGCTATGGGATTTTCCAGAGGACCTGACCGTACTTCAAGAAATGTTTCAGAAACGGTTTCAAGACGCATTAAAACAGGAATCGGAGCGAGAGCTTCCTTTAAGTACTTATGATCAGACTGCCAAACGATGGTTGGATATGGAGGATGAGCTTCATTCCTTTCAATTCAAGAAGGAAGTCGGCGCCAGGATGAGCAAGGACACACAAGAACAGACCAAGGAGCGTTTGGAGGATTGCCGGACTGAGCTTGAGGAATCCGCCAGACAGCTGCGCGGCAAGCTAGTACAGTGGCAGCAGCGAGAGAAGGATTTGCCTGGATATATACGTAATCAAAACTTCTTATTGATGCACACGGACCAATATGCGGTTAAATACACCCATCTTCGTATCCAGGGCGAGCGTATTTTGCAAACTATTCAAGGGCTGTACCGAACGCTATTTGACCGGGAGATACCAGGCATACACTACGATTACACCCTTTAATTGAACCCATCCAGTATAGTGGCGGTGAACGAAAATGATCATACAATGCGCGAGAATTGACCGCTACATTTTTGACGGCTATGTCCATTCCTCCCGTACCGCACAGGAGTGGGTCCGTGAGGTGCAAGCATCCACGGCTTGGTTTTCTGTAGAGCTATTTGCCGACTTTTTCATGTGCTTCTATTTGCCTAAGCCGGAAATTGACCGTTCGAAGGATGCCGCTCCCTTCCACCGGTGGTTGATTGGGCAGCTGCGCAAACAGTTTTTTTACTTAACCATTCACCCTAGAACCATAGGAGAAGTTAATGCCTCCTTTAAAACAGCTTTAAAGGCATTGATGTGGCTGACTGCCAGCTATTCTGAAGAAGTAACGCGGCGCAAGCAGGATGAGCAGCTGCTAACTATTGGCTTGAATGAGAAAAAACAGATGCAGGGCCAGGATAGCTCGCAAATTAACGAGCATCTGACAGAGAAGCAGATTGAGAAGCTGAAGCTGGTCGGCTATACTCTCCAGCAGGGAAAGCAGAATGTCGAAGATAAGCAGGCTGGACTGGATTCTCGTCCTCTCGTTGAGGCGGAGATCATCCAGCTGAAGGAGCGAATCCAGGTTCTCCGGGAGGAGGTGCGTACGGATTTCCTCAAGCGGGATAAAGCGAAGCAGAAGCTGAAGAAAGCGGAGGCCGAGCTGGAGCAGCGCGAGCGGCAGCTTGAACGCTTTACGAAGCGCGAGCGGGAAACATTCCGCCAGCTGGAGGAGCAGCTGGGGCAATGGCTCAGCCGCTCCCTGAAGGAAAGCTTAAGCCGTGAGGATCACGAAAGCTTAAACGTTCATGAGCTGCTGCAAGCGAGCCAGCGTATAGCTAACCGCAAATGGGGAAGTGATTTAGGCAGGCTGCACCGGCAGGAATTCAATAACTACTTGCAATGGATAGACAAGCTGAAGAGGCATCCGGAGCTGATCGCCTTTCTGCAGGAGGTTGGCCGCAACTTGCAGCACTTAAAGGTGCAGAGCAAAAAAATGCGCTCCCCTCATATTCCGGAAGCCTACGATGATCTTCGCCAATCCGGCGACATCTCGCATATGCTGGCAAGCGAGGCTAGTCTGCTGGCTGATGAAGACTATGAGATGTATTTTGCGGTAAAATGGCTGGACCGCAAGCTGCTCACTTACAACATATCGGGCTTTACAGACGAACCTCAAAGAGGTCCGGTTATCTGTATGCTCGATACTTCCCATTCCATGCGCGGCAGCAAGCTGCGGGTCGCGCAAATCTTTGTTGCCACCTTCGCCGCTTTCAGCTTACTGGAGCGCCGCGACTTCGTACTGCTGCTGTTCGGCGCGCGCGGTGAGCTCGTAGAGCAGCCGCTCTACTGGCGCAAGCCGGACTGGCCCGCGTTCTACGCGCTCACGCAGCTCGCCTTCGGCGGCGGCACTCACTTCGATGCGCCGATACGCCGCGGCATCGAGCTTGTGGAGGGGCATCCCCGCTTCGCGGATGCCGATTTCGTAATGGTCACCGATGGCATCGGGACCATAAGCGCCGCAGTTCGGCAGCAATTGGCCGAACTCGGTGCGCGCAAGCAAGTGCGGCTGCACTCGCTTATTATCGGCAGCGCTCGCAGACACTTGGTAAATCAATACGACATCCTTGGCGTATCTCATCAAGTTCGCTTCGCTGCCACATGGGAGTCGCAGGATACAGACAAGAATGGGCTTTTGCTTGATGTTTTTCGCAAAAGATAGAAAAACAGGTGCAGATCCCTGCAAGGGATAGGCACCTGTTTTTTATTCCGCATTAACTCTTTTTCCTGGGGATTGAACTCGTCTGGTATCGCTCGCCTAGTTGGATTTTCGCCAAATAAATCACCTGACCCAAATGCTCCAAGAAATGAGTCGCACATCCGTTCAGCACATCGAACACCGTCACTTGTCTGGCTCGAACCTCTACGGTCTCCAACAGCCGCTCTTCGCTAATAGTTGAAACAGTCTGCTTCAATAAATCGAAGGACTTGTTAAACCGTTGAAGCAATTCTTCTCCACTAGCATGAACACCAATATCAAATTCCGCATCCCTGTCACGACGGTCCACACCACCCAACACGGTAGCTTCGATCCTTTGCTGGATGTTTCCTTCTATATGCAAAATAAGATTTGCAATGCTGTTGCTTTCTTCATTTGGACGCCAATTCAGCTGCTCATCGTTCAACTGGCTGATTGCCGCAATCATCCGTTGCTGAATATCATTCAGTTTAGTTTCCCAATTCGCTTTTACCACTTCAAATAAATTTCCCACACAAGTCATCCCTCTCAACGTAAAATCGATCAAATGGACAATTGGTTAACCATATACAAATTCCACTTATCTTGGAAGGAATCCTTTTTAAGCCTCATCGGATTTTCGAACTATTTTGTCCACAATCTGCTGTAAGGGCTCCGGTTGAAGCAGCTCTACGGGCAAAATTCCCTTGTCAAACATTAAATCTTCGCCTTCAATTACAACTACATAACGATCGTCAACTTTGGCAATATGCAGCCGGTCTCCAAAGTCCGCCAATAGAGCTTTTACGGACATATGTCCGACCTTCAGCTTCATTTCAATATCAGGCTTCTGCTCAATCATTACGGATGAAGCTTCCATAACCTGCTCATGAGACCACTTTTCTTGAAGCTGCCGCTGCTCGCTGCAAGCCCACAGCTCCACTTCCTCTAGCTCCTTCTCCCGCCCTTCCGCATTATTCTCATAAACTTCCTCAATATATTGATGAACAAAGCCGAGAACCTGCTCATTCATGATCTCAGGCATCGATTTTTCATACTCTACATATTTCAAAAAGTCTTCAAAATAGCGCGCATGCGAAGATTGGTGAATTTTGATTTCCCAAGGCTCCAGTGTGCCTTCTTCTGGCATATGAGGGTACATTATCGATTTCATATTTTTGGCATTAATCGCCATTTCCACTTTATTTAACAGACTTCGTTCATCGGTGATCCGGGCAATTTTTTGTTCAAAGTCGCATTTCAGCACGAAAATAAAAGGTTCATCAAACAGCTTCTCATGCTTGGCCCGAACGATAAATACCGCTCCGCCGCGTATCGCGCTTGTGTCCATATAGGCTTGTACTAACGAATCAGCATACTCCATGTATAAGTCCATGGTTTCCGCGGTGCGCAAACGCGCAAATAAATTGTAGTTAGGATTGCTGTCCAGCTCATAGCCCGGCTCAACGGCAAATCGTCCGATCTTGGTCGGAACCTGCTCCGCCTTAGGATTGCGCTCTGCCGCGCGCTTAGCGGTCTTCGTAAACTCTCCGCCAAGAAACGAGCTTAACTCGCTTTCAGTATAGTCATCCCCATCCAAGGTCTGGTAATGCTTGCAGCGCTTGCCTCCCTGCCCTTCCTCCCCATCAACCTGAATAACGAAAAATGAAATGTATTCAACTGCGAACTTCATTATTTATAGCTCCCCTATGCGTATGAAAATATCTGGAATGACAGTAAAAACCCACCCCATAGGCCACGAACAGCCTCCAAGGTGGGTTCTCTTTCATCGTAACACAGGTTCAAAAAAGCGGCAATGATTCGCTGGTGGCAAAAACGGGTTTACCCCTCAGACCTACAAAATCACACCGCAGGCAATCCGCGCTCCGGAGTTTCCGGCAGGATCTGTTTTGTAGTCGTCAGGATCTGCATGAATAACCAAAGCGGTACCGCCCGGCTTCAATAGTGAATTGGCTTTGTCCTTGACCACCGTAACTTTCTTGTCGATCAATTCCGCCTTTCCCTTGCCGTCGGAGCCGATCTCCAGATTAAGAAGATCTCCGGCATGGTAGCCTTCGGGATTTTCAAAGCCATGCTTTTTCCCTTCCGGGTTAAAATGTTCTCCGGCCGATTTGAAATCCGGCGCAGTGCAAACACCCGTCTGATGAATGTGGATACCGTGAACACCTGGCGGGAGACCCGATACCTCAACCTGCAGCCTAACTCCCTCAACTGCTTCAGACAATGCTGCTGTACCCACCTTGGCTCCCTTGCTGTCCATAATGTCAATCCGTTTCACAACGGGTGCAGGTTCTTTCGCAGCAGCTTCGGCTGAAGCTGTGGGTGCTGGAGTTCCTTGACTATCGCTTACATGATGCTGTGGCTGCTGTGCTGTAGCTGAAGAACCACGAGTTACTACTGTAGGCTGAGTGGCTCCCCACTCACATGAAGATAGCAGCAGCATGAAGCTGATGCCTAGAGCTCCTTGACTAATCAATTTGTTCATCTGTTCGATCCTCCAAAAGGTAATGGTTCAAACTAACAACTACCATTGTTTCCTTTTGAAGAAGAGTTAAACCTCATTGGAATTAATATTGACTTCGAAGTTCATTTGTAAAAAGGATTGCGCCATTCCATAAGCATCGCATAATTCAATGATTCTTCATCATCGAGATAACCTCGTACCAGTTTAACTGGCATTCGACCGCATCTCAGCAGGAAAGTAAGCACAGGATCCTTGAGACTTCCTCCTACTACAGCAGCTGTATATTGTTCGGCCGTCATCGTATCGGCATATTTACTGAAACCCGGAATTCTCCCGCCACCCAACAAACGCTTCAAATTCAACGCAATCACCACTTCATACATAGACTGCATGAGCAGCTTGCCTAGTCCCAGCTTCCGGTAAGCGGGGATCGCGCAAATATCTACGATGTACAGCGTATCGCCAGCTGGATTATGATTCCGAATATAACCGCTATCTGTTATTTCCTCCCAAGTATGCTCCGTATGTCCAGGGTCAAAATTCACCAGCAGCCCTGTGATGGAGGCAACCGGCTTGCCAGCGATCTCCACACATAAAGCCCCCTCGGGGAAAAGGGTGATATGGTTGTTCAATTGTTCTTCGTTCCACCAAAGCTCCGATGGAAATGGAGGCGGAAAGCTTTGCTGCTGAATGGATATAAGATCAGGAAAATCTTCCCTTGTATACGATCTGACCCGTGCTTTTACAGGCTGATCCAGCTCAAATACATACAATTCCTTGCTATACATATATTCAGACACTGGACTTAGCTCCAATCTGTATATAAATCCGTCCGGCGATCGCGCCAGGTAGTAACAGAGCCTTTATCCCGCACCTGATGCAGCAAGCTTATATCCAGATCCGCGGTAATAATCATATCATGATTGATTTCACCTGCTGCCAGAATACCGCCTGGAGGAAACGGAACATCATTGGGCGTAATGACAGCCGCTTGACCATAGTTGCCTCTCATAAAATCAACCGTTGGCAAAGAGCCTATCGTGCCTGTCGTCACCACATATACTTGATTTTCAATCGTCCGTGCATGACAAGTATACCGGACTCGATGAAAGCCATGGCGGTCATCCGTACAAGACGGGCAGAAAATGACGTCTGCGCCGCGAGCCCTTGCCATACGAACAATCTCAGGAAATTCAATATCATAGCAAATAAGAATCGCAATTCGACCTTTGACTGTATCGAATATTTGAAGCGCTTCTCCAGCAGCCATATTCCATCCCTTAACTTCCGCAGGCGTAATATGCAGCTTCCGCTGCTCGGCGACCGTACCATCGGGATAAAACAGAAAAGCAGTATTATACAAGCTGCCTTGATCTTCAATAATATGCGTCCCGCCAATTAAGTGAATGCCCGTGCTTTGAGCAAGGCCAGTAAACAGCTGCTTATAACGCTCCGTAAATTCCGGTAATTCCTCAATAGTTAATGCGTCCGGATGATTTCTCCCACCGCCAATGGACATCAATTGAGTCGTAAACAGCTCAGGAAACAGCACAAAATCAGTTTCGAATTCCTCTGCGGTTTTTACATAATGAGTGACTTGAGCTGCAAACTCCTCAAAGCTTTGAATAGTATGTAAATGGTACTGGACTGCCGATACCCTTAATTTCATATTTGGCCTCCTGCTATCATCGCTAGTATGGATTAAGTTGATTGAATATTTTTTTACGAAACTGTTTCTCCTTCCACTTCTTGCTCCTTCGCGTCATCCTTCTCCGGATTTATTCCCTGTTCCTTATGAACATCTGTGCGCAGTTCTTCAATCGGTTCAAAAAATAAAATATGCGGTTTTTTCAAACACCAGGTAGTCATGCACCTTTGATTACTGACGTTCACTGTCTTAAGTGGCTCCAGAAAAATACCTTGAAGCTTATCCGTCATTCGCATCAATCTTTCTTCATCCACAAGAAAACGTTCGCTCCCATCCGGCAGCTTAAAACGTTGATTTCCTAGCGGTTCCACTTTATCCTCAATGCCGATAGTCGAAGCCAGCCTTGCGAACAATAGACCTCCGGGGCGAAGCACGCGCCAAAGCTCATGAACCATTAGTTGAAATTTCGCTTCGTTCTCTGCAAAATGCAAAACAGCATTGCTTATTACAACATCAAAGCTGTCGTTAGCAAAGCTCATCTTCTCCACGTTTTCCACCTGAGCCTGCTCATCTGACCATTCAGGCGCTAGTTTCGCTCCCAGCTTTCTCACTTCCAATATGGCTTCTTCGGAGTGATCAACAGCGTACACCTTATAGCCGCTGCGCAAAAAATAAACAAGATTGCGACCTGTACCACAGCCCGCATCAAGGATTCGCTGCTCCGGATTCATTCGACCTTTAAGCAGCTGATCGAATAAATAAATATCGATATTGCCAAACAGCTCACGAGGATTCATCTTGCGTATCAGCTCTTTTCCAATTACAAATCATAACTATTTTGTGCAGCTAGTATACCATCAATAATCGAATAAAACTATGCTGCTGCCTTAATTACAGGACAACAACGCAGTTTTTCTCCGCCAAGCTTCCGGCAATGAACGGATATCAGCGAAATAAGCACAAGCGCGCACAAAGCAAAACAAACCTTTATTCCACGAGCTAAAAGGAAATGTTCATAAAGCCTGCTTTGACTTTGTGAATCAGCCTTTTAGAGTAAGGTTAAAGGTTTGTTCCGATTGTATAAATCTATGGGGCTGTTGAGCCTCTGATAACCAGCTCAGCTTTCAACAGCGTTGATGATGAACAGCTGTTCTTCCCATCCATCAGCTCTAGCAAGTGCCGCGTGGCGGCCTCAGCTGCTTCCGGACGGGGATAGCGGAGCACGGTCAGCGGCGGATTCGTTTGCGCTGACATCAAGATGTCCTCGCAGCCTGCAATCGCCAGCTGCTCAGGCACCGCTATGCCATGGTCGCGGCATGCAGCTAAGGAGCCTGCGGCCATCAAATCATTGGCGCATATGAGCGCGGTGAAAGGCAGCTGCTTAACGCTGCCTGTGAGCGAGAGTCGCTGCGCCAATTCGGCATAGGCCTGCTCAAAGCGTCCCCCGCCGTTCAGCCTGTCGGCTGGCTCGAATCTAAGGCCTGCGCTGTTCAATGCCTCGATACACGCCCTAAAGCGCCATTCATAATGATGTATGCCGGCGCTGTCAGCCATGAAAGCAATCCGTTCATGACCCTGCTGCCGTAAATGCTGAACTAGCTCACGCATCGCTCCATGCCAATCAATATCAATCCATTGGCTGCGGATATCCATATCCCGATCATTTAGTTCCGTATACGGACGAGTAATAGATACGATAGGAATTCCTCTAGAGATAAAATAATCCAATGTCTCTGAACTAAGAAATTGACCTAACAAAATAATTCCATCGACCCGCCCCATAAACAGCTCCTTCAGCTGTTCTTCCTGAGCTTCCTCATAAGTTTGAAAAAACACGAAATACCCGCTAGCTTTAGCTGTTGATTCGATAGCGAGAAGAATGCCTGCCTCAAACGGATTGCCCAGAAAACGTACAAGCACAGCAATTTGGTTGGACTTCTTCGTTTTCAAGCTTCGCGCTACCAGATTAGGCCGATAGCCAAGCTCGCGGACTGCTTCCAGAACCCTCTGCCTGGTTTCTTCCTTGACCAGCTTCTTGTTGTTCAATACATAAGATACAACCGCGACGGATACTCCGGCGCGGTCTGCCACCTGCTGCCTGGTTGCCATACTTATTGCCACCTGACTTTTTTAAATTCCGAACGTTTTACCGCCATTGACAGACAAGCATTGCCCGGTTATAAATTTAGCCTCGTCAGATGCCAGGAAGGCTACGGCTGCAGCGATGTCGGAGGGCTCACCCATTCGTTTTAACGGCACGCTGCTTTGGTAGTCTTCCGTATCTGCTCCTTCATGGCGTTCGACCGGAATCCAGCCGGGCGCTACCAGGTTGACGCGAATGCCGAAGGAGCCCAGCTCATTAGACCATGAGCGTGTCATACCGATCATCGCGGATTTGGCGGTAACATAGCTGGAGAACCGTGCATTTCCCAGCTGTACCACCTCACTTCCGATGTTAATGATACTGCCTGCCGCCTTAGCTTTCATGCCAGGAAGCACAGCCTTGGTTAACAGCAGCGGAGCCTTAACGAAAAACTCCAGCTGAGCCAAATAAGTTTCCCAAGATTCCTCTTCGATTGGAACCATCGGCTGGGGTCCTGTCGCGTTGTTCACCAGCACATCAACAGAGCGGCCAAATTGCTCCTCAGCATGCTTTATAAGCCGGTCTACTTCTGTCTCATCGGTTATGTCGGCGCGAAATGCCTGTGCGATACCACCTGCTTCGGCAATTAGCCGTACCGTATCTTCAGCATCCTTACTGTTATTGGCATAATTCACCGCCACTAGCGCTCCCTGCCGTGCCAGCTCAACACATATCCAGCGCCCCAAACCTCGTGAACCCCCTGTAACCAATGCCAGCTTGCCGACACATTTTCCAGCTTTTTCATTATGATTGCCCATTCCTCTAATACGCTCCTTTAGTAAGCTCTTACAATACTTCATAAATTGGCAGGACGGGACGAAAAAGCAGCCTTTATCAGATGTTAATGTGCATAGCCACCTTTACCTGCATCCCCGAGATACAACTGCTTTAATGGTACCATAGATTCATTCGGAACATAATATTTAAACGGATTGTCATCTATCACACCTAATAACTGCTTGCGAATAGGAGTCGCATTCTTTAACAAGTTTTCTGAAGCAGTTCGGTAGTCAATTGGACGCATCCATATTGGGCTGTAGCCGAGAAACAGCTGCCTGCGGGTGAAGCTTGAATGATTAGGCGCTCCGGCATGCCATAAATTTTGAGCGAATACAAACACGTCACCAGGCTTGCCGCACACCTGCACCTCCCCTGATACCGAATCTCGTACATCCTGTTTGTCAGGCGTAAAAGGCTTATTATGGGAGCCCGGAATAATTTTCGTATTGCCGCGGTTCGGCTCAGACATATCACTTAAAATGTAGCAGGTCTTGATATAATAGGTTGAGGTAATATCATGAATGCGCGGGAATTGCGGGTGCGGTCCATCCTGATGCCAATTAATAAAGCTATGCGATTCAGTAGCAACATCCTGCGGGTTAGGTTTGCGGATCGTAAGATGGGAAATATGCAGTTGAATGTTAAACCCAAGCAGGTTCACCATCAGCGGCAACAGCGTCGGTTCATCAATTAAAGAAGCAATCTCCTCATGACGCTCCACACTGTTGTAAATATTATGCGCCAACGATTCCTGCTCCTGTTCTATAACCTCATCAATAGCCGCATTAAGCCGATCCACCTTCTCTGGAGTCAATACATTACGAAGCAGTAGATAGCCTTGCTCATTAAACTCTTTCATTAATTCAGGGATATTGAATCCAGGTGTTTCTTTGGACATAGGAACATCTCTCCTCTGTTAATATTAATAATTTACTCGTGTAAAATAACTTCCAAAAAAATTTGACTTCCTCATAAATATTCTTCCATTCTTACCCTAATTCCCGCTTCTGCCTTCTATACTTTCTGAGTAAGGGGAGGTAACCTCCCCTTTGCTATCATTGTATGATTGAATTTCATCTTCGTTTACATACTTATTTTAAATAACCCAGATCCTTCAATTGCTTCTCAGCTGCGTCCAAATAAGCTTTATAATTCATCGAGGTCTCCAATGTTTTCAAGAAGCTGTCGTACTCGGACAAGGGCCGCTTGCCATAAATGAACTTAGCCAGCTCTTCTTCGATATATCGGGTAGCGTCGGCTGCGTTATACCCGTTAGGATAATCGACAAATCCGTTTAAAGCTTGAATCCTTGGCTGCTTGTTAGCAAATTCAATGAACGGCGTCTGCTTCGCGAACTTCACTTGCAAATACTCCATTTCCGGGCGTCCAGTAAATTGGTACAGCCAGAAATATCCGCCTTCTTTTCCCATTAAATCTGTTGGAATCACTTTATTTCCGTCCAGATTATAATGCTTGCCTTTCACTCCATACTGCACCAATGGAGAGCCGTCTTTACCAGAAACGTAATTTAGCAGCTCGAACACTTTTTGCAGCTTTTCAGGATTTTTCTCCAAAGCCTTTGGAATGGCATATAAAGCAGGCGTCTTACCAATATCCCAAGCGCTTGCGAACTTCAGCCCTCCCGGACCTTTAACTGCATCCACTTGAATCCATTCAGCCTTCGGATTAACGGCTTTAATCTGCTCATCAAACTGCTCTTTGGTCATGTTCGGCCAGTCAATATAAATGATGCCTGCTTGCCCTTTAATAGCTTTTTGCTGATGCTGCAGCCCAGAGTTGGCCAATAGCTCAGGGTCGACTGCACCTGAATCGGTCAGCTTTTTAATAAATGCGAGTGCATCCTTCATGCCCGGATCGAATAAGGCGTTAACCAGCTTGTTATCTCTTACATAAAGACTCGGGTAGCCTGCATCGAAGCCAACCCCGTAAGCGCCGAAAATCGTATAGAACGCGCCTAACTTGCCTCCTGTAATACCGAATGTATCCTTCTTGCCATTACCGTCCGGGTCCTTGTCAGCAAATGCTTTGGCCACTTCCAGAAGCTCGTCGGTTGTAGCAGGAACCTTCATACCCAACTTATCCAACCAATCCTTGCGTATAAAATACGTATCATAAGGGATTTGCGGGGACTTCGCTATGGCATACACTTTACCGTTCATCGTCCCTTTTTTCAAGCTATCCTCACCGATAAAATCCTTAACGGGCTTCAGTTTATCCATATAGGTTGTAAGATCTAATAGAAGCCCCTGATCGGTAAATTGCTTCAATTGTTGTCTGTCGACAGCAAACAGATCAGGGAAATTGGCTGAAGCCATGCGGACGTTCAATTGATTTTTGTAGTCATCCTGAGACGCATACACAGTCAGATTAATATCCGTTCCCAGTGCTTTGTCCAGCTCTTGCTTAATAATATCTTGATCCGGTGAAGGCAGGCCACCTCCGGTTTCGATAATGTTCAGCTTCACGGGGCCTGTGCTTTTGGCAGCAGCTGGAGCTGGAGCTGGAGCCGGTGCATCCTTGGAAGCAGGTGCTGCCGCAGGTCCAGGCGTAGTCCCAGTGCTTGCGCCGCCACAGCCTGCAAGCACTGTACCCCCAATCATAAGAAACGCCATTGAAAGCGTAATTGCTTTTCTTTGTTTCATTGGAATCCCCTTCCCTATATTTCATTTTATATATTGAAGCGGTGCCTTGGCTCCAGCTGCAGTCCGGAGCGACGGTTCCGTCGTTCAACCCTTCACAGAGCCTAACAGCATACCTTTTGTAAAATGCTTCTGAATAAACGGATAGATCATTATGACCGGCAAGCTGGCGATAACTACGGATGCCATCTGCATCGTCTCGGTGGGCAGCATATTCTCCGCATTATCCATTGGCTGCTGGGTGAGCATTAATATCTCACGAATAACAACCTGAAGCGGGAACAAAGTTCGGTCTGTCACATACATAACGGCTTGAAAAAATTCATTCCAATGCCCAACCAAATAAAACAAGCCTATCGTTAGCAAAGAAGGTACAGACAATGGAATAACAATTTGCAGCAATATGCGAAACTCCTTCGCACCGTCCATTCTTGCGGATTCGAACAACTCGTCAGGCAGATTTTCAAAAAAGCTTTTCATAATGAGCACATTAAAGCTCCACACTGCATTAGGTAAAATCATCGCCCAGACCGAGTCAATTAATCCTAAAGCTTTAACAATTAAATAAGTCGGAATAATGCCGCCACTAAACAACATCGTAAACACTACAAGGAGAAGGAACCCTTTACGCCCCGGCAGTTTCTTGCGACTAAGCGGATAAGCCATCAGCGCTGTCAATATCAGATTGATTATTGTTCCAACGATCGTAATGAAAATGGTAATCCAGAACGCTTGTGGAATGTTCGATTCGCTAAACAGCTTTTGGTAAGCAGTAAATGTCACAGATTTCGGTATCAATATGAAGCCGCCATTTTTTAACACCTCGGAAAAAGGTGTGATGGAAACGGATACAACATACATCAGTGGAAAAATTGCAGCTAACCCCGCTATTCCTAGTACTATATAAACAACCGTATTTATTAAACGGTCTTCCATTCCTCTTACCATACTCCCTCATCCCCCCATCTTTTAGACAGATGATTAGAGCCTAACACCAGGAATAAGCCTATTGCCGACTTGAACAAGCCTACTGCCGCACCCAGACTGAAGTTCAACTGCTGCAGACCGGTACGGAACACCCATGTGTCTAAAATATCCGCTACTTGATACACTTGAATATTGTACAAAATATAGATTTGATCGAAGCCCGCATCCATGATGTGACCAAGCTTTAAAATCAGCAGCAGCACGATGACATTACGAATTCCTGGCAAAGTGATATGCCAAATCATTCTCACGCGGCTTGCCCCATCCACTCTTGCCGCCTCATATAGGGTCGGATCAATTCCAGTCATAGCAGCCAAGTAAATGATAGCTCCCCAACCGAGATCCTTCCAGATTTCCGAGCCGACCAGAATGCCCCGAAAATAATCCAAAGAGGTCATAAAGCCAATGGAGGTGCCACCGCTTTCTTCAATCCACCGATTGAATAACCCAGAGCTTTGGGACAGCAAGGCAATCAAAATACCGTAAATAATGACCCAAGAGAGGAAATGCGGCATGTAAGTCAACGTTTGAATCACTGTTTTGAACCAACGATTGCGGCATTCATTAAGAAGTAAGGCCATTACAATCGGCGGCACCATGCCAAAAACCAATTTGTAGATCGAGATTAAACAGGTGTTGATCATTAGTTGGCCAAAATAAGGTGAGTTAAAAAAAGTTGTGAAATGCTTATACCAAGGATCTGCCCACGGGCTGCTTAAAATTCCATCCAATATACTAAAATCTTTAAAGGCAATAATGACCCCATACATGGGTAGGTAACGGAATAGAATGTAATACAGAACACCAGGCAACAGCATGAAATAAAAAGCTCGATGTGCCCAAACATTTTTGCCGAGGAGCTTATATTTCGATTCCTTATGCTTTGCTGCCGATAAACTATCCATCGTCAACTGCTGATTCATTCTCACTGGTTTGCTCCCCTTTCTTTTTACCCACCCAAACCCTCCCTATAGGGAGGGCTCCAAGGGCTCTGCCCTCTGGACACCCTTTCTTTTTTACCCTCCCAAACCCTCCCTATAGGGAGGGCTCCAAGGGCTCTGCCCTCTGGACACCCTCTAAGTGCTGGGGATGGAATTTCGGTTGACGCTCCTTTGCAAACGAATTACGTACAGCGTTTTCGTCCCTGCGGGACACACTTTACCTTGGGTTTTCCGGAACAATTGATCCTCTTATCCTGAGTCATTGGGATAGTGCTCATAAGTTACTGACTCATTGGGATAGTGTCCACAGGTCACTGAGCTATTGGGATAGTGCTCATAAGTCACTGACTCATTGGGATAATGTCCATAAGTCACTGAGCTATTGGGATAGTGCATAGAAGTCACTGAGTCATAGGGATAGTGTTCATAAGCACCTGAGACCGATAGGATGTCACCACTAGCAAAGAAATAGTGCGCCATGAAGCTTATTCAATCGAATCGCTGACGCATCTCGGGAGATAAGAACATCTAAAAGGCTGGAGCATCAACTGAAAGTGTGTCCCGCAGGGACGGAAGCGATCCTACACTAACGTACCCAAGGAGCATATCACGTAACTCTCCCCCCAATCTTTCCGGGTGTCCAGAGGGCGGTAGCCCTTGGGGCCCTCCCTCTCAGGGAGGGTTTGGGTGGGTTAGTGTAAGAGGGATAACTTTATTTTAGCAAGCGCTCTCACAAGGTTCTATACAGTGATCTTGCGAAAGTGTATCAATTATTGTAAACGCTTTATTCTTTGAATGAGAGTTCAGGCAGTTCAATACGAATCAGGGTACCAACCCCCGGTACACTGGCAATACGAAGCCCATATTCTGCGCCAAAATGAAGGCGGATACGCTCCTGCACGTTCATAATACCGATACCTGTGAACCGATGTTTGCTTGGCGCCTTTCTTCGTTCGGAGAATACGCTCTCCAGCTGTAGAGAGCTCATCCCAAGGCCATTGTCCCGAATTATTATCATTAATTTTCCGCGGCGTACAAAGGCGCGGATACGAATGAGTCCCTGAACCTTTTGAGGCGCCAAACCATGAAAAATTGCATTTTCCACTAATGGCTGCAAGGTGAGCTTTAATATTTTGCATGACAATGCATCTGGAGCCACGTCCATTTCAATATTGAATTTATCGCCATAACGCACCTTTTGAATATGTGTATACATCTTCAAGCCTTCAAGCTCATCCTCCAATGTGACAAATTCGCTGCTTTTGTCGAAGCTGAATGACAACAGTCCGACAAGCGAGCGAATAGTATCCCGGACCGCATCTGTTTTATGCTGTTTCGCCAAACTGCTTATGCATGCTAACGTATTGTATAGAAAATGAGGCGCAATCTGGCTTTGCAGCATTTTTAGCTCATACTGATTTTTGCGCATCTCCATTTCCTTCGTTTCAGTAAGCAGATGATGAATACGCTCCATCATGGCGTTATAGCTTTTGGCCAGACGGCCAATCTCATCCTCACGTTGAACCGAAATGCTTGGGAGTACCTCCATATCGCGCACTCGGTCCATTTTAGCAACCAGCGTACGCACCGGATACGTAACATAGCGACTCATCATATAAGTGCTGATCAACAATATGACTACCCACACAAATGCAGCTGTCTTGTAGTTGTTGTACAGACTAATAATATTTTGATAAAAATAACCATCCTCAATAAATGCAATGAAGTACCAGCCCAGCTTGTTCATTCCAGATTTTACTGCAACAAGCTTCCCCTTAGCTCCATTCAACTCGGTAATGCCAACAGGCAGTTCACTGATCCGGGAAACAAAGCTGCTTTCCAATTCAGGAGGAAACACGGCCGTATTATAAGGCAGCAGTGCATAATAATAAAGCGGCCAGCTTGCATCGAACGTGTTGACAACATTGTTTTTATTGGTGACAATGGCGAACGTCTGATTCCGCGTATTCATAAATTGTGCCAACATATTAGTAAGCCTGATCAAATCGATTTCTATGACAGCCATTCCTTTTACTTCATCGTCTGATTTGGATGTTATAGGTAATATGAAAGCAACGGTTTTTCCTGAGAGGGGAGAGTCATAGGGCTCACTGATTATAATGCCGTAACTGCTCTTAGCTTGCTTATATAGCGCTGATAAGTGAGGATTTCCAATGATATCAAAGTAAACCTGAGTATTAGACATAACCTTGCCGTCCGCCCGGACCAAATATAAGGTTTTATACAAAGTACTGTTTTTCTCTGCATATTTGCGGAGCACTTCGATAGCTTCCTGCTCCTTCCCTTCGTCCAGCAAATCATCCCGAGTTGATAGAAGCAGCAATATATTTTGAACATTATCCAGATAGGCATCCAAATATAAGTTTGTGCGATCAATTATGACTTTTGCATCTGTAAGCACCTGCTTACGGAACAGCTGCTCGGCATCCTGCAAATTATTCCAAGCCAGCAGACCGAATAAAACAAGTGAGCCCGTAAATAAAAATATAAAATATTTGATCGCAATACTGCGGCTCTTAAACCATTTGGAAGCTTTTTTTATCATACCGTTCAACCTTTCTTGAAATCAGTTGGCGAGACACCAGTTCGATTGCGGAACAACACGGAAAAGTAACGGTAGCTTGGTATTCCTACCTGCTCTGCGACCTCATAAACCTTCATTGAAGTTGTTTGCAGAAGGCTTATCGCTTTATCTATCCTCAGACGAGTAATGTATTCGTTAAACGATTCCCCTACTTCCTCACGAAACAACCGGCTAAGATAGAAGGAACTCAGCCCAACTTCCTCGGAAATCAAGGTCAAAGTTATCGGCTCCGCTAGCCGCTGGGCAATCATCTGTTTGGCCATCGCAACCTCCTTGCGGCATCTGCTCTTCGCACCATCAGCCGTCTCCAGCTCACGGATCATGCTTGCCGTCAACTCAGCCAGAGTTCTCGACACAGCAATCCTTTGCAGTACCTTGTCATAAGTCCCTTGCTCAGTTCCCTTATTCTTAAACAGTTCTTTCGATGATTCCAATAACCATTGCTTCAGTTCCTTGGGATCAGGACGATATCCATTGGCCCAATCGGTGAACCCGGTCCGCACAAAATGAATAAGCTCATCTCTCCCGCAGGCTGCAGCTTCGCGAATTTGGGCCAGCAGCATGTTCTTTATCTGCTCGCTCATTGGAGCATTGGCTCCGCTTCCCTCCAACGTATCGTTATACAAAATTTCAGTACTATCATAGAAAAATGCTGCTGAAGGCAGCCGGACACGGTTTATTTCTGGCAATAAACTCGACGGTTCCTGTATCACCTCACTAATTACTGCAAACAAGCGTACCGCTTCGCTTACAAAGGTTAGCCGGTGATCCAATTCGTCTTGTAAACTTGCAAGTATGCTTTTAACTTGTTCATGCAGGAGAGGAGCTTGCTCGTGAATAGGTGAATGACACAATAACAAATAATCCGTATTTCCTAAAGGAATCCAGCGATAAAAAGTACGTGAAGCGGTCTCCCACTCACTTAATGCAAGCTGCAGCTCATGATGTACATACATCTCGTTCTCTGCTCTTACATTGAGATGAATGCGAATAAAACGCAGCGGAAATTCAAGTTTCCAGCTTTTAAATAGTGGACCCAATACATCGAGTACCAAAGCCCCTGCTCCAGGCTGCGAAAGCAGCATAGACAGCTGCCAGCGCTGCTTATCCAATTCGCTTCGGCGATGGTTCCTGTCACGGTCAATCGCCTGCCTGGCTCTATTCAGTGCTTGCTCCAGCTCACTGTCCAACAGTGAAATTTTAATGAGATACTCCAAAGCTCCAAGCTTTATTGCATCCCTCGCGTATTCGAAATCGCTGTGACAAGTAAGCAGAATGACCTGGGTTTGCGGAAATTCACTCTTAATGCTCCTGAACAGTTCCATTCCATCCATTATGGGCATGGTTATGTCTGTAATGACCACATCAGGAGACAGCTTGCGGCACAGCTCCAATGCTTCCGCCCCGTTCTCCGCCTCTCCAACGAGCTCAGCCGAACAAGCAGACCACGGAAATAAACGCAGTTCCTCCCTCAGAGGCAGTTCATCGTCAACAACCAACACGGTCAAAGGATTCATTTTCATTTTTTCAGCCCCCTGATATAGAGTAACCGTTTTCATTATTTGTTCAATTATCATACCATAGGCATTTAATGGGCACCTATACATAAAACATGTTAAAAAGTACGAAAATTGACTAATAAATTTGACTATAGCTTGATTTCTATAAAAAGGAATTGATAAGATAACGGGGAATATTAGTTATGTCGAAATAGGAATAACTATGGAGAAAAAGTTATTATAAGTGGAGAGGATCAACAAAGATGAATTTGTCGGGGCGGATGTATGCGAATATTTTTGTTCAACTGCTGGCTGTTATATTTCTGACTCTTTATGTATACTTCACACGCCATTTATACCCGGTCAACTACGTGTGGTTTATACTAGCTTTATCCTTAGGAGTATTCGGTTATCTCCGTATAATCAATGAAGCTTTGATCGCTTGTCTGGTAGTAGTTCTCCTATACGGGTGCTACACCTTGTACTTGCTTTACATGGGCAAAACTCATTACCAAATCGGATGGAATGATATCGTCTGGCTAATCATCTTTCCTTTCTACGCGCTTGTGGGTGGAATTAGCAGGAATGATGTCCGCTCGAAATCAAATGCGATGAGAACTATCGGGGCCAACCATACTGAAGGCGAATTCGATGAGCAGCACCCCTTTGACGGAACCATTGAATTGGATACGGTGATGGGCTTTGCAGACTCCACCAGGTTTATGGGAAAGCTGCAAGAAGAAGTATTTCGCGGGTTGCGCGCTAAGCGACCGTTAACTTTAATGCTTATTGAAGTTCAATACTTTCAAGAGTTCAAAAATGAATACGGCCATGAGCAATCACAGATGCTGGTACACAGAATTGCTGAGCTGATCCGTGATGTCATGCGCGATGTTGATTGTAAAGGGTATTTGGGTGATGGCCTGTTCGGAGTTATCTTAACCGGATCCGAGCAGATGAATATAAGTATCTCTATTGAATGGATGGATGATAAATTTAATTCCTTACTGTTGTCCAGACCTCGACGCGAAGGAACAGTCAGAGCCAGACTGCGCTATGGGCGATCCGTTTGTCCGCAGGACGGTATGAACTTTCAAGAGATTTACGATAAGGCCAAGCTTGATTTAATAATAAGTGTTTAGTGTTACAATACAGCGGCCTGGACCGTACCCATTTCGTAAAAAGCTATAAGGAAGGGACTTATAAATGAAGCTAAAGCTGCTAGCACGCTTATGTATTCTTATGGCTTGTGTGATGCTCGCTACTCCTATTCATGCGATTAGTGTATATGGACAAGCACAGGCCACCCCGGAAAACTTCCCCCTATTTGCTGACGATCGAGTCATAAGAGGAGAGAATGCCCGGGACGAATCCTATTTTGAAATTGGCAAAGGGCGTGCCGCTGCCGCGGGCTCCTACTTGGATTTATATTATGGCCATTCACCAACACTTCTTCCTAAAGCTTCCTCCTTAACCGTATTGATTAATGATCTTCCAATCGGCAGTGTTACCCTCGATGAGTCTAATAAAGAACAAACGCTTTGGCGGGTTGATTTTTCCAAGCTGGGACTTAAATCGGGCATTCACAAAGTAACTTTACAGACGCACATGGAAATAGCCAATAATGTTTGTGTGGATCCTCAAAATACAGCAAATTGGACGGTTATCCTTAAAAACAGCAGAGTCAACCTGAATTTAATTCCAAGCTATGATAAAGCAGACCTGACTACATACCCAAGTCCTTTCTTGGAAAAGGGGAGCACGAACCCGCTGCAGTCCATTATTGCAGTGCCTGATAATATAGATCAGAACGAGTTCACCTCAGTCGCCCAGCTAGCGCAGTATTTCTCCTCCTTAGCATCGGACAAACGGATTAAGTTTCCTGTATATTCCGAATCAGAGCTTACAGACACGCTTTTACGCGATAATAATGTGATCTGGTATGGACGTTCGGACCACTGGAAGGATCGAGGGCAAGCTGCAATAGAAGCATTACGCAAGCTCACTGGCTCTCCAGCAAACCAATGGCAAGGGGTAATCGGTGTAGCGCCTTCTCCTTGGAATGCCGCAAATACGCAGCTGACAGTTACAGGAAATGCTGAGGAACTATCCAATGCTGCAACCATCTTGACAGACGAAACCTTATTTTCTCAACTACAAGGCAATGTTTCTGTCATTCCAGCAAAGGTGAGCAAAAAAGAAGCTCCTGCTGATTGGAAAATTGGAAATCCATACACTGTAACCTTGGAGAAGATGGGTTATAACAATATTACGATAGAAGGAGCAGAGCAAGGAAATGTGCGGATCTATTATCCCATTCCAGGTAATTGGGACATTGATAATGGAGCCGGGCTTAAGCTGCTGTTCAAACATTCCAAATCCATTGATTTGAAACAATCCGTTGTATCGGTGAAACTCAATGGCATTCCTGTTGAAAGTCAGCGTCTGTCCGAAACTACAGCTGATTCAGGGCTGCTTGAGTTGGTATTGGAGCCAAGCATAATCGGCTCTAGCAGGACACTCGAAATTGACGTAGTGTTTCAATTTATAAAAGCCAAAAATAATAGTGATGATGCGCAAAATCAAAACGTTAAAAATTACTGCAACAGTACTAGCTACCTTGGAAACTGGGCAGTAATTGATAAGAACTCTACCTTGACTTATATCCCGGCTCAGAGGCAAACCCCGAGACTGGAATCACTCCCTTACCCATTTGTTGTAAATGGACACTGGGATCAAACAGCTCTGCTGCTGCCGGATCAAGCAGGAACGAACGAATTAAGCATGGCCTTGACGCTGGCTGGAATGATTGGCAGAAATGCACAAATAAATAATAATCAATTAGTGTTGATTAAAACCTCGACACCCGGTCTAAAAGAACTTCTTAAAGACCTTAACATTATTTACTTGGGTACATCCAAAAGCTTGCCTGACTTTATGAATGGCTTTTCTGGCAGCCAGGTTCAATTTAAGGATGATCAGATACTTTCTCATGAGAGTGATGTCCAATTATTAAGTGAGCTGCAAAACAACTCAGCGGTTATTCAAATAACACATTCACCACTTAATCCGAACAACAGCTTATTGATTATGTCTGCTGCATCTGCTGAGCGTGAAGCATCCATTACCACTGCTCTTACAAGCCCAGTCGAAAGCAACAAAATAACCGGTAATTTTGTAATAATCGATAATCAAAATAAAGTGCATGCATTTCCAGTCAAAGAAGAACCTCTTCCTCCTAAGTCTCAAAATCCAAACACGGGAATCTTCTTCAACAACAGTGGCGGCAGCTTTAATCCCTATGTATTTCCCATCACGTTTCTGCTAATAGTGGTTCTCACCATTAGTTTATTATGGCTGAATCGTAAACGCCGCTAATAGCTGGAATTCAACAAGTTAGAATCCATCCAAAAAAAACGCCATTTTCAATTCTAAACTGCATCATGCAGTCTATAGTTGAGAGTGGCGTTTTGCATTAAGAATGAGCGTTCAGCAGCTTATAACTTTTCGTTATCCCCAATACGAATAAGGTTTAAACGAGCTGTACATTTTCCAACCATTGCACCTCTTCAGGGCTAAGCTTAATTTGAGAGCCCTCCAGGCAGGACTCCTGCTCTGCTTTGTTCTGGGCACCAATCAAGGCAGCGCTAGGGAATGACTGATTCAACACATAAGCAAGCGCGATCTGAATAGGGCTGACTCCCTTCTTCTTGGCAAGCTCTTCAGCGCGGCGCAAGCGCTCCCAGTTAGCGTCACTGTAGTATACACGAACCATTTCTGCATTCTCCAGCTTATCCGGGGCAAAGTTGCCGGTGAAAAAGCCGCCTGCTTGTGATGACCATGAAAGCAGCGGCAATTGAGTTTTCTCATGCCATGCGCAGGTTTCTGTATCAGCAGATATGCAGCCTGCCCATCTTGCCTCATTTGGTTTCGCCAAGCTTAAGTTAGGGCTGCTGAAGGAGAAGCCGGTTAACCCATTCGCTGCTGCATAGTCATTAGCTTCCTGCAATCTTGTATGTGACCAATTGGAAGCTCCAATTGCAATAATGCGGCCAGCGCGGATATGTTCATTCAGCGCATCTATAATGACACTTACCGGAATATTGACGTCATCGCGGTGCAGGGCATACAAATCCACATAATCGGTTTGCAGCCTACCTAAACTTGTTGCAAGATCGCTTGCGATCGCTGTTGGATTAACACGCGGTCCGGTTGCATCGTGATGCGCGCCTTTGGTCAAGATGACTACATCCTTGCGATTGCCCCGCTCCTGCATCCATCTTCCGATTGTCTCTTCACTCTGGCCTCCGCGGTAATTAAACGCAGTATCAATGGTATTTCCACCCATTGCAAAAAATTGATCCAATACCGTACATACTTTGTCATAAACCTCATGTGTAAAGAAGTCTGAGCCTTGAATAAGACAGCTTACCGTTTTTTCCAAGCCTTGTACACGAATTGTATTCATTGTTTCAACACTCCTTTAAGTTGGGTTGGTATATTAGCGAGCGTTCTATATGCCCACAAGATTCTTAGATTTCTACACGTTTGCGTTCTTTAGCGGATTTAAGGCAAGCATCAATTACCTTCATATTAAGAATTGCATCGGACCCGTCAAATAGCTGTGGAGTACCTTCCAAAATGCTGCGTCCAAAATTATCCGCCTGCAGAGAGTATTGATTAATATAAGGCACCTTTACTTCCCTGCGTTCACCTTTCACAGTTACAAAGAAATGATCTTCCTCATTCAATCGGGATACATACGCACATGGCAATTCAATACGCCCTTCTGTGCCAAGAACCTCAAGTACATTGCGGCTCGCGGCCCACATACCGCAGTCGAAAGTCAGCGCTACACCGCCTGGAAATTCCAGCAGACCGGAAGCCATCATGTCGACATTATCATGTTTCGGTGAGAAAAAGGCGTGTACAGTAGCAGCTTCCGGCTCTTGTTCAAGCAGAAACCGTGCTGCACTGATCGGATATACACCAACATCATAGAGCGAGCCTCCACCCATGGACTCGTTAAATCTGACATTGCCATGATTTTGTGAGCTGTTAAATGTAAATGCTCCGTGAATTCCGCGAATTTGGCCTATTTCGCCAGACTTAATAATTTCTTTAATCATGGCATACCTGGGATGATGACGGTGCATGAACGCCTCTGCAAGCTTAACACCCGCCTTCTCACAAGCTGCTTTCATCTCTTCAGCTTCCGCAGCGTTTAAGCCAATCGGTTTTTCGCATAACACATGTTTGCCAGCTTCCGCTGCTTTAATTGTCCATTCTTTATGTAAGTGATTAGGCAAAGGGATATAAATGGCATCAATACTGTCATCGTTTAACAGCGCTTCATAGCTTCCATAAGCAACCGGAATGTCTAATTCTTGTGCCGTCTGGATCGCTTTGCTCTCATCTCGGCTCGCAATAGCCGCAACCTCGCCTGTCTCCGACTGCTTGGTACCCGGGATTACCGCACGTTTCGCGATTCCTGCGCAGCCAAGGACCCCCCAGCGTATCTTCCGTTGTTCCATTACAACTCCAACTCCTTATGAAATATATTAAGTAAGACTATATTGCTATTATAGAAAACAATATTTAATATGAATATAGAAGCTTTTTGCGCAAGGATATAACAATATTGTCATCATTTTACGGAGGAGGTTCTTTTGATCATGCAGCGCCAGCGCACACTCCCGACCTTGGCTGATCATGCCTTTTTTTGTTTGCCGGAATCCGTTGGTTGGTATCAGGATGCTCCTTGGCATTCAGTGGACCGTCAGGAAAATGCTTTGAACAACTTCAGCCTTCATATGGTTGTAAAAGGCAAAGGCTTTTTAGTCGCAGAAAATCAAACCTACAGCCTGCAAGCTGGAGATGCCTTTTTATATTTCCCACTGCAAAAGCAGCGTTATTATTCCAGTCAGGATGATCCTTGGGAGGTTCGGTGGATGCATTTTTACGGCTCAAAGCTGAAGGATTATTTGCTGGAGAGAGGACTTCACCGATCCCATTTGTGGACCGTTCGTCAGTGGAAGCCATTGGTGCAAGCGTATCATGAGCTGTTGTTGGAGGCGGAGGAGAACACGTTCTACAGGCTGACACGACTCTCAACGCTTACCTATTCTGTCATTGCCGAGTTCGTCAATCAAGCAGAGCCATTGTCTACCAATAAAAATGAAGAAACCTTCAATCGAATTCTGCATTTGCTTCCACAAATCCAGCAGGATGCTTGCAAGCCTTTTGAATTGGAGTATTGGGCGGGGAAAGCGGAGGTCAGCACCTATTATTTTTGCAAGCTCTTTCGTAAAGTAACTCAAATGTCTCCCATGACCTTCGTCACCCTATGCAGGCTGCAATTAGCCAAACAATGGCTTCTGGAGAAGCGGGAGCTTACGATCCGACAGATTGCACTGGATTCCGGCTACCCTAGCACAAGCTATTTTAACAAGAGGTTTCTGGAGCAGGAAGGCATGACACCTTCCGACTACAGGGATTTATACTGGAAAAATTAACGTATGTTCCTTGGCCACCCGGTTTCTTCCCTCCAGTTTGGCCTGGTAAAGAGCTTTGTCCGCCGTACAAATGAGCTGCTCGGACTGAACACCTGAGTGAGGAAGAATCGAACTGACCCCAAGACTAACTGTGACCCAGCCGCAGGATACAGAGCCGCTGTGTGGAATATGCAGCTGTTCAACGCGGGCACGGATTTCTTCCGCCAGCTTTTCTGCTTCCTCCAAGGTGGTTGACGGTAACACTACGGCAAATTCTTCTCCACCATAACGTGCAACCAAATCATTTATTCGAATTGTACTTTGGATAGTCTTTGCCACCTGCTTTAGACATTGGTCTCCACCAAGATGTCCATATGTATCGTTATAGCTTTTAAAGCAATCGATATCGATCATAATGAGCGATATCGGCTGTGAGCTGCGAGTTGCCATCTCCCAGCAAGCTGACAAGCTTTCATCCATGGATCTGCGGTTCGGGATTTGGGTTAATCCATCCAAAAGCGTTAATTGGTGAAGCATTTCGTTCGCTCTCAAGAGCCGCTCCTCCGACTGTTTCTTTAATGTGATATCGGTTGCCATAAACATAAACCCGAGGATATGATCATGGTTTTCCTTCACCGGACTGATGATTAAGTCAACTTTAATGGGATCTCCATTTTTTAGTACATAGGTCCACTCACGCTCTGTTGTTTGTCCATGTCTGGCTTCTGCAATAAGTACTTCAAAAGCATTTGCCTCCTGTTGCATACTCATGTTCCGTTCTTCCACTTGCTCTTGAAGGTCGTCTGCCAGATGGAACAGGGCCGGCGTATGCTTACCAATCAGTTCTTCAGCCTGGTATCCAAGCATCCGTTCAGCACCACTATTAAATATCGTAATTCGCCCCTGCACATCCGTAACTACAATCGCCATTTCAGTAGCCGAATGTAAGATGGCTTCATGTAAAATATGCAATTGACGATAGCGTGCTTCACTCTGCTCCACCTGCTGCACAAGCTGATTGGCCTTCCATAAATAGCGAATTAAATAAGCCGTGAACAGACCTCCGACAACGATTAACGCTATAAAAAAGGGCGCTATTTGCAATACACGATCATTCCCCAGAAGGAATACCATGCTGCCGCAAATAACGATAACGCATAAGGAAATGGACAAATACCACTTTTTCCAGTAATCTTGAACATATTGTGAGATCAGTCCACTCCCGATGCCCATTATTAGAGCCGTTGTTGTTGCAGTCATGGATGATACATTTACGCCTCCAAACAATGAAATTCTGCCTGCTGCAATGAGGATTCCTGATATTAATGAAGCGTAAAAGCCTCCAAAATGTGCTGCTGCAATAATGGCAATTTGCCTGAAATCCAGAAAAGTGTTTGAATCGATGGGGACGCTGAAAAACATTAACAAAATACCGAATAAACCATGCGCAGCCCCCACCGTCAGCTTATATTTGGATAGGACCCGGTTCGATTCACTGTGTTTTAAAAAACGGTCTGAGAAAAATAAAAACGCTGTAACTAACGCTAAATTTGCAATAAGATTAACAAATAATCCCCACAGCATAGAACCACCTCTTCTCCTGTATATAAGCCTCATCATAGCAAAAACTTATTAGAAAAGTTTTAGACAAAGATCTTAACAATGTTAAATAAAACCATATAAGGAGTATGTATGAAATCACTAGTACTTGCAGAAAAACCGAGTGTTGCCAAGGAAATAGCACGCGTGCTCGGCTGCCATCAGAAGTCAAAGCACTTTATAGAAGGACCTAAATATGTCGTCACTTGGGCTCTCGGCCATTTAGTCACATTAGCGGAGCCCGAAGATTATGATACAAAATATAAAACTTGGGAGCTTGAAGATCTTCCACTGTTGCCAGAACGAATGAAGCTTAAAATTATTAAAGAAACAACACCTCAATTTCGCGCCATTTCACAGCTTGCCCAGCGAAGCGATTTAGACAAGCTGATAATCGCTACTGATGCCGGACGTGAAGGCGAGCTTGTTGCACGCTGGATTATGGAGCTGATCCGGTGGCGCAAGCCATTCCAGCGGCTCTGGATCTCCTCACAGACGGACAAAGCCATTCTGGATGGATTTGCCAAGCTCAAGCCAGGTCGAGACTATGATGCCTTGTACCAAGCCGCTGTGTGTCGTGCGGAAGCCGACTGGCTGATCGGTTTGAACATTACTCGTGCACTAACCTGCAAATACAATGCGCAGCTTGCTGCCGGCAGAGTACAGACTCCTACGCTTGCCATGATGATGGAGCGCGAGAAGGAAATCAGATCATTTCAATCGCAAGATTATTGGCTTCTCAAGGCACAATTAGGAGGCTTTCAAGCGATGTGGAGAGGCAAGCAGCAGACGGACGGTCGTTTGTTCGACAAAGCGGCTGCCGATACACTGCTTGCGAAGATTCAGGGTGCCCAAGCTAAAGTTACACAGCTGAGAGTTACAGAGAAAAGCGAACCGCATCCACTCGCCTACGACTTGACGGAGCTGCAGAGGGATGCCAACCGCAAATATGGCTTTTCTGCCAAGCAGACATCCAATGTACTGCAAAAGCTGTATGAGCAGCACAAGCTGGTCACCTATCCAAGAACGGACTCCAGGTACCTGACCACGGATATGATTCCTACCTTAAAGGGACGACTGGACAGCATCAGTGTACAGCCTTATGCGGCCCTTGTTAAACCGCTGCTGCGCAAGCCTTTGTCCGTCACCAAGCGGATCGCCGATGACAGCAAAGTATCGGATCACCATGCCATCATCCCTACTGAGCAGGCACCGTTGCTCCATACTTTAAGCGCTGATGAGCGCAAGCTGTACGACTTGATAGCTCGCAGATTTATCGCTTTGTTCTACCCCGCTTTCCGCTACGATGAAACATCTGTTACGGTTGAGCTTGCTGGAGAAAGCTTCTATGCCAAGGGCCGCGTTACAAAAGATACCGGCTGGAAGGCTGTGTACGGGCAGGATAGTTCATCTGCTTCCAGCTTATCGGATTCGGCCGATAGCGATGCTGACGGACAATCTGAGGATGAGCTACACGGTACGCAAGCGCTGCCCGTTCTAAAGGTTGGTGATGTGCTTCGTGAAGCCCGCTGCAGCCTGGACAAGCGCGCAACTAAGCCGCCGTCACGCTATACAGAAGCTGCTCTGTTGTCAGTTATGGAAAAGAATAGTCTAGGTACTCCAGCAACTCGTGCGGATATCATTGAAAAGCTGCTGTCTACCGATACCATTGAACGGAAAATGAACACACTTCAGCCAACAGGCAAAGGTGCGCAGTTAATAGAGCTTGTAGTACCCGCACTGCGTTCCCCGGAGTTAACCGCCAAGTGGGAGCAAGAGTTGGAACGCATCTCCAAAGGCAAAGGCAGCATGAAGGATTTCATTCAAGCCATCCGCGGACAAACCACCGATATGGTACGGCTTGTGAAGCAAAGCAGCATCGAATATAAGCCGCATAATCTGACTCATTCCAAATGTCCGGAATGCGGCAAAAACTTGCAGGAGATCAAAGGCAAACGGGGAAAAATGCTGGTTTGTATTGATCGTGAATGCAGCTACAAGCGAGCGTCTGAGCCTCAGCTGTCTAACAAACGTTGTGCTCAGTGCCATAAAAAGATGGAAATACACACAGGCAAGGCAGGCAAATACGCGCAATGCCGCCATTGTAATGTTATAGAAATGCTTACCGACGGGCCGCGGGAGGGCGGAAAAGCCGCCAAACGAAACTCCGCCCAGATGATCAAGCAATTTAGCGATAACGCTACTATTGGCTCGAGCTTGGAAGAAGCATTAAAGGCAGCGCTGCAAAAACAAAAAGAGGAGTGAGGCGAATTTCGCCCGCTCCTCTTTTCTTTAAGCTGGTAGTTAACAACAATTGTGGATCTCTGTCAAGAAAGTAGACACTCAAATAAGAGATATCACACAACCTTTTTGTAATACATGGCCTCGTATTGATCCGGTGAAACATAGCCCAAAGAACCAT
>NZ_JBHTGY010000048.1:0-26278 GCF_042676305.1 Paenibacillus sp. GCM10027630 | reverse complement strand
ACACCTAGATTGAGCTTTGCGAGAACACTATTGAGAAATAGGGTGTATGGATTAAAATTTGAGAGATATTGAAAGCGCTTAATTCGACAGCCTGACATTTTCCTGTTATTTGTGTGGGGTTCGCTAGGTGCATGCAATGCAGTAACTGAACCACGAACCCCGAGATTGGCACGCGTTGGAATGACCTCATCTCAGCATCGCTGAGAATACCCAAGAAAGGGCTGTCTCGAAAGGATAAACCCTAGTGAGTGAATCCCACTTTAAAATAAAATAATTTCTTAACGTTTGAAAGGAATTCCGACAAATTATCGACGATTCAGTCATAAAATCTAATAATCTCCTAATATCTGTCTCAAACTTTTTAAAAGTTTATCCTCTATATTAGAGATATAAGACAGGGAGGTGATTTTATGAAACAGATTCAAATTCTGCACAAAGGTAAGATTTATCACGGCATAATTGGTTACGAAGAAGATTTTATGGAAATTGAGCTCTCGAAATCACCCGCATTTGGTATAGGTGAAAAAGTGTTATGCTTTGATTTTCAAAGACGGCAGCTTTCCATAGTATTGCATATTTCTAAATTAAAGGTCGTTTTGGCTCCTGCTGATTCTGAAATTTTTCATATAGAGGCTAGTCCTGCCAGAAAGTATGATGAGCTGTTCGGGGAAGAGCATAAAACCGTCAAGAGCTTTAAATTAAACACCTTTGGTACGATCACTGAAGATTTTAAGACAAGAGCCGTACGTATTTCCGATGTGAGCTGTTTAAGTCTTGGGTTCGAGATTGATGATTTTACTGTAAAATTAAATGAGGTTTATGAGAGTACGATCTTTTGCGATGATGAAACTATACGAATGCGATTAATTGTACGCTATGCGCACATTATGGAGAAGACGATCCGCTACGGCTCTGAAATTCATTACATTTCGGCAGCTGACTTAAATAAATTTCGCTATTTCATTGTAATGCAGAATTTCAAGCAGCTTATGCTTGTGTAAGGAACTTTGCACTTAGGATTCGATCCTGCTTGTTATATATAATAAGGACTGCCGGAATTAATTCCGGTGGTTTTTTTGTGTGAACTAGACATTTAAAATTTCTATGTATTTCATTTAAGATATCTATTTTCTTTATGTCAACAATTGGACTTATAATCAGAATTATCAAAAGAACACTCAATTGGGGGATACGGAAAATGAGATATTTAACAGCAGGCGAGTCGCATGGGCCACAGTTGACGGCAATTATAGAAGGGATGCCCAGCAATATTGGTCTTATTGCAGAACAGATCGATATAGAGCTGCAGCGGAGGCAAAAAGGTTATGGTCGAGGCAGACGGATGGAGATTGAAAGTGATCAAGTCCGAATTGTCGGAGGAGTGCGGCACGGCAAGACAACCGGCGCTCCAATAGCACTTGTCGTTGAGAACAGAGATTGGAATCATTGGAGTCAGATCATGGGAGTGGAGCCGACGGAGGAGGCTGTCAAGCGCGCTGTTACCAGACCACGACCGGGACATGCTGATCTGAATGGCGGGTTGAAATATAATCAGTCTGATTTGCGTAATATTTTGGAGCGTTCAAGTGCCAGAGAAACGACGATTCGAGTTGCATGCGGCGCAGCGGCAAGAAGCCTGCTTCAATTGTTCGGCATTCATATTGGAAGCCAAGTATTGCGGATTGGTGAAGTATCGGCTAAGCGCGCCTCTCTATCGGCGAAGGAGCTCCGAGAGGTCACTGAGGTGTCGCCGCTGCGCACAGCAGATAAGGACATTGAAGCAGCTATGATGCAGCACATTGATGAGGTAAAAGCAGCGGGAGACACTGTTGGCGGCTTGATAGAGGTAACAGCCGATGGTGTGCCTGTCGGGTTAGGCAGTCATGTGCAGTGGGACCGCAAATTGGATGGAAAAATTGCTCAAGCTGTCATGTCCATTCAAGCGTTTAAAGGTTGTGAGTTTGGGGTTGGCTTTGAAGCGGCGAGGTTACGCGGTTCCAAGGTTCATGATGAAATCATGTATGATTCAGAGAGCGGATTTTCACGTGCCAGCAACCGAGCCGGTGGGTTCGAAGGCGGAATGACGACGGGTGAACCGGTTATTGTGCGTGCCGTAATGAAACCCATACCCACTCTATATAAGCCGATTAGCAGTGTTGATATTGAAACGAAGCAGCCCTATGCCGCACAGATCGAGCGCTCTGACAGCTGCGCAGTTCCTGCTGCCGCAGTGGTGATGGAGAATGTGATCGCATGGGAGCTAGCGTGTGCCTTTCTGGAAAAATTCGGCGGAGATTCCTATGAGGAGATAGAACGGAACTATAACCATTATATACAGCAGGTCCGCAGTTATTAACCGGACGCCCGGGCACAATCCATGGTGCCCGGGCGTCTGTTTGTTCTTAATATTTCGTAGTTCTTACATTTGGACTTTTACCCATAACCTTCCATAATAACTTTCCATAGACTGTTGAAACTAAATAAATTTTGTTACACAAGCTTAGTCTGTGCCTGCGTGGCATTTCAGCGAATTTTTTAGCGAGGGGGCAAATGAGGCATATGCCGTCAGTACGAGCATACAAAAGACGCCCCGTGATCGCGATCTTAACTGTCGCCAAACGAAACCGATTACGGGGAAACTTGCAGTATTATCGCGAACTGATAAAAGAAGGACATTCCAGAAAGGCAACCGTATTCGTAACGACAGTCGGCAATCTGAATCGATCGCAAAAAAAGATCATCGGGTACGATTATAACAGGCGTAAAAAGAACGGGTTCATCAGAACGTCATTTCCATTCCCTGATGTAATATACAACCGGATTCCGGAACGCAAAGACGAAAAACGGCCAGCTGCCCAGCGGGAAATTCGATCTTGTTTACGAGATCGGCGCGTGCACTTGTTCAATCCTTTTTTCTTTGATAAATGGACGCAATATAAGTGGCTGTCACAGTCGTCAAAGACGAAGCATTTCATTCCGGCAACGAAGAAGCTGCTCACATTAGACAGCTTGGTTTCGTTATTCAAACGCGGTCCGCTCGTTTATATAAAGCCGGTGAGCGGGAAAGCGGGGAAAGGTATCATGCGGGTGGAACGCAAAATGATTGGAGCGACCGCTCAATACCGACTTATAAAGCAAGAAAACGGCAAGCGGCTGATCTTTAAGTTTACCAATGTATCCAGCCTGTGGAGGAAGCTTAAGGGAAAAACAGGGAGAAGGGCGTATATCGCTCAGCAAGGTATTACCCTGGCACGGTTTAAAAAGAGGCCGTTTGATCTGCGGCTGCTCGTGCAAAAAAACAATAAAGGCAAATGGTCGATAAGCGGCATTGGTGCACGATCCGCAGGGAAAGCAGGCATCACGACCCATGTGCCACGAGGCGGATCCATTCAAGACCCGAAAAAGCTTTTGAACTCTAATTTTGGTGCTGCCAAAGCCAATAAAATTATCGGAAGCTCGCGTAAATTGGCCCTCATCGTTGCCAATCAGATTGAGAGGTCATCTGCTCGAACGCTAGGTGAGATGTCGATGGATATTGGCGTCGAAACGAACGGCCGTTTATGGTTTTTTGAAGCGAATTCAAAACCGATGAGATTCGACGAGGCCGGAATCCGCCGAAGGTCGGTTCAAAGAATAATTCAATATTGCCTATATTTAGCTAAAAGGAAAACGTCCAAATGATGATATAAGATATGATATGTCGGGTAGGCAACGCTATTTGCAACATTAATGGCGGCGACATTTAAGTGGGAAGAGAACTGGGGCCGGCCGTACATGTACGTGCTTGCTTCCGGTTCCTTCAGAACATTCCCTCTAAACAATAGAATAAGCTGTTAAAATAATGATTGTCTCTCTTTATAACACGTGTTATATTGGATTTAGAGGTGTTACATAAATGGCCAAAAGAGTAACCAGCTTTGATGTAGCCAAGCGGGCAGGAGTTTCACGAAGCGTAGTTTCTGCTGTGCTAAACGGTACACAGGGCATAGGTGTTAGTGCTGAGAAGCGGACAGCCGTGTTGGATGCGATTCGTGAATTGAACTATCAGGTGGATGCTCAAGCTCGGGGTATGAAGACGGGCAGAAGCCAATGTCTTGCTGCTTACGGCAATGTTTCGAACCCGCTTTTTTTGCAGGTGCTTGAAGGGATGCAGGAGGTTTGCGCCGCGAAAGGCTACCACTTACTGCTATACGCATCAGGTCCTTTAACTGGGCAAAAGGGACTGCTGGATTTGTATTTGCAGCGGCGGATTGACGGCATTGTAGCATTGGATCGGCCGCATAACATTTCCGAGGAATGGGTGGCGCTGATAAATCAGCATAATATGCCCTATGTTTCTGTGGAGGGCTACCCGGATCACAATCGGATAGCATCCGTATTGATGGATTACGGTGACAGTATCCGCCGAGCTTTGGATTATTTGTGGGAGCAAACCGGACTTCCTCCGGCTTACTTGGAAATGTTCCATGAGCATGTGCCTCTTGGATGGGGTGACAGGGAGAGGAAGCAAACCTATCTGCAATGGTGTGAAGACAAAGGCTTGCAGCCGCATGTGTATGCTGCTGCAGATGGCCCATGGGAGATGCGATCCGATTATTGGAAGCAGTGGATACAGGAACGCACCACGCCTTTTGCGATTTTAAGCAACTGGTCGCGTGGGGCGGTCTATATATGCAGAGCGGCACAATTACAAGGCATACAAATTGGTGTGGATATCCATGTAATGGCAGCTGACAATACGGAACGGATCAATCAGCATCTATTTCCCGCTATTACTTCTATAGAGATTCCTTATCGTGAGATGGGCCGCTTGGCAGCATTGCGGTTATTGGAATATATTGACGGACAGAGAACTTATGAAGACAAAAGCACAATCTCGGTTTCCTCACAGCTGGTCGTTCGCCAAAGCGTGGGAAGCTAATTTTTTTCTTAATTAATAACACGTGTTATAACATTCATTAAGGAGTGATAGAAATGCTATTTACTTTGGAAAAACTGACAGCCCGCATTCAAGAACTGGACGAGTTTCGTTATAGAGATAAACAATCGATTCCCTCCTTCCATAGTCTGGAGGATACCGAGGGAATTGTTGGGGAACGTCCGTCGCTTCCGTTAAGCTCAGTTAAAGGTAGTAGAGAAATGCGGCTGGGGGAACGATGGGAAGGCAGGGATCGTTATTTATGGCTGGCAGCCCAGGTAAATGTGCCGGCTTCCTGGCAAGGCCGTAAAATCGTAGGACGTTTTGATTTTGGCAAGGGCGGTGGCGGTAATAATGCGGGCTTTGAGTCTTTACTATATGTGAACGGTCAGCCCTATCAAGGTGTGGATACGAACCATCAAGAGGTGTTTTTTGCTGAGGAGTCAGCTGGAACAACGGTAAGCTTGTGCTTCCGGTTGTGGTCCGGACTTGGCGGTTATAAGCCGCTTGCCATTATGGAGCATCAGCTGAAGCGGGCAGAGCTATGCTGGCTCGATGCGGACGCAGATGACTTGTATTATACAGCGCGTGCGACGTTACAGGTTGTTAAGGTGCTTCATGAGCATTCGCCCGAACGTCAACTGCTGCTGTCCGCGGCAGATCGCGCTTTTTTGCTGATTGATTGGTCGAGGCCAGGGTCAGCCGATTTCTATGCTTCATTAACGGCTGCGGCAGAATCGCTGCGTACCTCCGTTCAGCAGCTGCCCAAGCATCATGCGGTTACCGTTCGCTGTATCGGCCATACCCATATCGATGTTGCTTGGCTGTGGAGACTGAAGCATACCCGGGAGAAAGCGGCGAGATCCTTCTCGACTGTTCTGCGTTTGATGGAGCTTTTTCCCGACTATGTATTTCTACAAACAATGCCGCAATTATATGATTATATCAAAACGGATTATCCGGATATTTACGCCCAAATCCAGGAGCGGGTTAAGGAAGGACGCTGGGAGGCAGGCGGCGGCATGTGGCTGGAGGCAGACTGCAATCTAACCTCAGGAGAATCGCTGGTGCGGCAGCTGCTGTATGGAACGCGTTTTCTGCGAGATGAGTTTGGTACAGAGTGTACGTACCTGTGGCTGCCCGATGTATTTGGCTATAGCTGGGCTTTGCCTCAAATTTTGAAGAAATCCGGCATCGATACATTCATGACTACCAAAATTAGCTGGAACCAGTATAACCGGATGCCTCATGACACGTTCCAATGGCGTGGTATTGATGGGACCGAGGTACTGACGCATTTCATTACTACACCGGATAATGCAGGCGGCTGGTTGTACACGTATAACGGAGAAGTAACCGCAAGCTCGGTGAACGGCATATGGGAAACATACAGAGATAAGCCGGTAAACCGTGAATTGCTGCTGGCGTATGGCTATGGTGATGGCGGCGGCGGTGTAAACCGCGAGATGCTGGAGCTGAGGCGCAGGCTGAGCGAGCTGCCGGGAGTGCCGAATGTGACAACCGGCCGCGTGGATGAGTATTTCGCTGAGCTGCAGCAAACAGTTGCCCAAACGGATGAATATGTGCACACATGGGATGGCGAATTGTATTTGGAGCTTCACCGGGGTACCTATACGAGTCAAGCTTATAATAAGCGGATGAATCGCAAGCTGGAGCTGTTAGCTCGTGAGACGGAATGGCTGGGCATTATGGGAAGCCTGGAGGCAGGCGACTGGTCGTTCTACGATCGGAGCAAGCTGGCTGAAGCGTGGAAAATCGTGCTGCGCAACCAGTTCCACGATATTATCCCAGGCTCATCGATTCAAGAGGTTTATGATGATTCGCGCCTTGAATATGAAGAAGCGGAACGATTATTGCTAGCTGCAAACAATCATGCGGCTTCAGCATTGACTGTCCGGCAGACTGAAACCGGAATAGCGGAATATACCGTATGGAACAGCTCAGGCTGGGAGCGTGGGGGATTGGTGCTTGTACAATCAGACCGCAGCCTTGATGCATCAGGCACGGAAGGGGTATGGAAGGATGAGCAAGGGAATGTGTTAGCATCCCAGCGTAGTGTTGACGGTTGGCTGGTACAGGTACAAGCGGTGCCGTCCTTGGGATCTAGTATAATTCGTTATTGTTCAGAGGAATCAGAGAATACGGATAAGAAACTGCATCCATTTACTACTACCGGCAATGGGATAGAAACACCGCATTACTCGCTGCAATGGAATGGAACAGGTCAATTGACATCGATTTGGGATAAAGTGGCCCAACGTGAGGTGCTCGCGGCAGGCTCTAACGGAAATGTGCTGCAAGTTTTCGAAGATAAGCCGAAGAGTCGTCATGAGGCATGGGATATCGATATTTATTATCAGGAAAAAACGGAAGAAATCCGTGAGCTGACATCAATTGAAGTAGTGGAAAACGGACCTGTAAGAGCAGTTGTACGATTTGCTTGGAAATATAAAGATTCAACAATTACACAGCAGCTAATTGTATATAGTGATTCCCGCCGGATCGATTTCAAAACCATCGTGGACTGGCATGAGCAAAGGAAGCTGCTCAAGGCTGCATTCCCGGTAGAGATCCGTTCCACAGAGGCATCCTATGACATTCAATTCGGCAATGTTAAACGTCCTACCCATTGGAATACAAGCTGGGATTATGCCCGATTTGAGGTAGTAGGACATCAGTGGGCTGATTTGTCCGAACGCGGATACGGTGTCAGCTTGCTGAACGACTGCAAGTACGGCTATGACATCAAAGACAATCTGATGCGATTAACTTTAATCAAGTCCGCGCTTGTTCCAGATCCTCAAGCAGATCAGGGACATCACGAGTTTACATACTCGCTGCTTCCACATTCCGGAGACTGGCTGGAAGGTCGCACGGTTCAGGAAGCTTGGGATTTGAATGCGCCGCTGGCAATCAAGGAAGGGGCCGTGGCAGTTCAAACGGGAGCATCGCTCTTCCGGTTGTCGTCTGAGCATGTGCATATCGATGCTGTGAAAAAAGCGGAGGACAGCAATCTCATCGTGTTGCGTTTCCACGAATTTGCCGGTCAACGCGGATGGGTAGAGTTGTCAAGCGACTATCAAATCCTGAGCTGGCAGGAGAGCGACCTGATGGAGCGACCTATCGGTGAGGTTAGCAGCGATGCCGTAATTCGTCTTGCGGTCAAGCCTTATGAGATCAAAACGCTGCTGATCGAGATCGCAAGCGCTGGCTGAATCCAATAATCGCTGAAATGATAATAGACCCGCCAGTACCCTTATGGGAAACTGGCGGGTTAAGTTTGTTTATAATATCAGACTGGATAAGTTTTCAGCGAAGCTGAAGAAGTCTACAGCTACTGCTTTAGCTGCTTAACAAGACGTTTGGCAGGGCCTGACGGTGTGTTGATCGTTTCGTATACATTGATGAGCAGACCGGTTTCGAACTGCTCGGTTTTAATATTGGAGAATGAAATTTTTTGCAGTCCGCTTATTAATTTTTGCGTGCCCGTGAAAGCCATCGTTTGTGAGCCAAGAACTCGCTTCAAACCGTCAACCAGCTCGAATTCCATTTGCGAAAAGCTTTGATCCACAATGACAGGTTCTTTCATATTTACAGTAAGCGTAAGATCCAGTCGGTATGTGTAATTTGAGCTGCTGTAGGAAGTATTAATTCTGTAATCATCGAAGCTGACTTCAAACGGGAAAAAGCTGATGCGTTCATCGTTGGATTCCGGCTGAACGGACGCTTGATAAGTGCCAATCGACAGCTTACCCGATGCGGAGGCTTTCGGATCTGTGAAATTCAAAGCAAGCTGTTTGCCATCCTCAGCGGACGGTAATAAGTAGGAATAGCTCACAACATAGCTTGTATTGGGCGCAAGCTTATCAGCTGCCGAGGTTTGTCGTTCTCCTGCAAATGCGAGTCCCTGACCGTTAATAAGCTCAGTCCCTAGATTGGGCAATGGCAGAGTAGAGAGACCGCGATTTGTCAGCTTGTATTTGGCGACGGCTGTTTTATACCCGAAATCGCTGTTTTCATGCATATGCAGTTCAACAAGCGATATTTCCAGATTTTTATCAATCAAACCATTCGGTGCAAAAGAAAACGGCGTTCCAAATTGATAAGACAATGCTTGTCTAATCATGTTGTCCGTCTGATCGATATTGCTTAAAGAAACAAGCATGACAGGATTTTTGTCAGTTAAGCTGGACTTGTTGTTGCTAGAATTTGTAGATGAGTTGGTCGAACTATTAGTCGTATTGGAACTGGAATTAGTATTGGAGCTATTTGTATTAGAGCTTGTGTTGGTACTGTTATTATTGCCGGAAGCCGAGCTGGAACCGGTTGATGAATTGGAGTTGGAATTGGAATTGGAACCATTGCTGGAACCCGAGTTCGAGTTCATGTTGCTGCTTGTATTGTTGGCATTGGCTGAAACTGCTTGATTCTGGTTGTTGTTAGTATTGCTGCCAGAATTATTATTGCTGGAACTGGAGGTTGATTCTGAGCTTGCTGCATTCGACTTTTGTTCAAAAAGCGTAAATTTCACAGCAGCAGGATCAACTCCTTCCGGTAATACTACTGCATAGCGATAGGATGCGGTTTGCTCAGGAGAAAGAAAACCGCTGCGAATCGATTGATCCTGTCCTGCGGCGTTGATGCTCTCCGTACCAATTTGATAAGCGGCACTTAAGGTAGGGAGTGTTGCTATTTTAGCGCTGCTGTTTCGGATTTTAACGGTTGTTTGTACCAGATACCCATCCGCCTGCTTAATAGCCACTGCTTTATCAGCTTTAACTGTAAGACCATTGCCTGTGTCGTATAACGCGTACGGCTGCTCTTTGCCGATTGGCAAAGAAGCTAGCGTCCCGGAAATAGGGAAGCTTCCCAGTATCCGCTCTTCGGAGGAAACTTCATATAGTGACTCAAGTGCGTATTGTTGTGCATCGAATGTATTCGGAACCAAAGTGCGAAGCGATAGCTTGGTCATCTTTTTGGGAAGCAGCGTAGCTGAGCTGCCGCCAACAATGGAGCCGGAGTAGGTGCTCGAATCTTTGCCTTTCAATCGCAGCTGAAGACCGGAGGGAAGCTGAACGCTGGAACTTCCTCCATTTTGTACATATAGATCTGTGTAAAGATAAGAGCTTCCGCTCTCGGCAACCTCATAGCTGCTGCCTATTCTTAACGAAACTATGGACTCCTGAGAGTAAGAGGAGCTGATATCATGCAAAGAGATTAGCAGCTGATCGGAAGCTCCCGGCTCTGAAGGTAAGAGTTCTGTTGTCGCAGATACGGCCGCCACCGATAGTTCTCCTAAGCTTGCCAAGGAATCGGACTGACTGGGATTCCATTTATAAAGATTCACCTTCAGTTGCTCAGGTGTCACATTAGGAACAACCTCGGACAAAAAGCGGAATTGCTGATCATGTCCAGGTATAACACGGGCTGTTTGCTTGCTTGTTAGCTTGGCAGGGTAACGGTTGCCTTGATCATCCACAAGGCGAACACCATAATTATTGAAGTCAATGTCGCTTTCTCCACCGTTATGCAAATTAAGTGTAAACTGCATAGTAGAAGTATCTACGCCTGCTGAAAAGGCAGCATTCTCCAGCGTAAAGTAAGTATCATTAGCCAGAAATACCCCTTCCTTGCCGGCATAGGCAGAGGGCATATAGGTGAGCAGACAAGTAGAGCCTGCAATTAGAGCGTATAGTAATCCTTTTTTTCCTGATTTTATTGAATGTAGCAGTTGGCGTTTCAATTTGATCTCCTCCTAAAGGCTTTCCGAAGGAAGCAAGCTTCGTAAGCATATGCGGTGCAATCCATTTCGAAGGTAGCCTGGTAAGCAAATGCTGTTGCAATCCGATTGGAAAGCCAACTTCGTAAGCATATGTTTAAAGCGATCCGTTTGGAAAACCTGCCTCTTAAAAATTTACTGACGTTTATGTTGGCAAATCATTTATGAAATATGGTTATGATCAAGCGTTAATCGGAACGAAGAGCGTCAATGGGCCGAAGCTTGGAAGCTTTGTTGGCCGGATACAATCCAAAAATCATTCCGACTCCAACCGAAAACAGAAATGCATACAAGCCGACCTCCAATGAAAGCTGTGTAGGCTGCTTCGGATTAATCATGGGCCATGCGAGCGACAAGCCGCTTCCAAGCAGCAGTCCGATAATTCCGCCAAGACCGCTAATTACTGTAGCCTCTATTAAAAATTGCATTAGGATATTGCGACGTTTGGCGCCTATCGATTTGCGAATGCCGATTTCTCTAGTCCGTTCGCTGACAGTAACGAGCATAATATTCATAATCCCGATACCGCCAACTAAAAGCGAGATACAGGCTACTGCAATCAATTGATTCGTAAGTGTGCTGGCTGCTTCCACACGCGCTTTCATTAATTCGTCTTGATTCATGATTTGAAAACCGGAGCTGCTTTTGAATTTATAAGTCAAATACTGGGTTATCGTGTTCTGAGTCATAGACAGTTGATCCTTAGTTGGAGCCTCCAGGTACGTTGTACGGATGTTTCCGAGCTTGAACGCCCTACGTGCCGTTTCCAAAGGAACAAACACGGAGTTGTCCAAGGATACCCCGCTGATGGAGGAGCCTTTTTCCTTGAGGACACCAACTATAGTAAATACGATGCCATCGATGTTGATATCCTCACCTATTGGGTCGAGCGAGCCAAAATAATCTTTGGCCACTGTGCTGCCGAATATAGCTACTGGATTGCGGAATTCCATATCCGCGTCTATTACAAATCGGCCTGCCGACAGCTCGCCTTTCATGAGCGGTAAATACCGGTCATTAGTACCGACGACCGTGTACTTTTCCTGCCTGCGGTCATATTTAATATTGGAGCCGCTTTTGACCATTGTCGGAGCTATGGAGTTGATTTCGGGCAGCTGCTCGAGCTGCATTAAATCATTATAATCCAGCTGAGTGGCACGGCCATTACCTAGCACATTCACTACCAGCAGATTTGTACCCAGGCTTTCGTATTGCTTTTCAATTTGCGCTGAAGTACCTTGCCCTATGGAAACCAATGTGATTACAGAGCTCACGCCGATAATGACGCCTAGCATGGTGAGCAATGTCCGCATAGGACTGGAAGCGATGGTACGAAGTGCCATTGAGACAAGCTCGATTGGATTCATAACGTCACCTCTGGTGCTGCAGGAATTTCCAATAATCGTTGATCTCCCACAATCGCACCATCACGGATAGAAATGACCCTTCTCGCATGATCCGCGATATGGGAATCGTGGGTAATGAGCACGATAGTATTGCCTTCCTCATTAAGCCGCATAACCAGCTCCAGCACTTCGTTGCCGGTCTTTGAATCGAGAGCGCCTGTCGGCTCATCCGCTAGAAGCAGCGACGGCCCGATCGATAAGGCCCTTGCGATAGCAACCCGCTGCTGCTGACCGCCGGACAGCTCGCTTGGCTTATGATGTCCACGTTGGCCCATGCCGAGCAGCTCCAGCATTTGCTGTGCTCTTTCCCTGCGAGCCTTTTTATTTAGACCGGAATAAATCATGGGCAGCTCCACATTTTCCAATGCATTAAGGCGGGGAAGCAAATTAAATTGTTGAAAAATAAAGCCGATTTTTTTGTTTCTAAGCTCTGCAAGCTTATTATCATTCATGTTTTCGGTTGCCACGCCATCCAGTGTGTAGGCTCCCGAAGTAGGCACATCCAACAAGCCGATCATATTCATAAGTGTGGATTTCCCCGATCCGCTAGGCCCGACAATAGCCACAAAATCGCCCTTTGCTACAGACAAGGAGAGATCGTTTAAGATGTGCAGCTTTTCCGCGCCTCGTTCATACACCTTCGTGATGTTCTGCAATTCAATCATTTCAGCCATTCCGGAACCCTTCCTTTCCGCACATTTCCTTACCGTCCGCCGCCACCTGATCTCTGTGTGCCGCCGCCACCAGCGCCAGGAGGATTCCCTGCACCGCCACCAGGACTAGCCTGACCACCTGCAGCGCCGCTTTGCTGAAATTGCTGCCTTATTCGGTCAATATCCGCTTGGCTGGCATTTTGCGTTCTTTGCTGACGGAGTGGAATAACTACCTTATCGCCAGCCTTCAAGCCATCGGTAATTTCAATATCGGTTTTATTGCGAATGCCTATTTTTACCTCGTGCTTATCTTCTCTTGTACCGTCAGGATTTTGCAGCGTTACATACCGTTTGCCTTGCTGCTGCTGAAGGGCTTCGATTGGAAGAGTAATAATATCTTTTTTATCCTGAAAAATAATTTCAGAAGTAGCTGTCATTCCGTACCGCAGCTCACTGGTGTTTTTTACCGAAATGACCACATCGAAGAAGGTTACACCGTTGGTAGTTGTACCTACAGTTGAAACCTGTATGACCTCGCCTTCAAAAATTTTATTGGGCAAGGAATCAACCTTTACCGTCACCTTCAAGCCTGTTTTGACATTTGGAAGATCGAGCTCATCTACCTGAATAGGCAATTGCATATAATCAAGACTGGCAACGGCACCAAACAACGTATTGACCTCCACTGTTGATCCTACAGGATAGCTGGCAAGCACATTGCTTTTCTTATTGGCAAAATCCGTAGAAAACACGCCATCAAAAGGCGCCGTAATCGTAAGCTTGTTAAATTTCTCCTGAAGGCTGTTTATTGTATTTTTCTGACGGTCAACGGCTGCTTGCTTGGTATTAATATCTTTTTGCAGCGTATCATTCACGACAGTCACAATTAAATCGCCTTTGGTTATGTAATTTCCGTTCTTCAGCTTCAGTTCTTTGATCGTCCCACTTGTATTAGCCAGCACAGTTTCAACATCGACATAGTCCAACGTTCCCTTATCGGTTGATTCTACGGTTCTGCTACCGAGCTTTGCTTTTCCCTTCACCTTCATGCCGGATGTCAGGGTTCCATCATTTTTCACCTTAATTTCAACCTCGAGCAGCTTTCCGCCGCTAGGATCAGATTTGATTTGATTGCTTATCGAGTCTACAGTAGCCGTTTTGGTCAAGTTAAATCCGTCCACCGTCAAATCGATGGAATCACCGATGGAGAATTGAGTTGCGTCATCTAATAAAAAAGGCAGCTTGGCACTCAATGTCGTTTGATCGGATATAGTAGCTATCCTGCTTGTCTTATTTACACTAGAGCCCGTCTCTAGATTGCTTCCAAGCGTCAATATTCCGCTTCTTGGTGTGTAGATTTTCATGTTGCTCTGCTGGGTGAGCAGATCGTTCAGATCATTTTCCAGCTGTTGGAGATTGACTTGAGCTTCCTGCAAAGTTATTTCTTGGGTAAGATCGGAGATTTCCAATAATACATCGCCTTTTTTAACGGCTTGATTGCGGGTCAGGTTCATTCTTTTGATAGTGCCATCGGCTGGAGCGATCACATTCTGAATATCTCTTGCTTCAAATTGGGATGTACCGGACACAGTGGAACGAATGGTACCCTTTTTGATTTCAGTGATTTTTTCTTGAGGAGCGGAGGCTTGTTGTTTAGTATTTTTGTTCAGGTAAAGATAAGTGCCTGCTCCAACTACGGCCAATCCAATTACTATAAGGATCCATTTTTTATTGCGCTGCAATGCCATTTAAGCTTCTCCTTTCAAAGCGCTTTCAACATTTATTGTATTATTTCCATTTACTTTATCAATGCTTTGTGAAAGAAGTGTGAATCTGCCCATGATTGATAATCGAAAAGTGTAAAAAAAATCGAAAATACATCAGGATGAAAAGTTATGCACTGAAATCCATGTATGTTACAAGGAGCAAGGCAGCTGTGTAAAAAGCTTGTGAGAGATTGCAAACACCTCGGAGAGAAGGGGAGTTAATGCGTAGGGGAGATCGGGAACGGAGTGCGTGGGCGAGATCGAGATTGGATTGCGTGGGGATCGGGATTGGATTGCGTGGGAGATCGGGATTGGATTGTGTGGGAGAGATCGAGATTGGATTGCGTGGGGGAGAGCGGGATCGGAGTGCGTAGGGGAGATCGGAGATCTGAAGCGAGTAAGAGAAATCAAGGATGACAGGACAAGTGTGCTGAAACACTTAGGAGAGACAGGGATCGTAACGTGTAGGTGAAAAAGTATGTTAAAGCAGGAGGGAGTGAGAATGATAACCAAGATAGGAGAGAACGAGAACGATNGAAGGAGAAACCAAGAAGGAGAAACCAAGAAGGAGAAACCAAGAAGGAGAAACCAAGAAGGAGAAACCAAGAAGGAGAAACCAAGAAGGAGAAACCAAGAAGGAGAAACCAAGAAGGAGAAACCAAGAAGGAGAAACCAAGAAGGAGAAACCAAGAAGGAGAAACCAAGAAGGAGAAACCAAGAAGGAGAAACCAAGAACGGGCAAACCAATAAAGACAAACCAAGAAGGATAAACCAAGAATTAAAGAACAAGTATATTACTAAAAAACAACTCTATATAAGGCTCGACTCCAAAATCTGCACTTGCCTTTTGCATATAAACTGAACTCTAGTTTGGTAGCTAGCACCACTAACTGGAAAACATCACGCTAATTTTGTCTCTATTCTCGAAATCAATCATTTAGCTGGAAAAACTACCTATATTAATGTCGATATTGCACATTTGGGGAATAAAGTCCTAATTTAGCGCCAGAAATTCCAGCTAAATACGTTCTACAAGAAAAATGAGGGTAATTAGCAGGAGGATTTCCAGTTGTTTGTTCTTTTGCAAATTCCGAGAACACGTTGTCGGGCTTCATTGTGGTCGGAATGGCCTGAATACTTCGTCAAAAACATAAATATAGTGTAGAGCCCTATTTAAAAGTGAAAAAACTAGTTAGCACTATTGGGAATCTGTCTAGTTTTAACATAATAGGGCTGTTAGTAGTCTTCGGCAATATGAAAACGACCACTCAGTAGGAGTGGCCGCTTTGAAAAGTTATGCTTCAGCAAATAGCTTTTTTAAATTTTCATTGTAAGGAGCTTGGACAACACCTTTTTCTGTAATGATAGCCGTAACATATTCGTTAGGCGTCACATCAAAGGCGGGATTGTAAACTTTGATTCCTTGTGGAGCTGTACGTTTACCGAAGCCCTGTGTAATTTCATCTTCGTGACGTTCTTCAATCGGAATATCATCTCCGTTAGGAGTATTCAGATCGATAGTGGACATCGGGCATGCTACATAAAAAGGAATGCCATGCGCTTTTGCCAGCACCGCGACGCTGTAAGTGCCGATTTTGTTGGCGACGTCACCGTTGGCCGCTACGCGGTCAGTACCGACGATCACCGCCTGCACCCAGCCCTTGTGCATGATGGCGCCGGCCATGTTGTCGCAGATGAGCGTCACGTCGACGCCGGCCTGCTGCAGCTCGAACGCCGTCAGGCGTGCGCCTTGCAGCACGGGCCGCGTCTCGTCGGCATACACCTTGAGGTGTATGCCGCGCTCCTGCGCCAGGTACATCGGCGCGAGCGCCGTGCCGTAGCGGGCCGTGGCCAGGCCGCCCGCATTGCAGTGCGTGAGGACGCCCATGCCGTCCTCAAACAGCGCCAGCGCGTGCTCGCCTATGAGGCGGCACGTCTCCTCATCCTCGCTCTGGATGAGCTTCGCTTCATCCAGCAGCGCCTGCTTCATCGCCTCCGGCTCACCGCCGGCGGAAGCAAGAGCTTCCGCGCGCTGTCTCATCCGATCCAGCGCCCAGAACAAGTTCACCGCCGTCGGGCGCGACGTCGCCAAATAATCGCATTGCTTGACGGCTTCGTCAAGCAACTGCTCACGGCTGCCGCTTGCGCTGCGCACGCCGAGGTATACCCCGAACGCCGCGGCGATGCCGATCGCAGGCGCTCCACGAACCGCAAGCTGCTTGATTGCATCCCATACCTGCTCTGACGTAGTCAGCTCCAGGTATACGATCTCATCGGGCAGCAAGCGCTGATCCAGCAGATCAAGCTGATTATCTGCTGAATTCCAACGGACTGATTGAAGCCAGTCCGCCGTTGATTGATTATCCAATGTTCCCATAATAAAATATCTCCTTTATTCTTCCAGCGTGTAGGCTCATGTTCCCCTAACTATTCAACTGCCTTAACTGCAATTTCTAACAATTCATCAATCGATTGGGCCTGGCGATTGTGTTTGATGAGTGCAGTCCCAATCCGCAAAGCGATGCGTTGGGCGCGCTCCTTAGCTGCTTCATCTTCCAGCTTGTTGATGTCGGCAACCTGTGCCAAGCCATGTACGCGGCGAACGATCTTGCTGCCGGTATAACCGATAGTGTCACGAAGCACCTGCTGCATGTACCAGTCTTGATAGCCCTCTGTCTTGGACAGCCGATCTTCCCCGTACAAGCTCCACAACGAACGGAACTCCCCTTGGAATAATGTCCATATATCCTTGATTGTGCCAAGCAAATAGCCGCGGTAATCCGCACGCGATTCTGCATCCTTACTCCAGCCTTCCTGGGCGGCATAGTTCAATAGCAGATTCGCGAATACAGCGCCGATGTCGAAGCCCATTGGACCATAATAAGCGAATTCCGGATCGATAACTTTAGTGGAGTCTTGCGTAATAAAAATACTGCCTGTATGCAGATCGCCATGAAGCAGTGACTGAGCATGTGTCAGAAAGCTGTTTCTTAATATAGCAACTTCCAAATGAAGCTCTTTATCCTGCCAGAGCGCTTCTATGGCATCCTGAATAGCGGGAGGTACATTATTGGTTTCGGCATTATAATAAGGATCGTCAAAAATTAAATCCTCAGTAATCTTGCATAGCTCAGGGTTGATGAACTGCTTAACGCGTTCTTTTTTCTCCTGTTGATTCATGCCAAGGTCAGATGTGTAAAATAAGGTGTGTGCCAAAAAACGTGCAATATGCTGTGCGAATAATGGATATCGATTACCTTCAATAAGTCCTCTACGCATAATAACATGATCGCTTAGGTCTTGCATAACGGTTAATGCGAGATCTTTTTCATATACAAAGACATGCGGAACCAGATCAGGGCACAGCGATTCTTGAATGATCAAGGCTTCGCTTTCAATCCTTGCACGATCCAGAGTGAGCGGCCATGATTCGCCAACGACTTTTGCATAGGGAAGCGCCTGTTTCAAAATAATGCTTTTACCGGTAGAAGGTTCAGAAATATGAAATACTAGATTTAAATTGCCATCGCCGATTTCACGGCTTGCCAGCTCGCTGTTCGGTGCAAAAAGATTCGGAATAGTGCGGGCATATTCAACCGCTTCAGCTTCAGTAAATGCGTGGTATGTAGTCATTAAAATAATTCCCCCTTAAAGTTTGCTTCAGCAAAAACCGGCTTCTTTAGCTTTTACCGTCATATCGAAGAAAAACTATTCAAGCACAGGTTTAGTCCGTAAACATATCGCTATCTAGTATATCAAAATGTTCGTCATCTTGGAAGGTATCCCTAGTAATCAGCCCTGATTTATAAGGTTCTTTCTGCTGCCAGCTTCTTGCCTTATTTATAGTGAAAATACGGATATTTACAAAAAAAACACGTGCCATTAACATCCTCTTAACGCTTATTTTTTAAAATAATAATTAAGGTTGCTTGATATGAGCTTTTAGATTGTTATTTTGAGAGGATCAAGTTGAGGGTTACATAAAATATAGTCGATAGCATATCAGGAGGTTTTCTTACTATGAAGATAATCGTGAGATTATTGTTTGCTGCCGTTGCTCTTGGAGTTGTACTGACACTTGGACTGACTTCTCAGGATAACCAGACCGTGGCAGGTACGAATCCAATGAAAGTAAACCAGCAGCAGTATGATCGTATTCATGAGCCCGCTATGTTTGCAAATGTAAATAAATGATCTGACGTATACTTTGGATTAGATGTTGGAAAGTAAAACGTCAAGTTTGAATATATTTTTATTAAGAGGGTACCGGTGGGTGCTCTTTTTTAACTTGTAAAAACCATCACTGCTGATGAGCACGGCCATCATGAGGCTTTTTGTAAGTTTTCTGGTATAATAAGGATAGCGCTGCTGGGAGATAAGAACCTTTAACGAGCCTTTTGAGGATGAGTGACCGGATTCATTTGCAGGTTTTTTTGCAGTATCAGACTTGTTCAGCTCTGCTGAAAACTTGTACGTCTCATATTATTAAAAGAAGACGGGCTTTCGCCCGCCATTCTGTGACCTTTACAATAGAAATAATGATTTCAGTACTTTAGCAAAATCTATTCGAAATATTTGTTTTTGATGCTGCGGTGCTCAACCAAGTCAATAGCGCCCAGTACAACATGAGCAAGTCCGAATCCTGCGACCGCGGCTGCAGCCATCGGATATTTGTTACGTAATGCTACACCTGAAGCTGTAACTGCTGTTCCTAAAACGGTTGGAATAAGTCCTTCACGCATCGTTTTTTCCTCCTTCAGAGATTTAATAAATGCGATTTTAGGTTGGGGTTTTATGATCTGTTTTATGCTTGTTAAAGGCTGGATTGTTTTGGAGCGCAATCTTATTTATAATATCATAGGAATTAAAGTTGGAATCCGGATTCATGGCTGTTAATTACTAAGGAAAGGATAGTGAAAATGCTAAGTGAAAATACAATGAGACCTGTTGCCTTGAAAGAGTGGGCGGTTGCTATAGAAGCTCTTCGAAGCGGTCAACAAATACTCATTATGCGCAAGGGTGGTATCCGTGAAGAAACAAGGGATTTTCAGATAGAAAGCGATAGCTTTTATTTGTTTCCAACCTATGAGCACCAGAAAAAGCAATGGATCAAGCCGGAGTATCAGCACCAGCTGGATAAAACTTTGGAAGGGTGGAGCATAGAGGATACGAATGTGTCCATCCAATGCTATGCCGAGCTTGTCGAAGATATTCTAGTAGAAGATCAAGAGCAATTGTCCAGGCTGGGTGGTCTTCATATATGGACGGACACTTTTGCAGATGAAAGGCTTAAGTGGAAGAGAGCTCAACCTCTGCATGTGATGTTGCTTCGGGTGTATGAGCTCACAGTTCCGGCTCAATTACCGATATTGCCTTTGTATAATGGATGCAAATCTTGGATACAACTGGAAAGTGATACATTGAATGGGATGGAACGCAAACCAGTCCTTGACGATGAAGCTTTTCAAAAAGCTATTGAGGTAATAAAAGAGGCGTTGAGCTGATAGGTTATCATGTAATTGAAAACTCTCTGAAAACAGACAATTTTAGGCTTTATTGATTTGACTTGGTAAGATATAATATATTAGTATTGAGAATCATTGATAATCAGTTTAGAATGATTATTATCTAATAATCAATACTCTAAAGAGAACTACAAATTATGGAGGCAGAAAACATGGCAAATGCACCGGAATTTATTATAGACGGTTTAAAAGCGACTATTGAAGGTAAAGAAATTTTGAAAGGCTTGAGCTTGAAAATTAAAGGTGGAGAAATACATGCCATCATGGGGCCGAATGGTACAGGGAAAAGTACGTTGGCTTCCACTATTATGGGGCATCCTAAATATGAAGTAACTGAAGGCTCCATTTCTTTGAATGGCGAAGACGTATTGGAAATGGCAGTTGATGAAAGAGCGAGAGCAGGATTGTTCTTAGCTATGCAATACCCTAGTGAAATTACTGGCGTAACGAATGCCGATTTCTTGCGCAGTGCGATTAATGCACGCCGCGGCGAAGGCAACGAGATCTCCTTGATCAAGTTCATCCGCTTGATGGAAGCCAAGATGAAAGAGCTTGAGATGAATCCCGAATTTATGCACCGTTACTTAAATGAAGGCTTCTCCGGCGGTGAGAAAAAGCGTAATGAGATTTTACAAATGCTGCTGCTTGAGCCTAGCCTTGTTATTTTGGATGAGATCGATTCCGGTCTTGATATTGATGCCCTACGTATCGTAGCTACAGGAGTTAACGCTATGCGCTCCGAAGAACGCGGCTTCTTGATTATTACTCACTATCAGCGTTTGCTTAACTATATTAAACCGGACTTTGTACATGTAATGATGCAGGGCCGTATTGTTAAATCCGGTGGTCCTGAGCTGTCAGAGCGTCTTGAGAATGAAGGCTATGACTGGATTAAAGAGGAGCTCGGAATTGTTGACGAGACTGTTGGCGGACAAGATGAAGAGTTCAAAGTACCAATGAACACGACAGCACCAAGATACTAATGACAACCGAACTGGAGGAATATTTGAAATGAGTGCAAACACAATTCTTCCCATCGATCGTCAAACCATCGTGGAGCTGTCGAAATCTAGACGTGAGCCTGAATGGATGACCAATCTGCGCGCTGAAGCGTTAGAGTTGGCTGGATCGTTGGAATTACCTAAGCTGGAAAAAACAAGAATCGACCGTTGGAATCTTAATTCCTTCGGATCATATAAAGCGGAAGCTGCATTGACCTCTCTTGAGGAGCTGCCGGAATCCGCCAAAGCTTTATTGCAGGACGAAGGCCAGGGCCAAGCAGAAAATTTGTTGGTTCAAAAAAATTGCAGCGTTGTGTACCACAGCGCATCGGAAGAGCTTGCAAAGCAGGGCGTTATTTTTACAAGCCTGGAGGATGCTTTGGTTAATCATGCTGATCTTGTGAAAAGCTATTTCATGAGCGTTGTCAGCAAGGATGAGAATCAATTAACTGCCCTTCATACCGCGCTTTGGAGCGGTGGGGTGTTCCTATATGTTCCTAAGAACGTTCAAGTAAATGTGCCTATTCAAGCATTGTTTTTGACAGATGATGCAGAAGCCAGCTTCTCGCCGCATATACTAATTGTAGCTGAGCAGCATTCTTCGGTAACTTATGTAGATAATTTTGCTTCCATAGGCGAATTGAACAATTTAGTTCAGAACGGAATTGTGGAAATCATTGTAAAATCTGGAGCTACGGTTAATTTTGCTTCTGTCCATAATCTTAATGCTTCAGTCGTTGACCTGAGCTACCGCCGTGCGATCGTTGAAAATGATGCAAATGTGCATTGGGTTATCGGTGAGATGAATTACGGAAACGTGATGTCGGACACTACTTCTGTATTGAAGGGTAACGGTTCGAATTCCGATGCCAAAATTATATGTGTAGGTACAGGCGAGCAGAAGCTGAATGTTACAACGCGGGCAATTCACTTCGGAAAAGCTTCGACAAGTGGAATGATTACTCGCGCTGTTATGCGCGATGAGTCTACTGCGATTATCAACGGGATCACCAAGATTGAAAAAGGCGCTACAGGTGCGAATGGAGAGCAGACAGAAAAGGTTCTTATGCTCAGTCCGAAAGCTCGTGGTGATGCCAATCCAATCCTGCTGATCGACGAGGATGATGTTAAGGCTGGACATGCTGCAAGTGTAGGCCAAGTGAATCCCGATCAAATTCATTATCTGATGTCTCGCGGTATCACTAAAGAAGAAGCGCAACGGTTGGTTATCTATGGATTCTTGGCTCCTGTAGTTTCTGAAATTCCAATGGAGAAGGTTAAATCCCAACTGCAAAGCTTTGTAGAAAGGAAGCTCGGACAATGAATTCAAAAGAGATCCGCCAATTGTTCCCTATTCTTCATCAGGAAGTAAATGGACATCCATTAGTTTATTTGGACTCGGCGGCAACCTCTCAAAAGCCGGTGTCCGTAATCGAAGCCATTAAGCATTATTATGAAAGGGATAATGCTAATGTTCATCGCGGTGTTCATACGCTGGGTTCCAGGGCTACCGACGCCTATGAAGGTGCTCGGGAGAAAGTCGCTAAATTTATTAATGCCAAATCGACAGAAGAAATCATTTTTACCCGAGGCACAACAACGGCCCTTAATTTGGTTGCTACTGGTTATGCTCGCTCCGTATGTAAAGAAGGCGATGAAATCGTTATTACTCCTATGGAGCATCACAGTAATCTCATTCCATGGCAGCAGGCGGCTAAGGCTACCGGCGCTGTCTTGAAATATATTCCACTTCAGGAGGACGGATCCATACGTCTGGAGGATGTGGAGCAAACTATTACTGAACGGACCAAAATTGTTTCCGTAACTTATGTTTCCAATGTTCTTGGTGTAGTTAATCCTGTGAAGGAAATTGCGGCCATTGCACATCGCAAGGGCGCTAAGATGGTCGTTGACGGTGCGCAAAGCACTCCTCATCTTAAGGTTGATGTACAAAATCTCGATTGTGATTTTTATGCTCTTTCCGGCCACAAAATGTGCGGTCCGACGGGGATCGGAGCGTTATACGGCAAGAAGGCTCTATTGCAGGAGATGGAGCCTATCGAATACGGCGGCGAAATGATTGACCATGTAGATTTGTATGAATCCACATGGAAGGAATTGCCGTGGAAATTCGAAGGCGGCACGCCTATGATTGCTGGAGCGGTTGGATTGGGAGCAGCAATTGATTTTCTGGAAAGTGTTGGTCTGCACGAAATCGACCGTCATGAGAAGCAGCTAACCGCCTATGCAATGGATCGTATGTCTGCGATTGACGATTTGAAGATTTATGGACCACGGAACGATCGGGCTGGACTTATTACTTTTAATCTTGGAGAAGTGCATCCTCATGATGTGGCTACCGTATTGGATGCGGATGGAATCGCTATTCGTGCAGGGCATCATTGCTGCCAGCCACTTATGCGTTGGCTGAAAGCATCCTCAACTGCAAGGGCAAGCTTTTATCTGTATAATACAGAAGAGGATGTTGATCGGTTGGTAGCTTCACTAATAAAAACAAAGGAGTATTTCGGCCATGCAATTGGATGATTTATACCGTCGCGTCATTATGGATCATTATAAAACGCCCCGAAATCGCGGCACCTTTGAAGATGAAGCCGTTACTATCGATTTAAACAACCCTACCTGCGGCGATAAAATTCAGCTGCAAATGCAGGTTGAAGACGGTAAGGTAAAAGCTGCGAAGTTTGTGGGCGAGGGTTGCTCCATCAGTATGTCGTCTGCTTCCATGATGACGGATGCTGTTAAGGGTAAAACATTAGAAGAAGCACTCGAAATGGCTGAGAAATTCTCAGGCCTTATGAAGGGTGAAGCGGTAGAGTTCGAATATGAAGATATTGAAGCTCTTTCGGGTGTGAACAAGTTTCCGGCACGGATCAAATGTGCAACATTGGCTTGGAATGCATTGCGCAAAGGGATTGAGCAAGCAAATAAATAACTCATTTTAAATTGATAAGCTTATGCTTACGATGTAAGTTTTTTTCACAAAAAAGTTTTAGGAGGTTGGAAACGATGGCTAAGAAAATGCCTGAAATGGAAGCTTACCAATATGGATTTCGTGATGAGCATCAATCGATATTTCAAAGCGGTAAAGGTCTGAACCGTGAGATCATAGAAGAAATTTCAAGAATGAAAGACGAACCAGCATGGATGTTGGATTTCCGTCTGAAATCTTTTGAGCAATTCGAGAAAATGCCTATGCCGCGTTGGGGCGGTAATATGGATGACTTGGATTTCAACGAGATCCAGTACTATGTTAAACCATCCGAAAAGCAAGGGAAAACATGGGAAGAGGTTCCTACCGAGATCAAAGAAACATTTGACAAGCTTGGTATTCCTGAAGCGGAACAAAAGTTTTTGGCTGGTGTATCGGCTCAATATGAGTCTGAGGTTGTTTACCATAGCATGCAAAAAGAGCTTGAGGATCAAGGCGTTATCTTTACTGACACGGATACTGCTCTTAAGGAGTACCCTGAAATTTTTAGAGAACACTTTGGAACTATCATTCCTCCAAGCGACAACAAATTCGCCGCATTGAATAGTGCGGTTTGGTCCGGCGGCAGCTTTATCTATGTTCCAAAAGGTGTAAAGGTAGATATTCCTTTGCAAGCTTACTTCCGGATTAACTCGGAGAATATGGGACAATTCGAGCGGACCTTGATTATTACGGATGAAGATAGCTTCGTCCATTATGTAGAGGGCTGCACAGCGCCGATCTACAGCACAAACTCGCTGCATAGCGCAGTCGTAGAAATTATTTGCAAAAAGAATTCACGCGCTCGTTATACTACGATTCAGAACTGGGCTCCTAACATTTATAACCTGGTTACTAAACGTGCTGTTGCTGAAGAAAATGCAACTATGGAATGGGTCGATGGTAACATTGGTTCCAAGCTGACCATGAAATACCCGGCAGTTGTATTGAAAGGCCGCGGCGCTAAAGGTATGGTATTATCCATCGCTGTTGCAGGCCGCGGACAGCATCAGGATGCAGGCGCTAAAATGACGCATTTGGCTCCTGATACTACGTCCACTATCGTCTCGAAGTCGATCAGCAAGCATGGCGGTAAAGTAACATACCGCGGTTTGGCATCGTTTGGACGTAATTCCCAAGGATCCAAAGCTAATATCAAATGCGATACTTTGATCATGGATAAAGAGTCCACTTCAGATACAATTCCTTACAATGAAATTATGAACGACAACATTACGTTGGAGCATGAAGCTACAGTATCCAAGGTGTCTGAGGATCAATTGTTCTACCTCATGAGCCGCGGCTTAACAGAAGCTGAAGCAACACAAATGATCGTTATGGGCTTTATCGAGCCGTTCACGAAGGAACTGCCAATGGAATATGCAGTAGAAATGAACCGGTTGATCAAGTTCGAAATGGAAGGCTCGATCGGCTAACCAACCCAAATTTTTATTATTAAGGCACAGCTCCTTTAACAGGGCTGTGTCTTTCTTTATAATATCAGACTTTATAAATTTTCAGCAGAGCTGAACAAGTCTGATATTGCAAGAAAAGCTACAACTTAGTCACGAATGTATCTTCCTCGAAAGGGCTTCGATCAGAAGCTTTTCTTATACTATTTATAAGCTTTCAATAGAGCTGAACAATGCCGATAGAGCGAGGACAGATGTTCAAAGGTTGCTCTCATTGCAGAGGAGAGCAGGATACTTTTACGGCTGCCGAAAGAAAGAAGAGATGGAATTCCTCCCGTTAATCCAGCCTGGATTTCATTTGAAAGCAAGCTAACTGGAAAAACTCCTGTTAATAGAGGGGATAGGGATGAGATCAGCCCAAATACGTAGAATTAACAGGAGAAATTCCAGCTATAGGGCTTGGAACGCTATTTTGGGAGAAAATAACGTGACATTTTCCTGTTAATTGTGTGGGACTCGTAAGCCTACCATACAATTCTATAAACGAACCCGGCCCCTGTGATTAGCACGAGTTGGAAAGCGGTCTCATTCTTTGCTATTCGCTGAGAATACCTAAGAAGGGCTATTATAAAAGGGTAAACCCTGGTTAGTGTGTGAATGAATCCCATAGAATGTGCAAAAGAACCTTTTATATTGAGAGTTGGATCTCTGTCAAGAAAGTAGACACTCAAATAAGAGATATCACACAACCTTTTTGTAATACATGGCCTCGTATTGATCCGGTGAAACATAGCCCAAAGAACCA
>NZ_JBHTGY010000047.1:0-126225 GCF_042676305.1 Paenibacillus sp. GCM10027630 | reverse complement strand
GGTAGGTATAGATTGAAGCTCTTTGTCAGGTGCTTCGTATCTTCGATAGTTGCTGGGGATTTCCCTTCATTAGTGGATTATATTACACGCCAGAATTTATATGTTTGGGGCTCTCGGCAAAGTATCTGAATCAACTTCGAAGCAAGACTCCATTTTGCGGGGATATTTTGTGCTCAAAGAGATAATTAAGGTTTACATAATATTTGGCAGGATGCAGTATGGTACAATATCAGTCATATAGGCAATTTGCAAAGGTACGAAATCTTTTTGTAGTTAGAGGATTTGAATGCAACCAAACAACTTGATTTATACGTATACTTAAATATAAGAGGGTACGATAGTGAGGCGTTAAACTAGGAGAGGCGGTATGAGGATGGATTCATGGAGAGGCTGGCTGAAGGAATCGTACGGGAAGAAGCTTTCTAAGCTGCATGCATGGAATGCCTGGATTATTGTGCTCCTTGCACTAACGGGAATCATTCTTTATATCCCTTCGATTCGGGGCGATTTGGGAGCATTTCGTGTATTTATGAAGCAAGCGCATATTGTAATCGGTTTCTTATCCATTCTGGTTATAGCCATGTATGTGCCGCTAATTCCTAAGCATTGGAAGCAAATCAGAAACAAGCTGAACCAGCGGTGGAACCTGATCATAGTACTGGGGCTGCTGGTTGGCTGGAGCGTTACAGGACTCATTTTATGGCAGTTCCGCAGCCTCCCACCCATATGGAGCAACTTATCATTAGTACTGCATGATTTATTTACATGGGTTGGCATTCCTTATGCTGCTTATCATTCGATTTCCCGCAGCCGATGGTTAAAGTCCATGCGTTCCCAGGAGATAAAGGCTGCTGCAGCCCAAGCCCAAGCGTCTATGGAATTGGAAAAAAAAGTCGCAGCAGCATCATCAGGGGCTGAAGTGGAAGGGCGGATGGCTCCCCAAGCTTTTGTAGAGTATTTGAAAAAAACGCCGATTTCTCGAGCAAATTTTCTGCGACTAGTTGCCGGACTTGTGCTAGTATTTGGTGTGGGGCCTGCGTTTTATCGATGGATGAAATCAGTCTCGGATACAGGTGGCGAGGAGCTTGATAAGCTGGTCGACAATGATGGCAATCATATGCTTCCTGCCCCGGTAGCACTTGCAGAATCTAATCCTCCTATTGGCGGTGGGGGGAAGGGTGAGTTTCGGATTTATACCGTAACGGATATTCCTTCATTTTCAAGCGATAACTGGCAGTTCGTCATTTCAGGATTGGTAGATAAGCCGATTTCTTGGAGCTGGGAAGAATTGTTGAAGCTTCCCCGTAAGGTCCAGGTAAGCGACTTTCACTGTGTAACCGGTTGGTCAGTCTATAGTTTGACCTGGGAGGGCATTCCGTTATCGGATCTGCTCAAAATAGCGGGTGTAAAGAGTAAGGCCCGTTTTGCTAAAATGTATTCCGGGGATAAGGTATATACGGATTGCCTATCCTTGGAGCAAGCGCGGCTGGAAGATGTGATGGTGGCGATACTGATGGATGGCAAGCCACTTCCGCAGCAATTGGGAGGGCCGGTCAGGCTTGTCGTTCCAAAAATGTACGCTTATAAATCGGTCAAATGGCTGCAGGCGATCGAATTAATAGAAGAAGAGCATATGGGATATTGGGAAGTACGAGGATATGATAATGATGCATGGGTTCCAGGGAAAAGGCTCACTTAGGCTCATGAAAAAGTAATAATAAGAAAAGTGATAAAAAAAGGAAGGAAGATCATTTTGCATTTGCTCTCGCTTAACATCAGTAAGCCGGTTACGATAGATTATAAGGGGAAGCCTCTGGAGACCGGTATTTTTAAACAACCCGTAGATAGAAGATTGATGCTGTCATTCACTCAATTGGAAGGCGACGGGCAAGGAGATATGATCAACCACGGCGGAGAGGATAAAGCGGTCTGTGCCTATTGCGAGGAGCATTACGCATATTGGGAAGATAAGCTGGAGCGCAAACTTTCCTATGGAGCGTTCGGTGAAAATTTTACCGTTACAGGGCTGTTGGAGGCGGACATCCATATTGGGGATATATTTGCGATAGGAGAAGCGGTTGTGCAAGTCAGCCAGCCACGGCAGCCATGCTTCAAGCTGGGATGGAAGTACAAAGTTCCGGAGCTGCCAGAGCAAGTGCAGAATACGGGCTATACAGGCTACTATTTCCGTGTATTGAAGGAAGGGAGCGTCTGGGCAGGGGATGATTTTAGGTTGATTGAGCGTCATTCTTTGGGAATCTCTGCTGCGGAAGCTAACAGGCTGAAGTATCATGATAAGACGGATTTGGCAGGCATTCAGGCATTGCTTGCAGTTGACGCTCTGGCTGATAGCTGGAGGAAATCTTTTGAAAAGAGATTATTAGGCAATTAAAGGGCGACTAAGGGATTAAACTGGCTTATCAGTGAAGCAATGAATTTGCTGTGACGAATGGAGGAACTGGGGTGGATTACAGAAGTGAGCCGCCCATTTCGGGCGTTATATTAGCCGGCGGAAGCAATCGGCGAATGGGCGGCAAGATGAAAGCAATGCTGAGCTTAAAAGGGGAGCTGTTCATAGAACGGCAGCTAACCGAGATGAGCATCATTTGCAGTGAGATTCTTATCATCACCAATGAACCGGCTATGTTTGAACAGCAGCTGTCATGGCCACGGCAGCATGTGCGGCTTGTCTGCGACCAGCAGCCAGGGAATGGGCCGCTGGCAGGGTTGCAAGCTGCAATGGCAGTGGCGCAATACAACGAGCTATGGGTCGTTGCATGCGATATGCCATTCATCTCCTCCAGAGCCGCCGAAATGCTGCTTGCGCTGCGGCGAAGTCAGGGAAAGGCAGGCTACGATGCCGCGGTTCCTTTGCTTAACAGCAGATTACAGCCACTGCATGCGATATACCATAGAAGATGCCATAATGTGATTAATGAACTGCTCGAAGCAGAGCAATACAGGATGATGGGACTTTTGGAGCGGTTGGACTATGCTGAGGCTGAACCGAGTTCTTTTATGGATAGAGGCGTATCATCGAATTTTGCTGAAAATGTTAATACACCTGAGGAGCTGCGCAGCTTGGAGAGGTCGTAAGTTTTAATTTGAACAGTAAACGTTCTTGATTATATTGTATGTAAGGAATGTTGACATACATCTATTTTTTTTGAGTGAAGTATGAAATAATAAAGAGATACCGGATTGTAGCATTCTACTGAAATAAACGGGAATTTCACTGGACAGGGGATCGGAGGTGTCGGTTATGTCAGCCATTTTAACGGATCGATACGGTAGGGTTCACGATTATTTGAGGATATCCGTCACCGATCGCTGCAACCTGCGTTGTGTTTACTGCATGCCGGAGGAAGGGATGGAGTTCGAGCCTGAGGAGAACATGCTTAGCTTCGATGAAATCTATGAAGTCGTAAGAGTGCTGGCTGGACTTGGTGTTCGCAAGCTGCGTATTACCGGTGGTGAGCCGCTCGTGAGAAAAAACTTGGAACAATTGATAGGTCAATTATCGGCTATTCCTGGTATTGAAGATATAGCTTTGACAACGAACGGTATTTATTTTGCCGGACGGGCTGAAAAACTGCGTGCAGCCGGATTGACTCGCATTAATATTAGCTTGGATTCGCTTCGTGCTGATCGCTTTTCACTCATCACTCGTGGCGGAGATATTAAACGTGTTCTGGATAGTATAGAAGCTGCTTATCGTGTCGGTTTAGATCCGATCAAGCTTAATGTTGTGCTAATGAAGGGTGTTAATGACGATGAGATCGACGATTTTTTACAAATGACTATTGACCGTAAGGTTCAGGTGCGGTTTATCGAATATATGCCAATCGGGCATGACGATGCTGGTTGGAAAAACAAATATGTACCGCTCAGTACTGTAAAGGACCGCTGTGTGGAACGTGGTTGGACAGCAAATCCGTCCGGAGAAGTTTATGGCAATGGCCCATCCCAAAATTTCCGTATAGAAGGAGCTCTCGGATCATTTGGGCTGATTCATCCTGTCAGTGATCATTTTTGCCAAACCTGCAATCGTCTCCGTTTGACAGCGGATGGGAACATCAAGCCGTGCCTCTATTGGTCGGATGAGTTTAACGTGAAGACTTATATCGGAAATGATCAGGCGTTGGCGGATTTGTTTCTTAAAGCGTTGGATATTAAACCGGAGAGCCATGAAATGGCCAAGGCATTGCTCAGCGAGCAGCAAAGCCATATGCCTACGCTGCGGAGAATGTCACAGATCGGAGGTTAAAGCTAAGTGTCGGGGTATAGATTTCAGCGTAAGCTGATTAAGGTGGAGGATGCACAGCAAGCGGTCCTTCACCATGTACGTCTCCAGGAGAGAGAGGAAGTTCTACTTGAGGAGAGCTTTGGACGAAGACTGGCGGAGCCGGTAAGTGCAAGTCACCCAGTCCCGCACTTTCGACGTTCTGGAGTCGATGGCTACGCCGTTCGCGCAGAGGATAGTTATCAAGCGTCGCCGGAGAACGCGGTTACTTTGGAAGTAACCGAAACGATACCATGCGGGGTAATTCCAGTCTCCGGCGTGGAGCGGGGACAAGCAGCGCGAATTATGACCGGAGCGGTTGTTCCCTCAGGCGCTGACGCAGTTATTATGCTTGAAATGACCGAGGCTTCAGCTAGTGAAGTAAGTATTCGCAAGCGTATGGACAAGGGAGAGAACATTACACCCATTGGTCATGAGGTGCAAGAGGATGAACTGCTGCTGCAGTTAGGCCAGACCATTGGTCCAGGGGAAGCTGCTCTGCTTGCTGCTTTTGGATATGAGAGGGTGTGCGTGTTTCGTAAGCCGCGGGTTGCGATATTTTCCACCGGATCGGAGCTGTTGGAGGTAGGACGGCCACTGGAGCATGGAAAAATCCGCAATAGCAACAGCTATATGCTGGCCTGTCAGGTTCAAGAGGCTGGCGGAGTCCCACTCATAATGCCGATACTGCCGGATGATCCGGAGTGTGTAGAGGCAGCACTGCTGAAAATAATGGAGCAGGTTGATTTTATCATAACGACTGGCGGTGTTTCTGTCGGTGACAAGGATGTATTAGTCGATCTGTTTGAGCGGTGGGATGGCAGACTGCTGTTTAACAAAGTGGCTATGCGGCCAGGCAGTCCTACCTCTGTCGGCTTATGGAGAGATAAGCTGCTGTTTGCTTTGTCAGGCAATCCGGGGGCCAGCTATGTTGGATTTGAGCTGTTTGTCCGCCCTTATATGCGGGGTCTGCTCGGATATTCAGCAATGATCCATAATGAAATTACAGGAAGTCTGCAGACGGATTATTCTAAAGGCTCTGCTTATCCCAGATATGTAAGAGGAACTGTATCCGTTAACAATAGTTCGGTTTTCGTTAAGCCAGCCGGTACAGATAAATCGAGTAATATGGTATCCATAAAGGATGCTGACTGCCTTATCTGTATTCCAGCAGGCGGCAGAGGTGCCGCTAAGGGAGAAACGGTTCGCGTGATTTTACTGAAGGAGCCGGATCTTTAGAGTGAACAATGGAAAAACCCCCCGTTAAGCGATAACGCTTGACCGGGGGTTTTTGTTAGTTGAATCCAAGTATTAGTTTTGTATACTTTGTTTCGTTTAGCCTTGAAACCGTGCTCGTCCATCAAGGAAGGCCCGGGTAAATTAAATAAATGTACGAGATACGATAACTAACAAGATAAACAACACAAGGATTACACCTGTAGATGTATGGAATCCGCCCATTTGTAAATCCCCCTTTCAGAAGACATATTGTACTATATGCTGAGGGGGTTAAAGATGATTGGACGTTACTTTAAATGGGCGCTAGTTGGGGGGGGAGAGAGTGGTGATTGATAATAGCCGGGCTGCGGGCTTCAGTAAGTTTCTCCGATCGCTGTTGTCCATTTGTTGTTTTCATTAGTATGAAATCAGGGTAACAACAAATGGACAAAGGCGACCACTCCGTTTCTCCGAAACTTACTGACCCCTCCGCCCGGCTGATCAATCAGCGGATAAGATCACTGGTCACTCCCCTTTAAGTTTGGGAGTAGAGGGATGCGAGGCTGTATAGTATGCCTCGACATCAAGGGCCAAGGGCGAAGGACCAAGAGCCAAGGCCCAAGGCCCAAGGCCCAAGAGCCAAAAGAGAAAAAATTAATTAATAAGTGGAGCCGCCATGAAGGTAGCGAAGCTCCCACTGGGAATCGGCTATGTAGTCAACTCGGACACCACCGGATTCTTTTGAGTAAGTGTGAAGCATTTTGCCATCCCCCAAATAGATGCCTACGTGGGTGACGGTTTCGGTTGCTTTATTGATCCCATTGTAGCTGGCGGCGGAATTTCCTTTATAAGACATAAAGAAAAGCAAATCCCCCTTCTTTAATTTCTTCCAATCGGAGCTAGTTTTGCCTACGGCTTTTACATAGGCTGACTGGCTGCGGGAGTCTCCAGGCAGCAGCTGCCCGATGCCATCCAGATAGGATTGCCGAACAAAGTCGGAGCAATCGAAGGTGGAGGTGTTGTCGCGGCTGGAGCCGAATTCATAAGGTATGCCCAAATATTTCATCCCTGCGTCAATGACCTTTTGAGCGGCAACAGCAGGAGTCAACAGCTTATAGGGTTCAACATAAGTAGTTGTTATATATTTATTGCTTGTGCTGACAAATCCGGACACACCGTTTTTGTCTTGAATGTTGTACCAGTTTTCGTTCGTCTTATCCAGTACGAGCACCTCTTCGCCTTTCTGCAGATAACGGATTCGGCTTGCATCCGTATTAGATCCTGTCCGGAAGGAGACGGAGCTGACGATTGTTGCATTAGGAGGTGACGGAAACAATTCTTCTAGAGGCTCTTCTACAGGTCCTTCTACCTCCTTGAAGGTGGTAGTAATATATTGGGAGCCAGTGCTGACATAGCCGACTACATTATTTTTGTCCCCTACTTTGTACCAGTAGCTGTTTACCTTTTCCAATACCCAGACTTGCTCGCCCTTTGGTATATAACGGATACGAGAGGCATCGGTTGAAGGTCCTGTCCGAAAGGATACTGAGCTTAAAATTTCTCCGTTCGGCTCTGGGGTTACACTTACGGTTGTCAATTGAATGTAGGTGGAAGAAGATGAGACATAACCGACGGTTCCTTTGGAATCTTTCACTTGCAGCCAATTGCTGTTCGGAGTACTGACAATATCCAGCAGCTCTCCTGGCTGTAAGTAACGTATGCGTTCTCCTGATGTAGACGGCTCAGTACGGAAGTTGACGGATTGAACAATCTTAACCTTTTGAATATCGACCGTGTAGGCCAAAGCGTGATATGGAACGGCAGATAAAGTGATAGCAGAGCAGATAAGCAGGGTAAGCAGCTTCTTTTTCACTGGGGTAAGACCTCCAAAGCTAGGATGTATGTAAGCTGTCTGACAGAGGTTCAGATCTTTCCTTTTATTTCACAATCTACCTCTTGATTTGATCATAGCATAGCTATTTTTATAATTTTATAAGAAAAATTTTACAAATCCCGAACATGCCGATTGTTATTCTAGGTATTTTGGATTATATCGCAGAAACTAAACGTCTTTCTTTTATGAAAAACAGAGAAAAAACTACTATATTATCGGTACATCTTAGGTTGGAGAATGAATGAAACTGGGGAAAATATATTTCAAAAAACAAAAATAATTATATAGTCACAGACTTAAATATGGAAAAACGAAGCCTACCGGTATAAAACATAAATTCAAAGGAATACGACTTCAACAGCGGCCAGAATCCTACATCCACCCCTCCAAAATGCACAAACGTAAAGGGCACGCCAAGGACGCCGCAAGGCGCTTTTTTTGTAGCGGGTAATCTAAGTATGCTTAGTGCCTCATATTGTGATCCATTTGCATGGGCATTGCTTTAGCAAGCAGGATAGAACCGTCTTGTTCATTTCACTTTACATCCCACCCGAGCAGATCTACGGTAAAGTGAAGCGGAACTTGAGTGGAACGTCCTTCAGTATTACTTTTACTTTACTGCAAGCTGCATCCATACTTTTGGCGATGTTACCATTGCTTCCGAATCATGGAATTTTTCGTTAAACTGGGTTACAATGGCACGAGAGAGGACAGCTCCCAGTCATGTGGAAGTAAACCATACGAAGGCTGGAATAAGCGGAATCGTAATTTTCAAAAGCTTTGGTCAAATGCTCAACATGATGTCCAAGCTCTGTGACAAGCGCAGCTTTGTTCAAGTTAGGATTTAGCGTTTGACATGAATTCGGCAAATTCAATGGCATAATCAGAAGCTCCAAGTGTGCTTTGAGTCTTGCTTCATCCTTAGCGGCTGTTGCTTTTACATAATCAACGAAGAATGCATGTGAGTTTGCCATCCAGTTCCGAAAGCTTCTCCGGCATCTTTACCATATACAGAACCAATGGAGTCAGTCGGCTCATCGCTGTTAGTATTAAGCGCCGCTGCGGCGCCATCCAATCCTTTTTGCATAGTAAGTGCGCCAGGTACCCATGCTCAGCGAGCAGACGATCCACTGTAACTCGTAATTCGACTCCTAAAAAAAGCCAAAATCTATACCATAATCGTTCAGCTTGATAATAGCGGCTTCGCATCCAGCTTCATCCTTGGCAGCCGTTGCTTTTCATAATCTACAAGCCGGGAAAAAGTTTGCGATTAATCCAACCCATTATCCGTTTTTTTACGAAGATAGAACTGAAGGGAATATAAAGAAAGGAGATCCTTCATGAACGGAATTTTATCTGATCAGAAACTAATGGCACTTATAACGGAACGAGATGAGGAAGCTTTAAAAAAGCTGTACGACCGGTATGAAAGACCTGCATATGTTTTTGCTTACAGAATGGTAGCAGATGCTATGATGGCTGAGGAAATTATGCAGGAATTATTTCTAAGAATATGGACCGCGCCTGAACGGTTTGATGGAAATCAAGGTAAGCTGACCAGCTGGATATTCACGCTGACGCGCAATATTTCGATTGATTTACTGAGGAAGAAACGAAGCCGAACTACTGAGAAAATGGCGGAGTCTGAGGTACTCCAATATGTCGCCGATGAGAGGGTTAACACCGAAGTTGAAGTCGAAAGCATGTGGGTCGGCGAGCAGGTAAAAACAGCGGTAGATGGATTAAATAAGGATCAAAAACAAGTTGTGGAATGGATATATTACCAAGGTTATACACAGCATGAGGTCGCGGAGCGGCATTCCATACCGCTCGGAACGGTAAAAAGCAGGGCACGATTAGCGATGAAGCAGCTCCAGCAGAGATTGCGTGATGTGGGAAGGAGGGAGTTTGGAAATGAGTAGCGGTACTGATGAGGCGATGTGTGAGTGGCTGGAGATGTATGCGCTGGATGGATTGGAAGAGCATGAGAAAGTAGCTTTTGAGTATCATTTGACCCATTGTGCATTATGCCGCAATCAACTGATTGAGCTCAAGCAAGTTGTTAACCTGCTGCCTCTGGCTTCCGACCAGGCACCGATCCCTGAGGGAATGCGTGACAGAGTGCTCGGCTCTATATTGGGCAAGGCTGCAGTTGACAAGTCAGGAACTAATGCAGAGGCTGGCGTGGAGAATGAAACACCGGGAAGGCTCGCCTCACAGGGCCGAAGGTCTGCTCCAAGCGCAAGGGAAGCTGTAAAAGAGGTAGCGAACTCGTCAGAGCTTAGCAGGCGCGCCGTACAAACGGAGCGAACCGCCCGCAAATCCGCTTACTGGCGTTGGGTGAGCGTAGGGCTTACCGCTGCGGTAATAGGAATGGGGTTATATACCTATCAGCTTAATAATAGGTTGGGCGCATTGCGGATGGAGCTGCTCGCTGCGAATCAAGAGGTCGCTAAAGCAGGAACAGAGCTGGCCCAAGCAACCTCGAAATTAATCTCAATGAACAAACCAACGGAAGCGTTGAAGGTGAACCGGATCGTGAGCCTGAGTCCAGCAGCGGAGAGCTTTGTTTCTAAAGGCTTGGCGACTATTGTTATTGATGCCAAAGGAACGCATTTGATCGTGCAAGCGGAGGAGCTTCCACAAATCAAGCAGGATGAAGCTTTCCAGGTATGGTTAATTAAAGACAATCAACCTGTAAATGCGGGTACATTCTACCCTCGGGATGGAAAAGGTGCACTCTACTATACATTCGAACCCAAGGAATACGATAATGTAGTCATTACACTTGAACCTGATGCTCATGGCGAGAAGCCTAGAGGTGCAATAGTATTGGCAGCTGGTTTGAAGAGTTAATAAGGGTTCTAAATTGGTCAAGTGATGTTAGCAAAGTGATATTTTATTAATCTTAGATAATGGCTTAGGAGCAGCAGAAGCAAACGCTCAAATTAACAAGCGTGCAGCTCTTGATTTTGATATAGAATAGTAGGAGCGGCCTGTGGCAAATATTCAAGTGTACAGCATGAAGTGAATCCGAATATAAATGACACTTTGTTTGCTGCTATCCGATCATGATCACATCAAATTATGATTCCGGAGGGAAAAGCTATGAAAGAGCTCGATATTCAACGTATTTCAATTGAACACCTGTCTGATAGTCTTGCATTGTCGCAATTTGCATTTCAGTATGAGCTTTCAGCAGAGAAGCTGGAGGAAAGACGGTCGCAATATAATGAAACGGAAAATTGGGGGGCTTATGTGGATGGCAAGCTGGCCGCTCGTATGACGATTCTTGACCTGCACACCTGGTTGTTCGGCAAGCGCTGGGCAATGGGGGGGATAGCAGGTGTTGCCACTTGGCCCGAATACCGCCGGGGCGGATTAGTCGCCGGATTGTTACATAACGCGCTTCATGTGATGAAAGAGCAAGGGCAGACGTTATCCTTCCTGCATCCTTTTCAATTCGCATTTTACCGTAAGTTCGGTTGGGAGACTTATACGGAAACAAAGAAGTATGAGATTCCTACAGCGCTGCTTCCTAAGCTGCCTCCACAACCGGGACATGTAGCTCGGGTTGGTGAGGATATTGAACTGTTGAACCGTATTTATAGCGAATATGCATCGAGATATAATGGATCATTGGACCGAGATGAGGCTTGGTGGAAACGGCGTATTTTTGCCAACAGGAAAGGTTCGGCCGCTGTATATTATGATGCCGATGGAAGGGCGAGCGGTTACGTTCATTACCAAGTGAAAGAGTCGGTGCTTCAAATTCATGAACTCGTTTCATTAAATTTGAGAGCAGCAAAAGGATTATGGCGCTTCATCGCTGATCACGATTCTATGATTGATAAGGTGACTTTAAACGCGCCGCTCGATGACCAGCTGCCATTTGTGCTTGATAATCCTCGGATCAAACAGGAGATCATCCCTTATTTTATGGCGCGTATTGTGGATGTGAAGCCATTTATGGAGCAGTTTCCTTTTGCCAAGGATACGTCAGGGAATGGTGGCCGTTTGACAATGTTTGTGACCGATGCGCATGCAAGCTGGAACAATGGGTTGTTCGTCATTGAGGTTGATTCTGATGGGAATGCCCGAATTGAGGCTAAAGAGCTGCCGGCGAAAGATGGTAACGATGAACCAATCTGTGACTTATCTTGTAATATTTCTACATTGACCGCCATGTTCATGGGCTACCGGCGCCCTTCCTTTATGAATCAGATTGAACGTTTGAAGGGTGAAGAGGCCGCTGTAAGTCATCTGGAGGCTCTTATTCCTCATCGCTCGACGTATCTACCTGATTTCTTCTAAGCAATAAATTGACCCTGGATTTCTTTGTTCTAAAAAATCCATAGTTATGGGTAACCCTCACTGCTGAGAAAATAGCAGATGGGGTTTTTTTTATTTTTCGGCTGCTTTCCGATTAGTATTGCAATATTAAACCACGTTCATGCATGACTACCGTTGTGAAGGGACATGGGTTTCTTGTAAGGAATGGGCAGCAGTCGCCTTAGGTCGGACCTCGGCCCCGACTTTGGTCTAGGTGCAAAAACCGCCGCAGGTCCGTTTTGAAAAAGACTCAAAAACCCTAGAATAAGAACATAAGCAAACGACATTACAACGAAAGGCGGTGAATACATAAATGAAAATGAATCGGCATATTGGCTTGGCGCTGCTGCTCATTTTGCTAGGCGCATTGATACTGTTAAATAAATTTGGCGTTCATACCGGACACTTGATGGGTTATTTATTCCCGGTTGCTATGATCGGCCTTGGTTGGTTGGGATTGAAAAACGGTAAATCCTTTATCGGATTCATCTTAATAGCAATTGGTGGTTTGACCCTGATGGCTAAATTATCTGGCTTAATCGCGATTGCCCTGGCAATTGGGTTGATCATCTACGGATTTTCGCTTCTCAAGAAGAAATCAAACGTTTATTAAGATGAATGTTGAATAGAGCGAAAGAGTGTAGACGAAAGGGTTAGAGGAATTTGGAGAAAAGGTGGTTAGAGCATGAGTTTAGGTAAGAGGTTTAGAGACATTACAGTAGCAAGCTTTAATGAGATGCTGGAGCAATCGGAAGATCCGGTTCGTTTGATAGATAAGTACTTAGGAGCCCAAGCGGATCAAATCCGCGAATCAGAGCGGCTGTTACAGCAATGCCTGTCACATGCGGCAACGCTGAGACAGACCTACATCTCCGCAACACAGCTCAAGGAGCGCCGCGAGCAGCAAGCGTTGGTTGCGTTGAAGGCTGGCGAGGAGGAGATGGCTCGCATAGCACTCCAAGAGAAGCTGCAGCAAGAAGAACGCAGCGCTCAGTATAAGACGCTGTACGAGCAGAGCAAGCTCGGTATTGTCGAGCTTGAGCAGCAGCTGCAGCAGTTGAAGGCCGACTTCGATGAAGTCGCATCGAAGCGCAGCTACTACATCGCGCGCCTCGAAAGCTTGCGGCTGCAGCAGCGTATGAATGAGCGGATGCGCGGAATGGGCGTCGGCCCAGGCGGTACTCCGCCGCGGATGTTCGACCGGCTCGAGGAGCGGGTCGCTGATATGGAGCTATCGGCACGCACTCTGCGTGAAGTCCGCTCGTATGGTAAAGAAGCTGTAATGTCTGCGGGTAATGCCGCAGCTCAGATTCTGGATCATGAGATGGCAAAGCTTAAATCGAAACTAGAAAAGGAAGGCTGGATGCGATAATGAAGAAGTTATACCGTTCACGCAGTGACCGTATGATAACCGGCCTAAGTGGCGGCTTGGCCGAGGTGTTTGGCATCGATTCTACTTGGATTCGTTTGCTGCTGGTAATTACGGCATTCTTCTCCGGAGGCGTTGTTATTCCTCTGTACTTCTTGGCAGTAATTGTTATTCCAAAAGAACCTTTTGCAGGAGGTCCCTTTGGTCCGGGCTACGGCTTCGAAGGAGGTCATGGGCAAGGCGGATGGAATGGTGATGCAGCATGGCAGCAATGGGGAAAACAGTGGGGCGGCGGTAAAAAGCGTCACTGTGGCTCTAACAAATACCAATATGGAGATCGCCGCGAATATGAGGCGCAATATAATCCATTTGAAGGACAGCAAGGACAAGGACAAGCCGGAACTGATTTTGACGATAAAATGAAAGACATTGAGAAGAAAGCCATGTGGAGAGAAATAGAAGAGCTGCGCGCAAAAGTGGCTAGTTATGAAAAAAACCAACAAACAAAAGGAGAAGTGTAAACCATGGGCGTATTTTCCAGAATTAAAGATATGACGAAAGCATCTATTCACGAGGTATTGGATAAAGTTGAGGATCCTATCGTAATGCTGAATCAATATTTGCGTGACATGGAGGAAGAAATTGCGCAAGCGGAAGTTACAGTTGCCCGTCAAATTGCTAATGAGCGCAAGGTGAAGGAGCGTCTTGAAGAAGCGATTCGTCTGACTGGACAACGTGAGGAGCAAGCGAAGGAAGCGTTGAAGAATGGACAAGAGGCTACCGCACGCCAAGCCTTAGAGCAGAAGCTTTATTACGAAGCCAAAATCTCTGAGTATGCGGAATCGCATGAGCAATCCAAACTGCAAGCTGAAGGATTGGTTCAACAGCTGCATGAGATGAAGGATGCATTCTATCAAATGCGCAATAAGCGCAGCGAGCTTATCTCTCGTGCACAATTGGCAAGAGCAAAGCGCCAAATGGCTGAGGTGACAGCAAGCAATGTTATCGAAGGCGGCAACGCGGCTAAAGGCTTCCGTCGTATGGAGGAAAAAATTGTGACGCTTGAGGTTGAAGCTGAAATTGCCGGTAAACCTTATGTAAGTGGCTATCCGACAGGCGGTTATGCAGGCACAACTACTTACCAAGCAGCTGACGCAGCGAAGCAGCAAAAGGTCGATGATCAATTGCAATTGCTGAAGGAGAAAATGAGCGCTGAGAAATCGCAATAATAAGCAGCTCGCCTAGAATACAGTCTCATTTGGGAGAGGGAAAATCCTCTTTGAGGAAGATTCAAATTGTGATATGCTAGTTAGGGCTTAAAGCCATAGGGCCGATTCTTCGCCGCTATGGCTTTTCTCTCTAACTACACCAACTATCTGGAAGTTTGTTTGATTGTCTTGGTTTTGTGAATTGTTATTCATCCGGTTACGGAAGGATAAGGGAATGGCATGGAAAGTTTACGGCCGCCTTTGAAATCTATGTTGCTACCACTAAATAATTTTAAGGCAACGTGGATTTCAAGAGTGGTGGAATGCCATCCCTTTCCTGAAGTTAACTATTCGATGAAGAACAATTCACAGCCTTTGTTCCTTCAAACAATCTTCCAGAATACCAACAAGAATTTGCACAAGAAAGGAGGCAGCACGGATGAAAAAATTTTATGGAAACCGTAACCGTAATCGAAACCACAACCGCAATGTGGCGCTCATTTTGATAGGGGTAGGCGTATTCTTGCTTGCGAACAATCATTGGGGCTTTTTTACCGTGCTGGCTCTTGTGCTCATTTTTGTTGGTATTAATAAACTTCGTTCAGCTTCGCCGCGTAAAGGTTATGTTTTAATTGGCATAGGGGCTGTTATTTTAATGGGCGGTAACATTTCGCTGCTAATTGCCGTCATACTTATATCCCTCGGATTTTTCTATATACGTTCCAAGCAGCTGCATCGCAATGAAAGCTACGTCAAGAAAAGCCTTATCGAAAGCATTAAGTGGGGTAAGGAACCATGGGTTCTTAGAAACAGCTCAATATGGAATGTCATTGGAGAACTGCAGATTGATCTGACCTATGCAATTCCAGAACAAAGGGAAACTACCATCGTGCTGCAGGGCGTAATTGCTGATGTAGATATTATTGTACCTGAGGATATGGGAGTATCCGTCGTTTCCTCAGTAGTGTTCGGGGAATCGGATGTCGGTCCGAATAAAGAATCAGGCATTTTAAATAAAACGGTATGGCAATCAGCCAATTACGAAACGGCAGATAATCAAGTTAAATTGATGATTTCTTACATCATCGCAGATATTGATATAAAAATTGTGTAGCTAGTTTAGCCTATAAGCCGCAAGCGGGTTAACCGGGAGGTACTTAGTCAATGGAAAGGCATGATAAACGTCTGACCAATATGATATGGCAAAGCATGGGTGAGTCGATGGGGCTCAGCCTTGTTTTGTTTGGCGTTATTGTGTACTTTCTTCACTCCAATGGCTATATTAAGCAGTTCGACTCTTGGCAGGAGGGCGTAAAGCTAAGTCTGACCCTTATCGTCATCGTGGTGATAATGGGGGGTACATATGGTCTGTGGTACAGCAGCAAAATAAGGCGGAGACTGGAGCTGCTCAGAGAGGCTATGCTTTCTCTGGAAAAAGGGAATTTGAGCCGTACAGTGCCCAATCTGGGCGAGGACGAGATAGGTCGGCTTGGTGAACAGCTTAATGGCATTACGAAGAAGTGGGAAGAGCAGGTAACATCGCTGCAGCGATTATCCAGTAATAACGCCCAATTAGCGCAAAAAGCCAAATATTCAGCGATTGTGGAGGAACGGCAGCGTTTGGCAAGAGAGCTGCATGATGCTGTGAGTCAGCAGCTGTTCGCAATTTCAATGACGGCAACGGCCGTCGGCCGGACGCTCGATAAGGATTTTGACAAGGCGCAGCGGCAGATTCATCTAATTGAGGAAATGGCATCTGTTGCGCAGTCGGAAATGCGTGCGCTGCTGCTGCATTTAAGGCCTGTCCATCTTGAAGGCAAGCGGTTATCGGAAGGCTTAGTGGAGTTGCTGCAGGAATTGACGGCTAAAGTGCCGATGGAAATTACATGGGAGCTTGCAGAAGATATTCAGCTGCCCAAGGGCATTGAGGATCATTTATTCCGAATTGTGCAAGAGGCCATGTCCAATGCGCTTCGCCATTCCAAGGCGACTAAGTTGGAGGTTAAGCTGCTGCAGCCGTCTGCGGATTCCATACGGTTGCTTATCCGCGATGATGGTGTAGGCTTCGAGCTGGATGTTAAAAAACACTCATCCTACGGCATTGTCACCATGAAGGAACGAGTCAATGAGATTGGTGGATCATTAAACCTGATTACGGCTCCGGGTAAAGGCACACGGATTGATATACGGGTACCTATTATGACTAAAGGGGGAGATGAAGTTGGAGAACGAGACGGCGATTAAAGTGCTGCTGGTGGATGACCATGAAATGGTACGGATTGGTTTGGCTGCTGTACTAAGCACTGAAGATGATATTGAGGTAGTAGGGGAGGCAAGTAACGGAGCAGATGGCATACGCCTCGCGCAGGAATACAAGCCGCATGTTGTATTAATGGACTTGGTTATGGAAGGGATGGACGGGATTGAAACGACTCGTCGTCTGCTTCAGCTGTACCCCGATTGTAAGGTTATTGTGTTAACCAGCTTTTTGGATGATGAAAAAATGTACCCGGTTATTGAAGCGGGGGCTTTCAGTTATTTGCTTAAAACGTCACGCGCGGCAGAAATAGCATCGGCTATCCGCGCTGCAGTTAAAGGACAGTCGATCCTGGAATCACAGGTTGCTTCGAAAATTATGAACCGCTTCCGTCAACCCAAGCTTGTAGCCCCGGCGCATGAGGATTTAACGGACCGTGAGATGGAGGTTCTGAGACTGATCGCTTCCGGTAAATCGAATCAGGATGTAGCGGACGAGTTGTTTATTGGTATTAAAACAGTCAAATTTCATGTGACCAATATCTTGGCCAAGCTGGGTGTTGAAGATCGCACACAGGCGGCAATATACGCATTTAAGAATGGTTTGGTCGAGTAGCAGCACAAGCGGCGGTGATACCGTCCCAGTAGATCCGCCAAATGCTCTGCAAACGGCTCTCAAAATACTCTTTACCATAATAAAACAACTGTAGAAAGCTTCCGTCCATCAAACATAAATAGGACGCAATCAAATCCTCGACAGGCTCTTCTTTGATAGTTCCTTCAAGAATCCCTTTTTTGAAAATCATTTGCAGTGAATCGGTTAGAGTTCGCTCGGTTTCAAGAAATTTCTGGTGAATTTTCTCTTGTAAGAAAGCGGGCGGAAACAGCATGACCCTCTTTATAAACGTAATTTTCTCCTCGCTAAGCAAGTAATTGTCGCATGAATCCTGCAAAATTCGAAATAATGTTTGTTCCACCGAGCACGCTTTTAATGAATCAATCAGCTGCTGAGTCCGGCACGACTGCTCTAAGAGGACATCCTCGAACAGCTTCATGAACAGCTCCTCTTTGCTTTTAAAATGAGCGTAAAGAGAAGGTGTCTTGATGCCCACTTCTTTGGCAATGTCGGATAAAGGAGTGCCTTCGTAACCGTTTCGTGCAAAATGATGCAATGCTGCTGTCTTAATAGCTGCTGCGGTCATGGTAGAATGTCTCCTCCTATTCTTTTGCATATAACAAATGTTAGTTAATGTTATATATGATAACATTTATAACGAGTTTTTCAATACTTTTATGAGATTAAACGCATTTATTTAAGTTTTATGTAATGTTACTTGACATGTTAAAAGCCCGCGTGTATGATACAGGTAACAGCATAACCACATGTTTTCTAGGGTTCCGCAACTATTATCGGTTGGACTGGTCCGAGAGAGGACACACGAATGGTTTCGTGCACACGGAGGGAGAAAAGCCCGGGAGAGATATCTTTGATATCTTCCCGGGCTTTTTTCTACTCGAATTTCGGGAGGGTATAAAGATGAGAAAAATCACACTGTGGATCACTTGTTTGTTGTTAGTCGGAACAGTTCTTCTAAGTGGATGTAACGCAAATCAACCCGCAGCGGGAGCTTCTACAGATGGGAAAAGCGGGGCTCCGGTTAAACTGGCTTTAAGCCCGTGGCCGGGCTGGTTTGTTTGGTACTTGGTCAAGGAAAAAGGCTTCTTTGAGAAAAATGGAGTCAATGTAGAATTGGTATGGTTTCCGGTCTACAGTGATTCACTAGCCGCTTTAGCTACAGGCAAAGTCGATGCAAACAGTCAAACGTTAAGCGATACATTAGCTCCTGCGAGCAAAAATATTCCTCTGAAGGCTGTATTGGTGAACGATAATTCATTCGGAGGAGACGGTATTGTAGTCAAACCGGGAATTCAGTCTTTGCAGGATCTAAAAGGAAAGAAAGTGGCAACTGAGCTCGGTACCGTCGATCATTTGTTGATGCTGACAGCTTTGGGCAAGTCGGGCTTGAAGGAGAAGGATGTTAACTATGTGAACATGACGGTGAATGATGCAGGCCCTGCTTTTATTGCCGGCAATTTGGATGCTGCTGTACTATGGGAGCCATTTTTGAGTAAAGCAATTGAAGAAGGTAAAGGAAAGCTGCTGTTTTCCTCTAAGGATACGCCTGGACTCATACCTGATTTATTAGTTTTTAAAGAAGAATTTACAAAGGGTCGTCCCGAGGATGTAAAAAAGATTATTCATGCGTGGTTCGATGCGTTGGACTATTGGAAAAAGAATCCGGAGGAATCTTTAAAAATTATGGCTAAGGCGGCAGAAACTCCGCTGGATGAGTACAAAAAAGGCGTTGATAGCGTGAAAATATTTACACCTGAGGACAATCTGAAAGCTTTTCAAAAAGATGAGGATTATACATCGTTGTTTTATACAGGCCAAAAGACAGGAGAGTTCCTGAAAGGGCTGGAAATGCTATCGTCCATTCCTAAGCTGGAATCGGTTATCGACAGCAGCTTCATAGAAGCTGTGGTTAAACAGCGGAAGTAGGAAGCGAAGCGGGGCTGACGCTTACGAAGTCGGTTTCGCTAAAGCGAAACCCTTAGGAGGAACACACATGAAAAAAAGAAGGCTTCGCTTATTTCAAATTCGCGGGGAGCTGAGCCGTTCAGCGTATACGTTCGGTGTAGCCGGCATATTCGTCCTGCTGCTATTGATCTGGAGTATATTCAGCTATGGGAATGTGGTGGGACGCACTTTTTTACCGACACCGGACCAAGTTCTGATTCAATTGCTTACACAGCTGTTTAATCCTGCCTTCTGGGAGCATATAGGGATTAGTATATATCGTGTAGGTATGGGCTTTCTGTTAGCTTGTGCTCTTGGTATCCCACTCGGCATCTTGGCAGGTACATTTCGGATTGCAGAATCCATTGTCGTACCTCCGACCGAGTTTATCCGTTATATGCCGGCAACAGCGTTCGTGCCGCTGATCATGGTGTGGGCGGGTATAGGTGAGGGCGCGAAGATAATGGTTATTTTTGTAGGCTGTTTTTTTCAGCTGATTCTGATGGTTGCGGATAATACAAGGGCGGTTTCGAACGATCTGCTGCAGGTTTCCTACACGATGGGGGCGAAGCGCTGGCAGGTGATTGAGAAGGTGCTGATTCCTGCATTGCTCCCTGATTTAATGAATACATTGAGATTGATTATTGGCTGGGCCTGGACGTACCTGGTTGTAGCGGAGTTGGTTGCGGCGAACAGCGGACTTGGATTTTCGATCATGAAGGCGCAGCGGTTTTTGAACACAGATATGATATTTGTCGGCATTATTATAATCGGGCTGCTTGGATTGGTGACGGACCGGGTATTCGCTTTTTGTCACAAACGCTTTTTTCCTTGGCAGGAAGGGAGGGCTTAAAAGATGATAGTAAGCGCAAATGCAGCTATGCAAGTAAGTGAAAAAGCTGATTTCATGGGTCTCACGGGTCCAATCAAGATTGAAGCTAAAGGAATTACGAAGGTGTATGGAGGGAAAAAGGGAGCTTTTACCGCACTCGATCCGGTATCCTTCGATATTCGCGAGAATGAGTTCGTCAGTTTTGTAGGACCGTCCGGCTGCGGGAAATCGTCGCTATTGCGGATTCTTGCCGGATTGGAGGAAGCGAGCTCAGGTGAGTTGTATATCTCAGGTAAGGAAATCGATGGGCCAGGCGTTGACAGAGGAATGGTGTTTCAATCGTACACGTTGTTTCCATGGCTGACTGTGCGGCAAAACATTGAATTTGGTCTGACGCTGAAGGGCGTACCCTTGTTCGAAAAACGGCAAATCGCGGACCATTTCATGGAGCTGGTACAGCTGACGAAGTTTGCCAAGTCGTTTCCGAAGGAGCTTTCAGGCGGGATGAAGCAGCGTGTGGCGATTGCGAGAGCGTTGGCTAACAATCCTGAGGTGCTGCTCATGGATGAGCCGTTTGGGGCATTGGACCCACAGACGAAAAATTCCATGCAGGAGATGCTGCTGAACCTGTGGGAGAAGGAAAAAACGACGGTTGTGTTTATTACACATGATATCGAGGAAGCGATATTCCTATCGCAGCGGGTGTATGTCATGCAGGCGCATCCTGGGCGTATCAAACAAACCGTGCAAATCCCTGCTGGCTTAAGAAGCAGTCCGGATGGCAGGGATTCAGATGCTTTCCTCAAGCTTAAAAGGCAGATCGTTGCACATATAGGGGAATCGCATGACCATGATTGATCATTAATTCGAATGATGCTGTATTATCCTGCAAGGTGCTGAAAAGTAATGCAAAGAGACGTTGTTCCTGATTAAAAGGAACGGCGTTTTTTTTTGTGAAAATTCAGTGCTTTTTAGCGATAAAGAGTGGGTACCCATTCTAATGTTGTTTAAGTCATGGAGCGAGAACATATGTTTAAAGGTTGCTTTCAATGGTAAAGGAAAAGGAACCAGGATACTCTTACGGCTGCCGAAAGAATGACGATAGATGGAAATCCTCCCGTTAATCCGGCCCGGATATCGTTTGAAAGCAAGCTAACTGGAAAAAACCCTGCTAATAAAGGTGATAGGGATGAGATCAGCCAAAATCCGTAGAATTAGCATGAGAAATTCCAGTTATAGGGCTTAGAAAGGTATTTTTCGGAGAAATAACGTGACATTTTCCTGATAATTGCGTAGGGTTCGCTAAGCTGCCATGTCATATGGAAAAATCAGCAGAAAGTACAGAGTAGAACAAAGAGGGAATGGATGTGGGATGGAAGAGCGATAGCGTCCGCCCTGGTCGTCACCTCCGGTGACTGCTCCGGTATGCAACCCGCCTGCAAGGCGTTTTTCTTAATTTTTTTATTTTTTTTTGAAAAAAGTGAAAGAAAATGGAGGTTTGTATCGTCTATATAATATGAGGGAAAAATGTGTAGAAATTGTACCGTAAAACCTTATACTTACGATGCAGGCTTTCCACAGGGAAGTACTTAGGAGGTGGCGTGATGGCCGCAAGTGCCGAAGCAATTAAATGCACGGACTCTGTTCCGTTAACGCCTAATGAGAAGGTGGATTTACTCCGCCAGTATGAAAGCTATTGCTATCAAGTTGCTTTTTATATGTTGAATGATGGCGATCAGGCCAAGAGGGCCGCTGAACAGGCGCTTTTGGTTTTATATAAGCAGAATGAATGGTTTCACACCCCGGAGATTGCAAGGAAAGCTAAGGTTAAGCAGGCTGCGCTGCAGCAAGCGCTTGAATTACGTAAGAATGAGTTGAGAGAATTGGCTTGATGGAGAATAATTAGCTGCAAAAAAAGACGACCCGGAGTTCGTTTAAACGAAACGGAACGTCTTTTTAAATTTAACCGTTAAAAGTAGCTGTTCAGCAGCATTCCCTTTAAGGGAACTGGCAGGTAGGTTCGGATTGGGCTGTTGTCCCAGGCTTGAAGCCTGTAGTTGGTAAAAGCTTGGAACAATCCTTGATGCTTGTCGAGCAGCTGCTCGGAAGGCTGAGTGAGAAGCTGCTGTGCAGCATCTGTTAATGCACGGGCAAAGCCGTTCGGTCCACGAAGCTTAAACTGATACCGATTGAAGTCGTCGGTCGCCTGATCTTCTAAAGCATCGGTGTTGAGAGTTAGTGTACCATCGCTATTTGGCTGAATGCCAAGCTCCTTTAATGAAATACCGGCTAGCTTGCTCATCAGTGGATCGGCTGTGCCATTCTTCAATGGCGGTGTTCTATCGTGAATGGCGGTATGAAGTCCGTTATAACGGTCGACCAGCTCCTGCACCTCATGTTTGAGGGACACTATACCTGATCCATTGGAAGGTTCAACAGGCTCGAATGGGCCTTCATTTATGTCTGCGAACGGGAGTTCATGCTGCAGGACGCTTTCTTCTTGAGTCATGGCACGGCTGTCCATAGAAGATGAGTGGGAGTCATAGATCAGCTTGTCACCCGTTTGCCTCAGCTGATGGGCTGCTGTTAGTACGCTTGATACGCTGCGTGCTGTAGAGAGCGCAAATCGAATATAACCGTTCCCTTCCTCGTAAGGAGTGGTGGTGCTTGGAGCCCTGGATGATAAAGATCCAGGTTGTTTGACGGCACGCTTCCAAGCATCTTCGGAAGCATACCAAAGCGCCTGGGTCCGATATGTTCGTGATACTTGCGTCACATTAGTAAGCATATCCTTCACCTCACGTTCTTAAAAAAGAATACATTTTCCTTAATTATACAACAGTTAGTTAAATTTCGTAAATTGCTTCTTGACATAAAATATTAGTTTCCTGTATGATGACTAATTAACTCATTCAAAGGAGCTTTAAACATGGATTGGGTACAAACGTTGGTAATCATCCTTATAGTTGTTGTATGCGTATTGTTTTTGGCTTTTGTAGGGAAAAAATATTTGAAGTAATAGCATAGCCTTCCCCGGCTTCATAGGATAGAGTACATCTTTATCCATGGAGGCGATTTCAATTGATTCGCAAGCGCATCCCTAAGCAAGATGATAAAGCAATTTGGAATTTGATTGTTTTGCTGCTCGTTCCCTTTGCACGCAAAACACAGCCGAATTTGCGTGTGGATATGGCAACAGTCCGGGCGAGGCTTCGTCGTTGCACTACGTTTATAGCCTTGAATGGGGGACGTTCACCATCCGGATTCATTTCTCTAAAGTTTGAGAAGCATGCAATGTTCGTGGATATGCTGGCGGTCCATCCCCGTTCTCAAGGCAGAGGGCTTGGTTCCAGGCTGCTGGAGCATGCGGAGCGTGTAGCTCTTCAGGCGGGATACAATGAAGTGTGTCTTTGGGTGGATGAAGCAAACCGGTCGGCTCAACAATTTTATTCCTCTAGGCATTATGAGGCGGCCCATTATGATTCCACAATAAAATGCTATTTAATGGTTAAGCGGCTGCATCAGCATCGTTTCCAATCTATGTAACCATTAGAGGGCTTATTGATCATCTTTTCATCCAGGAGACAAGGCACTGATGCCATGTCTCCTTTTTCTTGCCTCTTTACATTTAAGGTGAGCTTAACCGCTTGGTCTCTCCACCTGTTCGTTGAAGATTTCGTTAAATAAATGCGAAGAGCAGTGCAACGAATGCCAAATCAAGCACAATTGATCTACCGAAAGGATTTGGAGTGAAGGGGGAAGGGGAGAAAGAAACCCTTGCTTTTGCTTTATTTTTGTTGCGTTTGACGGATGATTTCTTTGTTGATCTGAATCTGTTTGTTGCAGCAGTAGCCTCTCCGTTAAGAGTAATCTGACCATTGTCCAGTTTGGTTAAAATACCCACAATCTCTCCGCCATCCTTCAATATTATAAGTACGGGTTTACCGTAATGCTCCCTGCATTTTTCCTCATTAATTGGGTGTATGTGCCTCATTTTCTCACCTCCAGCTTTTATACTTCCAGAGTATGCATCAGGAAACCGGGCGATTGGACAATTGCCTAGGAGACTGGAGCCTAATTATAAGAACATTTTATACAGAATTAGATTGAATCTAAGCACTAATTTCGCTATGCTTAAATTTGTTTGGTATAGTAGATGACAAGGATTTAAAAATACATAATGAAAGAATGATGAAAATAATGACCAATACCGTATTTTTGCTTTTCGGGGCAACAGGAGATTTGGCTCGCCGCAAGCTATACCCCGCGATTTACAGCTTATATCGTGAACGTAAGCTGGGAGACCGTTTTGCTGTAGTCGGATTAGCGCGGAGGTCACGCACGAACGAGCAGTTCCGGCAGGATGTTCTTGATTCCATCAAGGAATTTGCGAGATACAATGTGACGAAGGATGAGCAATGGGAATCATTCGCTGAGCATTTCGAGTATATGTCGCTGGATATCAATGACGTTGAAGGCTTCAAGGAGCTGGGTAAGATAACCGAACGTTTGGATGCCAAGTTTGAAGTCGGCGGCAACCGTCTGTTCTACTTGGCGCTTGCACCTGAGCTGTTCGGCAATGTATCACATAATTTAAAAGAAGGCGGCTTACTGGAAACACAGGGTTGGGCGCGTCTTGTTATTGAGAAGCCTTTTGGCTACGACTTGCCATCGGCTGAAAAGCTGAATGCGGAAATTCGTCAAGTATTCGATGAAAAGGATGTTTACCGCATTGATCATTATTTAGGTAAAGAAATGGTGCAAAACATCAATGTGCTGCGATTTGCGAATGCGATTTTCGAGCCGCTGTGGAACAATAAGTTTATTTCCAACATTCAAATTACGCTTAGTGAAACTGTAGGTGTAGAGGATCGCGGCGGTTATTACGATCATTCCGGTGCGCTGCGCGACATGGGACAGAATCATATGCTGCAAATGCTGGCAATGATGGCTATGGAGCCGCCAAGTCGTCTGTCTCCAGAGGACATCCGTGATGAGAAGGTAAAAGTATTCCGTTCGTTACGCGGCTTCCAGTCCAATGAAGAGGTGCGCGCCAATACGGTTCGAGGCCAATATGCGGCTGGAAACATGAAAGGCAAGCATGTCCCCGGTTATCGCCAAGAGGATAAGGTTAATCCGGAATCGTCGACAGAGACGTATTTCTCAGCGCGTGTATTTGTAGATAATTTCCGCTGGGCTGGAGTTCCTTTCTACATTCGGACGGGCAAAAGACTGCCTGTGAAAACGACGGAAGTTGTAGTCGAGTTTAAAAATGTACCGAACAACGTGTACCTTTCCAAAAAGCATAAGCTGGAGCCCAACCTGCTTGTATTCCGCGTTAACCCTATGGAAGGCATTTATTTCAAAATGAATGCCAAGCAGCCTGGTTCAGAAGGAACTATCGTACCTGTGGCGATGGATTTCTGCCAAAGCTGCCAGGTTGGCTTGAACACACCAGAAGCTTATGAGCGTCTGCTGCATGATGCGGCCCGCGGAGATTCAACCTATTTCACGCGGTGGGATGAGGTAGCCTTGGCTTGGCAGTACGTGGATAAAATTGCGGCTGCTTGGCGTGAAAATTCGGATAATTTGCATCAATATCCAGCAGGTACTTGGGGACCTGAACAGAGCTATCAATTGCTTGAAGAGGATGGCTTCCGCTGGTGGCCGGTTAACGGGCAAGACGAGGGCGAAGTAGCTTGGGAGTTTATTCAACGTTAGCAGTTGAAGCCTGATGTGGCATCAGGCACTATTTCTTCAAGCTGGCGCCGCTTAAGCTGCCACGGATAGAGGCTGCGGCGTTAAAGGTACTTTTGCCGGGACACGAATAGTTAGGCGGGCGCAGAAAGATGCCGGCAGCGAAAACCTCCAATTCCACTTAGGTGGGGTTGGAGGTTTTTGTGCTGCCTGGTTCGGCGATATGTTTAAGGGCGGTGAACAGGAATGTTTGAAGGGACTTACCCGGGAATAGCCGGGACCAGATTCAAATTCAGTTCCTCATCAACATCTTTTTATAATTTCCGTCAATTCCATGCATCTTCAAAAAATAGACCATGTAAAAAAGATGCAGTCGAGGGCGTAACAGGATATAATAAGGAGAATGTGTCACAACTCGTTTCGACCATAAACAGAGAGCTATTAGCGTGGGGGGAATTTTTTTATGTCCAGACGGGCTTTTATCCGATGGATGCTTGGTTTGATCGTTATGATTAGTGCAGCAACTACAGCTTTGGTAAAATTGCTTCAAAGGTCCATTGAATCTCAAAATGTAGTTAAAGCTAAATCCGATCCAGTGGCAGCTTTACCCAAGCAGGAACCTCCTGAGTCTAAAGCAACGCCTGAGGATGACAAATCCCCGTTATTTTCGTTTATGCTGCTGAGTGATCTTCATATTTCAGTCTATGATCCGAATACAATCAAGCATATGAAGGAAGCGCTGGAGGATATAAAGAAGTTCGAATCCCCTATTGATGCAATTGTGTTGACAGGTGATTTAACGGACTATGGAGGAGATGACGGCTACGCAGAGCTCCAAAAGCTGTTGTCAGCCTACAAGCTGCCTCCCCTATATGCGAACATGGGCAATCATGATTATTATGATATTTGGATCGATAAGAAGGGAGCCTTTAACAAGGATACGGTTCCTAATGGAAAGACGGATTGGCAGGCTCGCGAACGCTTCCAGAAGTTTTTCAAAATGGATAAGACCTACCAAACCGCTGTGTTCAAAGGGTTTCCGCTCATCGTGATGTCTCAGGAAGCATATGTGCAGGAAAAGCCGGAGGTTGGGGAAGGCGCTTGGTATTCGGATGAGCAGATGGATTGGTTCAAGGAGCAGCTTGCTAAATATAACGGTAAACCGATGTTTGTTATGACCCATCAGCCGCTGCCTCCTATTGGTTCGGATGGCGGCAGCCATCAGTTGATCCGGGCGAAGCAGTTCCGCGAGCTGTTGAAATTTTATAAAAATGTGTTTGTCTTCTGCGGTCACAGGCATCAGGATTTTCAAAATGGTACAGAGCATTATGTGAAAGAGACATTCCACTACTTCCATAATTCATCCGTTGGACGGGTGCTTGGCCGTAATTTTCAGAATGATGCTACCAAAGATAAATCGCAAGGCTTGTACGTTCAAGTATTCAAGGATCATGTATCGGTGCGGGGACGTGAATTCAGCAATCGCAGTTGGTTAAAGGAAGCGGATTGGAATATTAAGCTAACTTATTGACAAGGAAGGAAATTCAATCAAATGAGCATGGATACACCACAAAAAATGCAAGAAGAGGTACTTAAACGCCGTACCTTCGCAATTATTTCCCACCCCGATGCGGGGAAAACAACATTAACTGAGAAGCTGCTACTGTTTGGAGGCGCTATTCGCCTTGCTGGAACGGTTAAAGGCCGGAAAGCGAGCAAGCACGCGACATCCGACTGGATGGAAATTGAGAAGCAGAGAGGGATCTCGGTAACGTCAAGCGTTATGCAGTTTGATTATGAGGGCCATCGGGTAAATATTCTGGATACCCCTGGTCACCAAGACTTCTCAGAAGATACCTATCGGACCTTAACCGCTGCGGACAGCGCGGTAATGCTGATCGATTCGGCCAAAGGGGTCGAGGCGCAGACCAAGAAGTTGTTCCAGGTATGCCGCAGACGGGGAATTCCGATTTTTACATTCATTAACAAGCTCGACCGTGAAGGCCAGAATCCGTTTGATTTGCTGGAGGAGCTGGAGCAAGTATTGGGCATTCGTTCCTATCCAATGAACTGGCCGATCGGCTCAGGCAAACAATTCCGTGGTGTGTATGACCGGGTGCAGACACAAGTGGAGCTATTCCAGGGCGATGATCATAAGGAAATTCAAGTGCAAAAGGTAAGCGGCTACGAGGATGATATTGTTAAGGGAATTGCAGGCGAATTTTTCTACGATCAGCTGGTGCAGGATTTGGAGCTTCTCGATGTAGCGGGGGATGAGTTTGATTTTGAAAAGGTACGCTCAGGTGAGCTGACACCTGTATTTTTTGGCAGTGCGGTCAATAATTTCGGTGTGCAGACGTTTCTTGAGAATTTCCTGAAGCTGGCACCGACACCTACCCCGCGGCGGAGCAACGAGGGCCAAATAGATCCTCTTAACGAGAAATTTTCGGGTTATATCTTTAAGATTCAAGCCAACATGAATCCTGCCCATCGTGACCGGATCGCGTTTCTGCGTATTTGCTCAGGTAAATTCGAGCGTGGAATGTCCGTTAAGCACGTGCGCGTAGGCAAGGATATTAAGCTGGCACAGCCTCAACAATTCCTTGCACAAGACCGTGATATCGTTGAAGAGGCCTATCCGGGCGATATCATCGGATTGTTTGATCCAGGTATATTTAGGCTTGGTGATTCATTATCTCAAGGTGGCAATGTGCAGTTCGATGAGCTGCCGACCTTTTCACCGGAGCTGTTCTCGAAAGTTACTGTGAAAAATGCCCTTAGGCATAAGCAGTTTCAAAAGGGCGTCGATCAGCTGACGGAGGAAGGCACCATTCAGGTGTTCAAAACGATTGGCTTTGAGGATATGATTCTCGGTGTCGTCGGCCAGCTTCAGTTTGAAGTATTTGAATACCGGATGAAGGGTGAATACGGAGTGGATGTAATGCTGCAGCGGACTAACTTCCAGTTTGCCCGTTGGCTGGTGGACGATAAAGATAAAATTGATCCAAGTAAATTCCGTATTAATTCCCAGCTTGTGAAGGATAAGGATGACAACTACGTCGTGTTATTCGAAAGCGAGTACGCAATGCGTTCAGCGATGGAGAAAAATCCGACCGCGAAATTTCTGGAGAACGCGCCTTGAGTTGTTTTGTGCTTGAGTAGCTTCATATGAAGTTAGTTGAGCTTAACAAGGCAAAGCAAGGCTTACGAAGCAGTTTCGCTATAACGAGACTCTTAGGAGGATAAAACCATGGATGTTCGGCATATTGCAATAACAGCGGGCTTCACGGTGCTGATGGCTTTTATGCTCTATCGAAGGTTTAAGCGTTCGGTTGGTTTCCAAAAGCTGACCCGAACCCGTCTGATTTTCCGGTCTGTAATGTTTGGAGTGCTGGGCTGCGTATTCCTTTATATGGGGATGCTGCATCCTATCAATTTTGTCGCGGACGTGGTTGGGATGGCTGGCGGCTTGGTGCTGAGCTACTATGCGGTCAAGCATCTGCGTTTCGAGAAAAGGCAGGACGGCTGGTATTATTGCACCCATATCGGAATAGAGGTTGCTGTGCTCGTATTATTTATGAGCCGGATTGGCTACAGATTGATCGGGATGTATCTGCAAGGCCCGGCGGCGCAGGCTGCCGCGGCTAATTCTATGCAGGATTTCACGAAAGATCCGTTGACGGTAGGCATTTTCTTCGTTCTGATTGCTTACTACATGCGATATTTTATTCACTTACTTCGAAAGGAAAAACAGCTCGATCTAGATACAAAATCAGCTTAAGTAAAGAGTCGGTTCTAATTCGCAGAGATTTGCGATTAGGCCGATTTTTTTGTTTTTTTGCCATACGGACCTGCCCTTTAATTTGGGCATTAGCCTCTGACAAGGAGCATCTGTACCGCATACAATAAGATGTTTAGATTTTGGCGGAATTAGGTATTTAGAGAAAGGTGGACATTATGCGCACAATCAAGGGCAAAGCCTTTATCAAGAGCAAGGACAAGGTTAAAGTGAAGGTTTCAGGTAAAGCTCCAGGTAGTGGAATCGGCAAAGCTCAAGGCTATGTCATAAGCAAATGGAAGAAAACAAAAGTGTTATTAAAGAAGCCCGAGATGAGAATGTATATTCCAGATACAATGAAATTATCAAGGGCATCGCTCCGTGAGCTGCTGGGGAAATATAAAATGGTTTACATTAAGCCGGATAAAGGGACCTATGGGAATGGAGTTATGAAAGTGGAAATGACTTCAATAGGTTCGGAGGAAGACGGGGAGAGCTTCCGCTATCAGAATGGTTTGGATGTCAGGAGCTTTACAAATTTTGAGGATCTGTATAATTCCATTCTTAAACGTACAAAAAATAGACTTTACTTAGTGCAAAAGGGTATCAATCTGACAAAATACCGCAATCGACGTTTTGATATCCGTGTTATGGTACAGCAAACGCCGCAAAAAAAATGGGAGACTACCGGCGTAATCGGCCGTGTGGGTGATCCCAGAAAAGTGGTCACGAACGTTCACAACGGAGGAAAGCTCAAGCCAATAGAGACCTTATTGTCACCCTATCTGACCGGAAATGAGAAGCGTAAATATATTGCTCGTCTTAATGCACTTGGCTTGAAAACAGCTCATCAGCTGCATTCCAGATTTCGTCGTCTTAAAGAAATAGGCTTGGATGTTGCGCTGGATGAACGCCTGCATCCGTGGGTGCTGGAAGTCAACACTTGTCCGGATCCGTATATATTTTGCAAGCTGAAGGATAAGAGGATTTTTAGAAAAATTCATCGTTACGCCAAAGCTTATGGCAGATTTTGAGTGACACGGTCAGATACGCGGATTATTGGCTGGCCCTTGACGGCTGGCCTTCCGAATTCTAAATGAAGGGATGAGAAACGAAAAAGCAGTAAGAAGAGCATTGACAACATACATACTCCATGAGAAAATGAACGCGTGTACATAAATCATTTGTTTTCAAATTTTATCCTATAAAGGGGGGACATCCTTATTGTAACCAGAAAGGAAGTTGCTGAGTTAGCGGGAGTATCCGAAGCTACTGTTTCGAGGGTATTCAACGGCATAGGTCCGATGAAAGAAGAAACGAAGCAGCGGGTGCTGGAAGCAGCGAAGACCCTAAACTATCATCCCAATGCGATTGCTCAGAGCTTTGCCCGCCGCAGAAGCGGTAACTTGGGCGTTGTGCTTCCTTATGTTCCTAAGGTTCATCTGTTTTCAACCTACTATTTCTCAGAGGTATTAAGCGGAATAGGCGCAAAAGTAAAGGAAATGGGCTACGATCTGCTTTTGATGTTCCGTTCACAAGATGAAGATAGCGATTACAATGATGTTTTTCGTTCGCAAAAGGTAGACGCATGCATTATTCTGGGCGCTGCCGATACGACACGCGAGAGGCTGCAGCTAAAGAAGCTGGAAGAGGGCGGGCATCCGTTCTGTTTGGTCAACCAGCACTTCTCAGGCGAGCGGTTCAATGAGGTGGATGCGGACCATACAGCAGGCAGCTACCGTGCTGTGAAGCATTTGCTGGAAAAGGGATACAGCCGAATAGCTTTCTTAAACGGCTCTTCGCAGTTTTCCAACAGCGGGGATCGTCGGCAAGGATATATCCAAGCTATGCGGGAATCAGGGATGGAGCCGGAGAAGCTGGCGCATTTGTACTATGAAGGCAATTATAGTCGCACAAGCGGATATCGTGCGGCTGCTGCAATATATGAGCGTCGTCAGGAGATCGACGCTGTGTTCGCTGCGAACGATCGGATGGCGATCGGGCTGATGCAAGGGCTGCGCGAGCTGGGCTGGGAAGCCGGCCGCGATGTGGCTGTAATTGGCTGCGATAATTCCGACGCAGCCCGAGTAACGGATCCACCGCTGACGAGTGTAGCGGTGCCATTCTATGAGATGGGCAGCCTGGCGGCACAGCGGCTGCTGGAGCAGGTGAACGGTGAGCCAGGGGGATTTCAGCTCAAGCTGGAAACCGAGCTCATCATCAGGCAGTCCTGCCATAAATCATAGTGAAGGAAATCTATCCAGGAGTCCTTTCGACGATTTAATCTTCGTGAATACAAATTCATGGGTTGCTTTCGTCGAACAGACTCCTGCCACAATATGATAGGAGGAGAATTGGGATGAAGCAGATCAATGTTGGAATGGTTGGTTATAAGTTTATGGGCAAGGCTCATAGTCATGCTTACCGTGATTTACATATGTTTTTCCCGAAGTCATCGCGTCCTGTGATGAAGCTGATATGCGGCCGCGATGAAGCGGGTGTGGCCCAGGCGGCCGAGCAATTCGGCTGGGAAGGGTACGTAACCGATTGGCGCGAGCTGCTGAAGCGGGATGATATCGATCTGATCGATATCAACGCTCCAAGCGATGCGCACAAGGAGATTGCCTTAGCCGCGGCCAAGGCTGGCAAGCATCTATTCTGCGAGAAGCCGCTTGCGCTGACGCTTCCCGATTCGAGGGAGATGCTGAAAGCTGCCGAGGAAGCGGGCGTCAAGCACATGGTAGGCTTCAATTACCGGTTTGCACCTGCGGTTCAACTCGCGAAGAAGCTGATTGACGAAGGTCGCCTCGGTCAAATCTATCATTTCCGTGCATGGTTTTTGCAGGATTGGATCGTAGATCCGAACTTCCCTCTTGTATGGAGGCTGCAAAAGGAGATTGCCGGCTCAGGCTCACACGGCGATCTGGGCGCACATTTGATCGACTTGTCACATTATTTGATTGGCGGTATGACGGAGGTTATCGGAATGAGTGAGACGTTCATCAAGGAACGTCCATTGCCGACCTCGATGACAGGACTCAGCGCCAAGGGCAGTAAGGATGCGCCCAAAGGGGCTGTAACCGTCGATGATGCGACTCTGTTTATGAGCCGTTTTGAGAATGGTGCGTTGGGCAGCTTTGAAGCGACTCGTTTCGCTCCGGGGCATCGCTGCACGAATTCTTTTGAAATTAATGGAAGTAAAGGCAGTGTGAAGTTCGACTTCGAACGGATGAACGAGCTTCAGGTATATTTTACGGACGATGCAGAGGATGTACAAGGATTCCGTCGGGTGCTGGCAACCGATCCGGCTCATGCTTATATGGATGCTTGGTGGCCGGCTGGTCATACCATAGGATACGAGCACACTTTTGTCCATGAAGTCGTTGAATTGATGCAAGCTCTGGAGGAAGACCGCCAGCCTGTCCCTAATTTTGTAGATGGTGTTAAGTGTCAGGAAGTATTGGAAGCTGTCGATCGCTCGATTGCGGAGCGCCGTTGGGTCAAAATAGACGAAGTATAAAGGAGCGTACAGCATGAAAAAAGCATTGATCGTGCAAGGTGGATGGCAGGGCCATGAACCGAAGGAAGTATCGGAAATTTTTCATCGTATTCTGGTGAGTGAAGGATTTGAAGTTGAGGTATCCGATACGTTGGAATCGTTTGCAGATGCAGATAAGCTGTTGGGGCTTGATCTGATTGTACCTTCATGGACGATGGGTGAAATCGACAAGCAGTGGGCAAAGAATGTAACCGCTGCCGTGCAGAGCGGAGTCGGAATTGCGGGTCTCCATGGAGGCATGTGTGATTCCTTCCGCAATAATGTGGATTGGCAGTTCATGACTGGGGGCCAATGGGTGGCGCATCCGGGCAATGACGGAGTTGAATATGTAGTAAATATTAAACAGTCTTCAAGTGCAATTTTGGCGGGAATTGAAGATTTTACAGTAAAAAGTGAGCAGTATTACTTACATATCGATCCGGCTGTGGAAGTGCTGGCTACAACCCGTTTTCCTGTCGTAGAAGGACCTCATTCAACAAATGGTGCCGTCGATATGCCGGTTGTATGGACGAAGCGCTGGGGTGCTGGACGCGTTTATTACTGCTCTCTTGGACATAAAGCAAACATTGTTGAAATGCCGGAGGTTACGTTAATGATGCGGCGCGGCTTTTTGTGGGCAGCGGAAGGCAAGACAGCCTCCAATGGCGTTGTTAGAGATATTAAATATTCGGGCATGGGTGACAGCAACTAACTTAAGCTTTTATAAGCTGGTATGAATCTGCAGGAATAATCAGTAACGAGTAGGATAAATGGGAGGAACCAATCATTATGGAGAAAGTAAGAATCGGTATAATCGGCTGCGGTAAAATCAGCAGTATTTATTTTAAAAATTGCAGAGCCTTCTCCACGGCTTTGGAGGTTGTGGCTTGCGCAGATTTGAATGTAGCCCGCGCACAAGCGAGCGCTGAGGAGCACGGAATCGCGAAAGCTTATACGGTAGAAGAGCTGTTGGCGGATCCGGACATCGATCTGGTTATCAATTTGACGATTCCAGCAGCGCATGCGAGCGTCTGCATTCAGGCTTTGGAAGCGGGCAAGCATGTGTATGTAGAGAAGCCGCTTGCGGTTACTCGTGAGGAAGGACAGGAAATCTTGGCCGTTGCCAAACGACAGGGCAAGCTTGTAGGCAGTGCGCCGGATACATTCTTGGGCGGCGGAATCCAGACCTGCATCAAGCTGATTGAAGACGGCTGGATTGGTACTCCAGTCGCAGCCTCCGCGTTCATGATCGGAAAAGGACATGAGCATTGGCATCCCGATCCTGAGTTTTATTATGCCCTTGGCGGCGGTCCTATGTTCGATATGGGGCCTTATTATTTGACTGCTTTGGTTGCTATGCTGGGACCTATTCAACGTGTTACCGGTTCAGCTAAAATTTCTTACCCGGAACGTACCATCACAAGCGAGCCAAAATTTGGCGGCAAAATTAAAGTAGAAACACCGACGCATATCGCCGGTGTACTTGACTTCCATAACGGAGCAATCGGTACGATTATTACAAGCTTCGACGCCTTCGGAGGGTCCCAGCTGCCGCGGATCGAAATTTACGGCAGTGAGGGCACCCTCAGCGTTCCCGACCCGAATACATTCGGAGGGCCCGTGAGCGTTAGACGCTGGGATTCGAAGGAATTCAGCGAAATTCCTTTGACACATGGTTATGCGGATAACAGCCGCGGTTTAGGCGTACTGGATATGGCATTCGCCATACGTAATGGTCGCACTAACAGAGCAAATGGTGAGTTGGCCTATCACATTTTGGAAGCGATGCATGGATTCCATGATGCTTCGAAGGAAGGCAAGCATTACATTATGCAAAGCAGCTGCGAGAAACCGAAGCCGATGCCGGGCAATCTGGTTAAGGGCATTTTGGACTAATCATTTTATACCGAATTTACTAAAATAGAAAAGCCACAGCAAGCCGAAGCAGATTCCTAAGAAAGTGGATTCTGACTCACGGCTCTTGCGTGGCTTTTTTTAGTTAAAAATTGCAGATTTTGATGGAGTGAAGTTTCCCGGGAGGGGGGCTCAGCCAGGTGTCTCGATTGTTGCCAGATGTTCTTTTAAGGAGGTAATCATTTGATTGTGCAGTTCTTCTCCGCTGTGCTGCCAGATCATTTCAAACAATACGCCCAATCCGGGCAAAACCTGCTCTTGTCCACCTATGGAATCTTCAACCACGCCAATTAATTCTTCATCATTTTTGTCTGAAATACGCTGAACGATCGCCTGTCTCAGGTTTAAATTCATGGAAGTTTCCTCGCTTTATCGTCTCTTGGTTTATGGCTTCAAAAGTGCTTCAATCAGATGCTTTTCTACTTAAATTAATATGCACCAAACGGTTGGGCTTCATGCTGAGTAATGATGGATTCATTTTGTGGTATACTAGTAATTATGTTGTCAGGTGGTAACCTTAAGCTTTGGTAATGAGGGGATGATGTTCATGAAAAAGCAATTTGCAGTTATCGGGATGGGACGATTCGGATCTAGTGTTGCTAAAACTTTGCACAGCCTTGGTTTTGAAGTGCTTGCCATTGATAGCAACGAACAGCGAACACAAGAGGTTTCCCATATTGTTACACATGTGGTGCAGGCGGATTCAACGGATGAGGAAGCACTTCGGGCCTTAGGCTTGCGTAATTTTGACGTTGTTGTAGTTGCCATTGGGGAAGACATTCAGTCGAGTATTTTAACAACTATTATTTTAAAAGAATTGGGCGTACCTAAAGTTGTGGTCAAGGCTCAAAATGAGCTGCATGGCAAAGTAGTCAAGAAAATCGGTGCGGATAAAGTGATTTATCCTGAGCGAGATATGGGTCAGCGGGTAGCGCATCATTTGATTTCTTCTAATATCATTGATTATATCGAGCTCTCAGAGGATCATAGTATAGCCGAAATTCGGGCAACACGGACTATGGTTGGTAAAAATCTGCGACAGCTTGACATCCGTGCCAAATACGGCTGCAACGTGATTGGAATTAAAACAGGCACTCATATCAATATTGCTCCCCAAGCAGAAGATTTGATTAAGGAAAATGATATCTTAATTATTGTAGGTAAAAACGAAAATTTACAACATTTCGAAATAACATTTACGGAGTAGCTAATAGATATGACAAAGCAGGAAGTTCCGATCATCACCTCCGTCCAAAATCCCCGAGTCAAGGGATGGACACAGCTGCTCGATAAGAAGGGCAGAGAAAAGCAAGGGCAGTTTATCATTGAAGGTGTGCATCTCGTGCAGGAAGCGTTAGCATCTGGAGCTGCTATAGATACATTGGTTTACGCCGGTGAGCGACTCCGCGAGCTGCCTGCTGGAATGCTGGAGCGGGCAGCGGCTGTAGGGATCGAATGCTTGGCGGTAACAGAGCCGGTACTGAGCAAATGTACGGATACGTTAACGCCGCAGGCGGTGTTTGCCGTGCTCCGCAAGCTCCATTGGGAGCCGGCAGATTTGCTAGAGTCGGGTGTCACGCCCGGACTTGTAGTAGTCATTGACGGGATGCAGGACCCGGGAAATCTGGGTACCATTATTCGCAGCGCCGATGCGGTTGGTGCAACCGGAATCCTGCTGGGTAAAGGAACCGTAGACTTGTATAACCCCAAGACCGTACGTTCCACGATGGGGTCTATGTTTCATCTGCCTATCGCTCAGGGCGATTTGCAGTTGGTTCTTCCCGAAGCGGCTGCACATGGAGTCGCCGTTATAACGACGAGCCTGCAGGGAGTATCGGATTGCTACGAGTTCGACTTTCGCCAGCCTGTATGGTTCGTAATCGGCAACGAAGGGCAGGGCGTCTCACCGGAGGTAACAGCCTTAACCACCGAGCAAATTCGCATCCCGATGCAGGGCAGAGCGGAATCGCTTAATGCGGCAATGGCGGCAACTGTAGTGTTGTTCGAAGCTATGCGGCAGCGGATGTTTCACCAAACAATAATTTGTGTAACTATGTGAGTTGTAATTCAATTTGTCACCGTTTGGAACGTCATTTGTCATAGATTTGGAACGTAATTTTGTCACTACTTAGACTAGTCCCGATGTGGCTTAAAGCCTTGATACATCGGGATTTTTTATGTTTTAATAAATTATGATTTCTTGCGAAAGTTTAATAAGTCTGGAAATTATTTGGAAAAAGTTGATAACCCGTGGTACATCACTTCTTACAATTTAATAAGAACCAAAATGAACGGAGTTACGCGGTTTTACGACTCTTTTTTTTCTAATTTATGCTGAACCATCACAAAACTAAACCATTACCCCTCCCCAATCTATTGTTGCAGAACTTTTGCGTCGGACCACAGACTAATTTACATCATTTTTTATAGTAGAGCTTCTTACATCCGAGGGAGATACATTCGTTGTGCTGCTGTTTGTAAAAAAAACTCCATCCGCATGCCTGATGTAATACCCGTATGCAGGAAGGTCGCCCCAAAGATTGGACTCGGGATATTGGCCAAGAGCATATTCCGGCGGATTTCCCGGCACCGATGTTTTACCGCCTTTGTAGGTTATATTGACATTATCGAAATAAATATTTTTTATTCTGTATTTGGTACCGTCCGACATATTTGCGCCTGAAATCGGAGAGCCCCACGTATTTTTCATGTTTTTCCCGATAATATTCTGGAATTTGACCGTATCCATGGTTCCCGTTTTAGGTACATCATCTTGGGTAGTACGGTCGCTTCTCTTCCCTAGGATGACAAAAAAAGGATTTCCTGCATTTTGAACGTCGATATTCTGGAATGTGATGTCTTTTACATCCGCCCCATCGACGGACTCGACACACATAGCGCAATATTTTACATCCTTGATCATGATATCCTGAAATTTAACGTTTTTGAAAGCTCCGTAACTGGCAGTTCCGAATTTTAATCCGTTTGTACTGGAAGCCGTTACATTGGAGTTCTTGACGAGTACGTCCTCTACTCCGCGACGCTTGCCGCTCTTGATGCAAATGGCGTCATCCCCGGTATTCACCGTGACGTCTTCAACCAAAACATGCTTAGAATCAACAATATCAATGCCGTCCCTATTACTTAATATATTGACATGTAAACTCAAATTCCTTAATGTCAAATAATCAGTTTCTGCAAGCACCACGGTCCACATACCTGATTTCTTGATGTATAAATTTTGGATCGTTACCATGCTGCTTAGTACGGTATAAATGGCTGAGGGTCTTTGAGGCTCCGAGCCGGTTGTAAACGAGTCGCCATTGCCATCGATGTTGCCGCCTCCGTCAATTCTCACATTCTCAACGTTGTTTACATAAATTAAAGCTTTATTGACATTCGAGTTGGGCCCCAATTGGGTATTGTAAGTCAGCGGGTGGGTGTCCGGATAATCCGAGATGGAGGTACTGCCTTTTAAGGTTGCCGAATAGTCAATGTATAATGTCATATTACTCTTGAGTTGGATCATCCCCGACAAAAAAATGCCATCATGCAAATAAACCGACCCGCCCGTGCCCGCAGCAGCGTTAATGGCTGCCTGTATGGCGGCAGTATCCTTAGTTGAGCCGTCTCCTTTAGCCCCATAGTTTTTCACATCAAATACCGGTGATGGCGGTCCTCCGATAAAAGTGGACTGACTGTATACCTTGACATTGTCGAAATAAAGCGTTCCGGTATCACCTGAATTGATTCTGAAACCTGCCTGCCCGACATTGTTGGATGCGTACAGGAAGTTAATGGAGCTTACCTTTCTTATTCCGTCTACGAATACGTCATACGTATTGGCAGTGGTATCCAGCACCACTTTGATAATGTACCATTTATCAGCATCATAGGGATCAATATTGGTTAAGGTCCCGTTATTGTTATACGCGATATTACCGTTCGAGAAAGCTACAGAAGCTATTTTATTTCCGTTGCTGTCATAAATATTAGGGATGTATCGAACCCCATTATTTTCTGTCGTTTTTACTTTTGCCTCAACCGTCACCTTGCCGCTTAAGGAGGAAAACCATCTGGTAGCAGCGGCGTCGTTCGATGTTGAGCTTTTGTATATTTTCACGCTCTTATCGGTAGGGAACGGTACTTCCTGAACGGTAACCGTGCCTCCCGAGGTGTTCGGGTTCCAGCCGGACGGCGCAGCTCCCGTTGTATTTCCGTTAAAGTTATCATTAACCGTATAACCTGTCGCGGAGGTAGGGAAGTTTGCCGGCGGTGCTGCAGACGTCACTGTCACCTTAGTACTTTGTGGGGATTCGCTAGCTTGTCCTCCTGTATCGACAAATACGGAAGATACTTTATAATCGTAGGTAGTGCTTGGTGAAATGTTGTTGTCGATATAGGTAGCGATTCCAGGCTGGGATTGCCCGACATAATTAAATTGTGTGCTTCCCGCATCTGCCCTGTATATACTGTATTTTGTCGCGCCGGAAACCGTAGTCCATGTTAAGGCTACCGAAGTGCTTCTTACCGTTCCCACTGAAAGTCCTTGCGGCACCGGTAGGGAAGTATCCACGATTACGGTAGTGGTTCCCGCAGCCTTAACCATATACTCACTTGGGTAAAAGCCGAACATCATACTCGCAATGATCAGTACCTTGATCAAAGGATGTACAAAGATTTTCATCCTCATCATTCTTATCATCTCCCATTCACATTGTTTTTTAGTGCAATTTGAGCTGCAAATTAATCGTAATGGAGATGACTGCTGGTGTATATTTACATGTTTTAATGTGATATGCAAAAAGAAAAATAGGTGACTTTTACAAAGGGAACCAAGCTTGACTATCCGCATGTGACTTCCGCTAAGCGAGCTTTTAGATATAATGAAAATAAATCAGGATAGACCGATCCCTTGAGGAGGTATTATGAGAATTAATTGGCGCAACCGTTTGCTGCTTTCTTATCTCCCTGTTTTTTTTATTGTCGTAGCCATACTGATTCTCATTTTCTTTATGTCCATGAGTGAGTTCTCGAAAGAGGAGGCAAAAAAAGCGAACGAAATTTTTGTGAAACGCATTCTTGAAACACTCGACTCTTCCCTCATTTCGATAGATCAAACGATCACTAAAGAAGTGATGTCTAACGAAAAGTTGGAGCTTTTCTTCAGAAATGATTTCTCAACAAGCAAGTACTTCAATGATTTTGAGGCATCGAAAGTATTGTACGATCTGCTGCGGTATGTCCCATTGATCGATTCGGTTTATTTGTATCGCAATTCCGATCAAAAATTGCTTACGGAAAAATCTTCACCATCGATGGCTGAATTTGGGGATCGCAAATTTTTGCTGCATTTGATACAAGACGGTGTTCCGAGGCGAAATACCGGTTTGCGAATGTACAAAGAAAATGAAGAAGTCCAAACCAGTAAGCCTGTTGTGACTCTTGTCAAAAGGATGATGCCACCGTTTGGAAATGAAGGTTATATAATAGTTAATATTCGATTGGATTCACTTAGGCAGCTCGTCCAGCCGATGCTTGATTCAAAGATAAGCCAAATTGATGTCTTTGATCAGGATGGATTGTTTTTATTCGGCAACAGCGGAAGGATGGCGGATACAACCGTACAAGCCTTTCCTTTCCCTTATACGAAGGTGACTTCGGATTACACGAAATGGGTGGGAAATAGTAGTTTCTCAGACAAGCATTTGTTCGGATTATTCTCGGTATTGAGTTATGTGTGGATGAGCATTGGAATGCTTACCCTATTAGCCGGAGGTTTGTGGGTTTTTTATATTACACGTAAAAACTACAAGCCGATCGAAATGATTATGAACCACATTTACAAATATTCGCAGAACGGCAGTAATCTCGCTTTTGCGGGAAAAACGGATAGCGACGAGTTCAAGTTCATTGAGTCAGGCATCGATAATTTAATTGAGCAGTCGATACATTACAAGAAGCAGAATGAAGAAAATCAAGTATATCGAAGCAAGCATTTCTTTCAAGAATTGCTCGAAGGCAACCTTATGGACGATCCTTCGAAGTGGGCGGATGAAATTCAGCATTATGGCTTGAGAGGGGATTCCGAAGGTTTTGTCGTCATTGTGGTGGAAATGGATAAGTATTCAGAATTTATTAGAACCTATAACATGAAAGATCAAAACCTTCTGAAATTTATCATAAGCAGCGTTTTGAAGGAAGTTTGTCAGAATCATGCATGTGTGGTATGGGCGGAATGGATCGATGCGCATCGGTTGGGAGCGTTGTTCCCTATTGCCAATAGCATAGAAGACAACGATAAGATGCATATGGTTGGAGAAGAAACCATTCGTTGGGTGGCTGCCAATTTACCGTTTACGATTACGATCGGCGTCAGCTCCCTCGCCCGTCGAATGGAAGAGGTTCCGGATGCATACAACGATGCGCTAGAGGCGCTGCAATACAAATCAACGCTCGGAAACAACCGGTTGTTGGAGCATAACCAAATGGTTAGACAGCCAATTTACAAGGACATGTTCAAAAACCTGCAAAGAATCCGGGCTATTACCCAATCGTATCGTCTTGGCGACGAAAATTGGAAGCAAGAATATGCCAAGATGTTTGAAGAGATTCAGTCCGAGCCTATCCCCAAAGACGAATTAATTAGCATGATGAATTATATGACCTACCAAATGTACCGCGAATCGATGGAATTATCCGAAGAATTGCATCAGGTTTGGGAGCAAAGTTTGCCTGAATACAATGCGATATTGGAGCAATTCGATACAGTGGCGGAGCTGGACGCGCGCTTTTATGATGTGCTGAATCGAACGGCCGAAGATATGCGCCGCATCCGTGAAAGCAAAACTCATTATCATCTAATTGGCGATATGAAGGCGTACATCGAATCGCACTTTGCCGATCCCGACCTTAGTCTAACCTCGCTAAGCGATCAATTCGAATTGCACCCCAACTACTTAAGCCGGCTATTCAAAGAAGAATTCGGCGAGAAGTTCATTGATTACTTGACCAAAATGCGGATAGAGCAGGCCAAGAAGCTTCTGACGGGAACGAATCTTACCATCCAGGACGTATCTGTTCAGGTTGGCTATACTTTACCGGTATCATTCATCCGCGTATTCAAAAAGCATGTCGGAACCACCCCGGGTGATTACAAAAAAGGGATGTTAGCTTGATTTTGCTTAATTGCATACTCTGTCACAAAAAGCATACTGCCCTCTTTTCAAGGCTTAACGACTCCTTATTGCGAGGAAACGAGCCGAGAAAGGAGGTTTTTTGTTTTTGCATATCGCCTTAAAACATATCTATGTACGCCTCTGGCCACTCCCGTTAAGATGGATTTGCGAGCAGATGATTTTACAAACGAAAGAGAGGTGATTTATTCTTATGAACACTGTCCATCCCCTTTTGTCTGAAGACGCTATGAAGCATGCGGACATGAACGTGAAACTGCGCAGGAAACGGATTATTAAACAAAACATTCCTCTCATGGCCATGTTCTTGCCCGTCATCCTGTTTTATCTCGTATTCAAGTATATCCCAATGCTAGGTTTAGTCATTGCATTCAAGGATTACAACTTTTTTGACGGGATAGTCGGCAGCGAGTGGGTTGGCTTCAAGCATTTCAAATATTTGTTTGAAAACGCCCATACGCGGGACATCATCTACAACACGATGCTTCTCAGTTGTCTCCGTGTTTTTCTAAGCTTTCCTTTTCCGATTCTTCTCGCTATTATGCTCAACGAGGCACGGAGGCTGTGGTTTAAAAAAGCGGTGCAGACGCTGGTCTATCTTCCCCACTTCCTTTCGTGGATTATCGTCGGCGGCATTGTGGTGACGGTATTTGCTGAGCAATCAGGCGTTGTTAACGGTTTGATGAAACTGACCGGCCTTCCTAGCTATGCCTTCCTCTATCATGAGGTTCCTTGGATGTCGATCTTCATCGGATCGAGCATATGGAAGGAAGCCGGGTTTAGCGCCATCATTTATTTAGCTGCGCTCACCATGATCGATCCGAGCTTATATGAGGCTGCAAATATGGACGGAGCAGGAAAATGGCGGAAAATTTGGCATGTTACGCTCCCAGGTATTCGCCCTACGATTGTGTTAATGCTCATTTTATCGATGGGTCATGTTATGGAGGTCGGATTCGATCATGTATACGTGATGCAAAACCAGGTTGTTTCCCAAGTATCCGAGGTAATCAGCACGTATATTTTCAAAATAGGGTTGCAAGGAGCTAACTTCAGTGTGACCGCGGCAATGGGTTTGTTCGAATCGCTGATTGGGATTATTCTAGTAGCAGTCACTAATCGAATTGCCCGTGCCTTTGATCAAGGACTTTGGTAGAAAGGATGGATCGTTATGAACGACACAAAGGGCGAATCGCTGTTTTATGCGGCCAATTATATCATCTTGACTTTAGTGGCACTCAGCTGTCTGCTGCCGATCATCAATATTGTAGCCGTTTCACTCAGCAATCAGAACGCGGTGGCATCCGGATTCGTTTCGTTGTGGCCCATCGGCTTTAACTTGGATTCATATAAAGCTTTACTCAAAGGCACCAACATTCTCCGGGCCTTTCAGAACAGCTTAGTCATTACGCTGGTCGGCGTGCTGCTCAGCATGCTGTTTACCATCATGGCCGCATATCCGTTATCGCGCAAATATTTTTGGGGCCGCAAATTTTTCACTATGGCTATGGTGTTTACCATGCTGTTTAGCGGCGGGCTGATTCCAACGTTCTTACTTGTTAAGTCGCTGGGCCTTGTCAATTCGTATGGCGCCCTATGGCTTCCTGGACTTATTAGCACGTACAACATGCTTGTGATGCGTACCTTTTTTGAAAACATTCCTGCGGAGATGGAGGAAGCGGCCCGAATTGACGGCTGCGGAGAGCTGAGATTGCTTGCACAAGTCATATTGCCGCTTTCTTTGCCGGTTGTCGCAACATTAGGGCTGTTTTACGGGGTCGGTTTTTGGAATGCATTTATGAGCGTGCTCATTTACATTAATGATACGAAGTTTTTCAACTTGACCGTTCTCGTTCAGAAAATGGTGCAAAGCCAGCAACTGCTGCAGCAAATGAACAATTTGCAGCCCGATGACGTGGAAGCGGTTACTCCGGACTCCATCAAAAGTGCAGCCATCGTTGTCATGATCGCGCCCATGCTGGCAGTGTATCCGCTTCTGCAAAAATATTTCGTCAAAGGAGTGATGATCGGCTCCATCAAAGGGTAGCATGCTCGGTCAATATTAAGCACAAAAAATGATGATAACCACTAAAAAATTTTTCAGGGAGGCAAAACAATGTTCAGTCGTTCGCAAAAATGGGTGTCTGTACTTGCAGTAACCGCTTTGTCCAGTTCTTTGCTCGTTGGTTGCGGAGATGGAGATGGTAAGACGGAACAAAAAAAATCGGATAACGGAAAAACGGCGGCACAAGGGGAAGCTAGGGGAGCAGCAACCGTTTCCCTTTACGATCGGGGACGTGTTCCTGCGGAAGAAGGCACGATGGATAAAAATCGGTGGACCGATTGGGTCAATACAAACGGCCCTACAAATGTGAAATATGTATTGATTCCAAGAACTGATTCCATCACCAAGTTCAATACTTTATTCGCTTCGGGGGATGTCCCGGACGTCATCAACGAGTACGAACCGCAATACCGCGATCTGTTGTATCAACAAAAGCAGCTGCTGCCACTGGATGACTTAATTGACAAGTATGCGCCTAATTACAAACAACTTCTGGCACAATATCCTCAATTAAAAAAGGCGGGAACGAAACCGGACGGCAAGCTGTATGAAGTTGGCCGTTTGCAGGGAACGATGTCCATGTACTCCCTTATTATTCGTGCCGATTGGCTGAAAAAGCTGAATTTGCAAATGCCGCAAACACCTGAGGACCTGTTTAAGATCGCCAAAGCGTTTACTGAACAGGATCCTGACGGCGATGGAAAAAAGAATACGTACGGAATATCGCTCGCTTCCGATAGCGGCATGGGGATCAGCAAGATGTATGGCGATGTCGGCTGGGTCGTGAAGGATGGAAAATTCGTATACGATTGGGACCGGGCGAAGGCAAGCAACGAATTTAAAAAGCGGCTGTTTGACGAAGGGGTAGTGGACAAAGATTACCTTACCGACAAAAACGGCGAAAAGGCTAAGCAGGACTGGCTTAGCGGTAAGCTGGGGATGTATGTGATGCAGCATTCCCAGCAGCTTAATCCCGGCTTGAACAATTATCAGACGCTGAAGAAAAATGTTCCGAGTGCAGAAATTTTGCCAGTACCGCTCCCTAAGACGCAATTCGGCCAATTCAGCATGAATTTCCTCAACCCGGCGCAAATGACCACCGTCGTTTACCGGGGAGCGAAGGATCCCGTAGCCGCCATCAAATACATCGATTTTATGGCGTCCAAGGATACCGCTAAAGTCATGAAATACGGTTTGGAAGGAAGCCATTGGAAGCAAGAACCTAACGGCTGCCCGATTCCGGTCGATATGGAGAGAAACAAAAAAGAGCTCGTTTACGTACCCGATCTTGCTATGCAAACTTCGCCGGACCTGGTAGGGGCTTGTAACAAAACGGAGAGCTCCTTCGATCCGAAGATGCCGGACCACCAGGCATATTTGACCTTTATCAAGCAAGCGCGCGAAGCCTATGAAACTCCGGAACGGCCAATACCTGATTTAACTCTTTCCGAGCACATGCCGACGTTGCCGGCGGATCTTGCCAAAATCAACACGGATCTTACCCAGCAAATTAGCGGGTTTTGGGCTAAGTCGATAGTCAGCGGATCGGCTTACACGATCGACAAGGCACTTTCTGACGCGAAGTCGGTATGGGAGAAAGGCGGCGGCAAGCAATTGGAAGATTGGTATGCCAAATGGTATGTGGACAACAAAGACAAGGCGTTTCTCACCCAGGACATCTATAAATTTTTAAATAAATAAACATTTGATTACAGGACCCCGAAGATGTGTTTTCAATCTTTGGGGCCTGTACTATCATCACCCAATTTGAAGGGAGATCACTATGAGCTATAATGTGAAACATTTTGGCGCCATTGGAGACGGACATACACTGGATCATGAGGCAATCCAATCCGCTATCGACGAATGCAGCCAATCCGGCGGTGGTATGGTAGTTGTCCCGCAGGGAACTTATCTTTGCGGAACGATTCATATCAGGTCGAACATATGTTTACATCTGGAGATGGGCGCCGTTATTCTAGGGGCTGATGATCCGTCCCACTATCCTGAAATTTGCAAGACTCCTTACGGAAACTTGCCTGGACAAATTCAAGCTTTGATCTGGGCCGATGAAGTGGAAAACATATCGATTACCGGACAAGGGATCATTGATGGCGGAGGCGCCAGCCCTCTGCCTCCTTCCGTGGCTGCCGGGGTGAAGTTTCGGCCTGCGCTCATGTTTTACCGGGGTTGTAAAAATGCGAAATTTCTGGACATTACTTTGCAGTATTCTTGCTTTTGGACGTTGCATCTGATGCGCTGCGAGGATGTTATGGTACGGGGAGTCACTATCCTCGCCGACATGGGTCGAATCAATACCGATGGGATTGATCCGGACGGCTGCAAAAACGTCATTATCAGCGACTGCAACATCAAAACCGGCGACGATTGCATTGTAATTAAAAGCACGGAAGGTGACGTGTGCGAAAATATTACAGTTACCAACTGTATCCTCAGCTCCCGGCATGCTGCTCTTAAAATCGGAACGGAAGCGATCGGACCGATTCGCAACATCACGTTTAATAACTGCATCATCCATAATACAGATGTGGCGCTTGCGCTTTACATGAAGGATGGCAGCGTATATGAGAATATGGTAATCAGCAACATGGTCATTGAAGCACGCAATGAATTTCCGATTTTACTGGACATTACTCCCCGTTATTACAAGGAACCGAAGGCTGGACGCATCCGGAACATCACCTTTGATAACATTACCGTATCGGCGAAAGGGCGCTGCTATATCGAAGGAGTTCCTTCGCAGCCCGTGGAGAATGTACGTTTCCGCAATATCATATGGAACGTATCCGGTCCTTGCAATTTGACGGATCCGACAAAACCGCCGGGAGCCCGACGCGTTGAACTCGATCCGGATAGGATCAATTATACCGTTCATCCATACCAGTTCATCGCTGTGCATGTTGATGGTTTGCTTCTGAACGATGTCTGCATCCGACATGAACAGTCGGACAGTATTTCCGACCGGGGTCGCCTGTACGCTGATCATGTCCGCAATTTGACGGTGGACCGTATGGATTCATTTGACGCACCAGCCGGATTGGAGCCGGTGATGATCCGGCAGGATGATGAATCAGGCGAGAAGAGGGCGAAATAGATGAGAAAGAAGAGAATATCAAGCATTTTACTAATAGTCGCTATGTTAGTAGGTATGATGCCTCAATATGACTTGGGCTCAACGGTCGTGCAAGCGGCAGGGGCGGACAAAATCTATCTGAATGAAAATTTTAACAACAGTACTCATTTTCCGACAGGTCAAGCACCTAATTATGCGGATTGGTCCTCGGCAGGCAATGGCGTAGCGGATACTAATTTCTGGTCAACCACTACGACAGGCGGTTCGGTAACGGTGGAGGATGTTCCCGATTCATCCAACAGAAGTGTAAAAATTAACAGGACCAGTACTTCAAGTACGACCAAGGCGGAGTCATCCTTAGATTTTACAAGCCAACCGTTAAAAGGCTTAGTCATTGTTGAAGCCAGCATTATGTCTAGCGGTACTATGACCGGAACCCAGGTTGCACCTTATATAACGAATGGGGCCGGCTCGTCCATAGTAAAGTTGCAATTGAACGGCGGAAAAATAAAGGCCAATAGCGGATCGACCCAGCAAGATGTACAAGCCTTTACTCAAGGCACATGGTATGACCTCAAAATGGTAATCAATACATCCAGCGATATCTATGATCTGTATATTAACGGAATCAGCAAATTAACCGGACAGGGCCTGGCAGCTGCGTCGGGCGGGTCAGTAGGAAAAGTCACCTTTAAAATGGATACAGGAAACAACACCGGCGCCATTTACTACGACAATTTAAAAGTATATACAACAACGCCTACGGCTGTAGTAACCGGTTTAGCTTTTGATTCGGCTACCTACAACGTTTATCAAGGCGATGTTTTTAATGCTGTAGTTCAAGCCGTTTATTCAGATAATAGCAAGCAAGTGTTAACGAGCGGGAATGTCTTTTCATCCTTAAATCCGACAATTGCGTCCGTTGATCCATCAACAGGGGGAGTTACTGCTCGCAATCAGGGTACAACGCAAATCTCGGTTTCAAATAGCGTATACGGTACCCCTGCATCGGCAACGGTGATTGTCAATCCGCTTCCGGCTCTAACGGCACCGACTGGGCTCAGCGCAGGTACAGTGACGGGCACATTGCTGCAATTGAATTGGTCTGCGTCGTTGAATGCGGCCAAATACTATATATACAGGGCAGCTGCAGGAAGCGGGCTGTATAGCAAAGTCGGAGAGTCGACAACAACCACTTTTACGGATAATACCGTAGCGGCAAGCACAGCGTATGATTACATCGTTTCGTCCGTATTTACGACTACGGGAGGGCAAGTGATCGAATCGTCTCAAAGTCCTAAAGTAAGTGTCGAGACACCGGCGGCATCAGGGTTTATTGTCAATGACGACTTCAACGGAGCTGCAACGGGACGGGTCCCGGCCGGGTGGACCAGCACGAACGCGGGGTCCGGAACGGTAACTGTAGCGGAAGTTCCTTCCCCAGCGGACAAAAGCTTGAGCCTGAACGTCAAGAGCAAAAGCGATGCCGCCCAAGCCGACAATATATTTCCGGGAATTACCGGGAAAGTGGCGATAGAGGCCAGAATTATGACGAATGGAGCGCAATTCAGCGTGTCTCCATACATCTACAACAATAAAGACAAGGCTGTGATGAAATTCGGACTTAGAAACGGGTATTTCGTTGCGATCGGCGCTTCCCAGCAAATCAATACGCAGCCTTTCGTCCCGAACCAGTGGTATAACATTAAAATCATCGTGAATACGAACGCCAACACGTATGATCTTTGGATCGACGGGGCTCAGCAAACGGTGGACAGGTCGGACCTGGTCACTCCTTTTGACGGTACAACCAATATTACACGGGTTATGTTTAAAGCGGATAATAGTGACTCATCCACAAGCTATGTCGATAACTTTAAAGTATATACGCTGCCTCCTGCTCAAATCACAGGAATTAACTTTGACCAACGGGCCTATACCCTTTATGAAGGGGACACTTTTAATGCGAGAGTGAATACAGTTGACACGGACGGAGCCGCTCAGAATGTAACAAGCAGCAGTACGTTTGCATCCTCCATGTCCAGCGTTGCCGCGATTGACGGAACAGGGAAAATTACGGCTATCCGCGCAGGGACTGCACAGCTGAATGCATTATATACAGTAGGGCAAAGTGTGTACCAGGTCCAGGCCACTGTGACCGTAAACTCTATTTCGGCCCTAACTGTCCCTCAAGGACTTAGCGTAGGGGCTGAATGGAGCACTTCCATAACATTAAACTGGACCCCTGCGGCTAATGTTACGAAATACAGCATCTACAGAGCGAAAGCGGGAGATAGCCGGTACAGCTATGTCGGACAATCTCAGCCAGGCATTGCCGCATATATCGATAACAGCATATCGCCTAACACCGCTTACGATTACAAGGTATCCTCCGTGTTTGATACTCCGGGAGGACAAGTGATCGAATCTGCGCAAAGCAGTAAAGTCACTGCCACTAGTGCGGCTCCGCCTGTGAATTTCCCGATAGCAGCTACGGGTTTTACGGTCAAGGATGACTTTAACCGCGATAAAAAAGGAGATACACCGAATGGCTGGGTAGCAGATACATCCGGCGGTACTGTGAGCGTGCAGGAAGTCCCGTTCCCGGTCGATAAGAGCGTCATGATAACTAAAAGCACTGGAACGAATGCGGCAGCTGCTGCAAGGAAGTTCTCATCTTTAAACGGAACAGTGACCATAGAAGCTAAGGTTAAAGCCATGGAGACAGCCGGAACCAAGTACATCCCATACATCTATGACGGTAACGGCAATACGATAGCGGCCATAGCATTCAAAGACGGGAACATTGTATACAACAAAAACGGGTCGTTGACCAATACAGGAGTATCTTTCAATGCGGACAAATGGTATATCGTTAGGGCGGTGATCGATACAGGCGCCAGTAAGTATGATCTTTACATTGACGGAATGAAAAAAGTAGGCGGAATCAGCCTTTTGGCCCCGGCTTCGGATGTAGGGAAAATATCCTTCGGCATCGACGCTGGCAATACCGGCACGCTTTACTTTGACAATGTTAAAGTATACAGCCAGGCAACCTTCATCGGAGGGCCGCCGGCACCGGTATTCGATGTTAAAAATTACGGCGCCATAGGAGACGGCCTGACGAAGGACACAGCTGCGATACAAGCTGCCATCGAAGAGGCTGCGGGCACCGGCGGATCGGTTTACTTACATGACGGCATATTCCTTTCAGGGATGATCCAATTAAAGAGCAATATGACCCTTTATATTGATTCCACGGCTACCTTAAAGGGCAGCTCGTCCACCGCCGATTATCCGGACACGAATCCGCTTACTTACAATACACAATTAGGTCCTGCAGCCAATTGCAATAAAGCGCTGATTTATGCGGATCATGTGGAAAATGTGACCATTGATGGTGGAGGAACCATCGACGGAAGCGGCGACTCCTTTGCCGTAGGCAGCGAACCTACAAGGCCGATGGCTATTTATACCGTACTTAGCAGCAACGTAACCATGCAAAATTTATATATTAAGAAATCCGGCATGTGGACCGTTGTCAATGCGGAAACCGATTATCTGATTATTAGAAACATCTACTTGGATGTGAAGCTGTCAAGCAACAGGGACGGTTTTGATATTGTCGATTCCCATCACGTATTGATTGAAGAGGTAACGGTAAATACCGGGGACGATGCGATATGCATTAAAAGCGGTAAACGCCGTGGAGTTGAGGACGTGCTCGTCCGAAATTCCAATGTTACCGCTTCGGGTACAAACGGCTTGAAGTTTGGAACAGCCAGTTACGGGGCGTTTAAAAATGTCCGGTTTGAAGACATCATGGTCAAGGGCGTTAAATACTGCGCCATGTGCGTGGAATCGGTTGACGGAGCAGACGTATCCAACATTACCTTCCAAAGAATTGATGTTCAGGATGCAGGCAACCCATTCTTTGTCATTCTTGCTAAGAGAAGCGACCGTACGACAAAAGACGATAAAGCTAAAAAGGGAACGATGGATACGGTTCGGTTCCAGGATATCATCGGAAAAAATATGAACACGTCCTGGGCTTCTCCGATATCAGGCGCTAACATGTCGGATGGTACCAACTACCGATTAAAAAATATTTATTTCGACAATGTGAATATGACATACAAAGGCGGAAGAACGACAGTGCCTGGAAATCCGCCTGAATATGCGCTCGGACAGTATCCCGAATCGAATATATGGGGAGATCTGCCGGCCTATGGTTATTATGTCAGGCATGCAGATGGAGTACTTTTTACAAACAGCACAACGAATGTATCTCCTTCGGATGCAAGAGAGCCTGTAATGATGGTGGATACGTTCAATTCAACAGGTATCGTGCTGGGTACGACAGGGTACAGCCTCCATGTTGGTGAAGCTCGGAATATTAAAGTTACGCAAAGCTATGAAAACGGAGATACTTTGGACGTAACAGGTTCAAGTACTTTTGCATCATCCGATACAAGTGTAGCGACAGTGGATGCTTCGGGGAAAATAACAGCAGTCCGCGCAGGAAGCTCGGTCATCACAGTTACCAATCGCGTATACGAGGCCGTGGCTAATGTGACCGTTTTGAACGATTTGGTGCTGAGCAGCGATGCTGCATTAAGAAGTCTCATCGTCACTCCAGATATACTGACACCCTTATTTGATAAGGAAACAACCAATTACACAGCAAATGTCGGTTATGCCGTAAGTGCTGTAACCATTGCTCCAATCGCCAATTCCGCTTATGCTGCCATAGCAGTTAACGGAGTTTCGACCGAGTCAGGCGGTAATTACTCGGCGAATCTGAACTTTGGTGCTAACACGATATCCGTCGTTGTAACGGCACAAGACGGTACTACGAAAACGTATATACTTACTATAACCAGAAGGGCTGATAACAGCAGTAACAGGAGCTCCAACAACGAACCGTCCACTCAGACAGTGACAATAGACCCCACAGCTCCCAAAGTCACTAATGCTTCATCTGCTATAAATGTAGATGCAGTGCTGGATAAGTCGACAGGAACGGCAAAAGCGGAAATCTCCGCGGCCGATTTGAAAAATGCATTGGAAAAAGCGGCGGCGGATCATAATGGAGTGAAGACGGTAAAAGTTCAAGTGCCAAAGGTGGACGGTACTAAAGTATATGAACCCGTATTGCCCGCAAGTTATGTAACAAACGGAGATAAGACGCAAAAGATAGCAATTACGACTCCGTTTGCAACGATAGAACTGCCGGGTAATTTACTCAAGCCCTCCGAAGTATCGGCTTCATCAACAATCGCATTTCCTGTTGAGTTTGTGGTTAAGGAAACTATCGGGGATAGGCCCATACTGGACCTTCAAATGAAGGTTGACGGTCAGATAGTAAAATACGATAACCCTGAAGCTGCCGTTACGATATCGATACCGTTTAAGCCATCAGATCAGGAAATGAAGGACCCTGAGCATATCATCGTCTTGTATTTGGATGGGGATGGAAATGCGGTGAAGGTGCCGAATGGAAAATATGATACAGCAACGGGAATGGTTACTTTTAAAACGACGCATTTCGGCAAATATGCCCCCTCTTTCGATTATAAAACTTTTGATGATATAAGCAGCTACGGGTGGGCGAAAAAGCAGATTGAAGTGCTCGCTTCCAAAGGGGTTATCAGCGGAACGTCGGATATTACATTTTCGCCGGCCGAAAGCATAACAAGAGCAGATTTCCTTGTACTTTTGGTGAGAACTCTGGGAATTTCCGCAGACATTGACGGCAACTTCAGCGATGTAAGTAAGTCAGACTATTTCTATCAAGAGCTTGGCATTGCAAGGAAGGTTGGCATAAGCGACGGAATCGGGGAAAACTGGTTTAATCCACAGGATAAAATATCACGGCAGGATATGATTGTGCTTTGCGCAAATGCACTTCAACTGACACTAGGGTCTGGTGAACATGGCAGCACATCCGATCTTGAACCATTTAAAGATAAGTCCGATGTAGCTTCCTATGCAAAGGAAAGTGTCGCTTCCATGGTTAAAGGTGGCATAGTGACAGGAGACGGAAGCCGCCTTAACCCTCGTGGTAATACTACAAGAGCAGAAGCAGCAGTGATCATGTACCGAATCTTTAATAAGCAATAAAGGGTACGACAGAACAACTGAAGCACATCATGAATCCGGTTCGGATTGATGGTGTGCTTCGTTTTATATTACGAGGTGATCGAAGGCGAAGTGGATGGGGGAATGGTAATAGTACCCATGGGAGGTCCTTTGAGGTGAAGAGGTTATTGTGTTAAAGGAGAATGCGCCTGTCCCTGAATTCGGAGTAGCTACTCTTTATTATCGGAGTACGATAAACGCAATACCGCAGTATGGCGATACAAAGATATATACAAGACTGCATGCCTTTTTACGTCAAAAACGCAGCCCCGATGGAGCTGCGTTTACGAAAGGGATTTAGATTAAGCGTGTAAGGGTTTGTGTTTCGTACCCGTTCCAGTTGTTAGGTCTGTAGGATTTTTCTTGTGTGTGAACAGCTTGCGAAGGAAGGGCATCAGGTAATGGTCAATGCCGAATCTACCAGTGTTCGCACCTGCCATGAACAAGATCCCACCGATAAGAATGAACCAAGGATTCGTGCTTACGGTACCCGCGAACATGAACATGAAGTTCATCATGAGTCCAAAGAAGGCTGCCGCTGTAGTCAAAACACCAAGAATCAAACCAAGACCGACTAAGAATTCGCCGAGCGGAATCATGAAATTAATGATTTTAACATTCGGTAGAGCAAAGTGTTGTATGAATGCGGTGAAGGTCGGATAAACAAGTTCATTGGTTGCTTTGTCTATTACTGGTTTAGTAACAGCGTTATTTAAGAAGCCTTCGGCAGTAAATCCGCCCGTTAGCTTCTGCCATCCGTGAGTGAGCCATTCATATCCAAAATACAACCTTACGATTAGCAGGATACCTGCTGCATATTTATTTTCTCTAAGCCATTTTCCTAACATGCTAATCATCTCCTAAAAATAATTGGTGAAAATTTTCACATACTACACTAAAAAATAAGCTATATCTATTTCGGCTAAGAACGGGATCGTTTTTGTGATTTCATGGTATATCGTTCCCTTCGTCTTATAGGATGTTTACTTCCTCTCTACACCTTTAATGTACCATGTACTAAAGGATTATTATGTGATTTAAATCACAAAGTATAAATTATTTCGGTCTGGATTTTTTTGAGACATACTAAGGGTTTGGTGACAAAAGTGGGAGTTAATAGGAGCTTATGTATCCTTTTAGGGTCACATAAAGATTGCCTTTTTTTCTGTCTTATGCGGCAGATCAGTGGGCCATCTTTTTTTCTTTGCGTTGTGTTGGAGTATCCTTAATTTGATCTTACATCATGAATTGTAAAGGTCAAGGAACTGATGAATAGACAGCGTTACAGGTATAAGCTCAACAGGCTTCGTATTAGGAATTAGGAATACGGTTAAATCATCCCACCAGAAAGGAGAATTTTGTTTTATTGATTGTAACTCATAAAAAATTATTTTTTCATAATTAATCAAATTAGACTATTATATTCTAGAAGCCTACCTAATCCAACTAGTTAAGATACGGTGGGGGTCAATTTAAATCAGGCTAGGAGAACGTTATGGTCATTTTTATCATTAATTTTATAAATATCATTAATCAATTTGTCATTGCTGGAACTAAACCTGTTATCACCTTATATTCCTTTAAATTAGGGGCATCACCGACTGAAATCGGACTAATTGTTGCAGTTTTTGCATTTTTACCAGCAATTTTAGCTGTACATATAGGGAAGTGGATAGATAGGATCGGAATCAAAAATATGGTGTCTTTGGGATGCATTATCATATTTGTTTCAATACTACTTCCTTTGATATATACCAACATGATTATGTTTATTTTTTCTCAAGCGCTAATGGGCATTGCATTCACCTGCCAAGTGTTGGCTTTACAGAAGAGAGTAGGCAATGGCGCAGAAGACATAGATAAGCGAATCGCTACTTTCGGGCTATTTGCTTCATTTGGTGCTATGCTGGGACCTTTATTTAGCACTTACATGTATGAAAGATTAGGGTTTGCTTATTCATATGGAGTTAATGGCCTCCTAGTATTATTCGCTGTAGCTGCTATATATGTAATTAGCCGAAAACAGTGGGAAGTGTCAAAAGAAAAATCATGCTCACCCATAGAAACAAAATCAGATGAAAGTGTTTGGAAAATGTTGAAAAATAAAGATTTGCGAAACGCGGTAATCACTAGCGGATTGGCTATATCAAGTAAAGAAATCTTTTCAGCGTACTTTCCTTTGTTAGGTGAAAATATGGGGTTGAGTCCAACCATTATTGGTATCATCCTTTCCATAATGGGAGCCACATCCATGATTATTCGTATGGGCCAGCACTATCTTGTAAATCAATTCGGACGAGGCCATGTGCTAATGTGGTCACTATATATAAGTGGAATTATATATCTTTTAACACCAATTTCGTCTTATTTTTGGGTTCTTGCATGCTTAGTGGCCATATTAGGCGGAAGTCTCGGTTTGGGGCAGCCGCTTAGTCTGGCGTATGCTATTCAGGTCAGCCCTCTTGAGAGAAGAGGAGAAGTGCTGGGGATGAGGATTACATTCAATAGAGTATCTCAAACGTTAATCCCCGCCGTATTTGGGGGGATCGGTGGTGTTGCTGGTTTATCTATAATTTTTGTTGCAAGTGGTGTGATGCTGCTTTTAGGTGGTTATTTGACGAGACCTACTTCTGCTGCTACAAAGAAGGCTTAACGAGAGAAGCCGGAATCGACGGTTTGCTTCTTGTCTCTTTCCGCTATTTTTGAACAACGGCGTGCTTATTGAAACATTTGACCCTTGAATCTTTATCAACTTCAAATAAGCAACACTGTTTTCTAAACATTATCTTCTAAATTCATCATACACTTGGGTCGAACTGAGCTCAAAGGAGTTAGCCATGAGGCTTCCTTTTGTTTTAAATGACAAATACCATATATTGAAATATAAGGTTGTGCGTGGGGGAATTTAAGAAGCATCTCTTATTCATTTCAAATACTCCATCTGATGTTGTGGGGGCAAAAAGATATAGACTTGAGGAAGTTGAGAATGAATTGAAGTTGATAGATTCTACGTTGATGACATTAACTCCGAGTGCTGTATGAAATCATTAAAGTTTAATAACAAATTTGTTCTCAACAATTTGTGACAATTGTCATTACAGCATATGCCAAATAATCATTACAAAACACCTCTAAAGGGGTGTTTTGTAATACCAAAGTGAATTACAACTCACAGTAACTAGCCGGTTGATAAACTGGCTTTATTTCATTCTTTTTTCGAAAATATAATTGGCAGGCTTAACAATGAGTTGTAGTTTGTCATCGATTTGGAACTATATAGATTTGTCACAACTAAGACAGTCCCGATGTGTCTCAAGGCCTTGATACATCGGGATTTTATACGCATGCATATATGGAATATTTGGCTCAGCAGGGCAGCAGGATCTCAATTTTCGTGCCTTGCCACACTTTGGATTGCACCTGAATTTCGCCGCCGTGCGCCTCCACAATGGTTTTGGCGATACTCATCCCGAGCCCGGAGCCATTCGTCGATTCTACAGTATTCGTTCCCCGGTAGTAGCGACTGAACAAATGATGCAGCGTTTCCTCGTCCATCCCTTTGCCATTATCGATTACTCGGATGCATGCCTTGTCGTTCATCCTGCCGACAGAGACCTTTCTCCTATGACCTTGTCCCACTCGGGAGAGATCTTAATCGTCCCGCCCTTGTAATGAGCTTCTTGAGCGATCTGTTGCAGGACGCCAACCGGAAAGTTCCGGCGTATCTCATTACTCGTCATGTTCTGGAAAAATATGATGCAGGCAACCAGAGTAATGGCCACAATCAGCAGGGCATAGAAAATCAATTGATACGTGAAGTGGAATGCCATGCGCCGCTGGATCTTCATCGCTCCTGCGGCTCCTTCACCAGCTTGTAGCCGAGACCGCGTACGGTCAGCAGCAGCTTAGGGTTGCCGGGATCGATCTCGATCCGCTCCCGGATGCGCCGGATATGCACCATCACGGTCGAGTCATCGCACTGTCCGTTAATCCCCCAAACCTTGTCGTAGAGCTGTGATTTGGAAAATACGATTCCGGGAAACTTGCAGAAGTGCAGAAGCAGCTGGAAGACCTGCGCCGGGCAAGAAACAGGCTGCCCATCTACAATCAGCTCGCCCTCCGCCTCGTTGACGGTGAAGCGGCCGAACCGGTAAACACCCGGTTCGGCCCCCTTCATCGGACTGGCTGTGGGGGCTTCCGGCTCCAGACTTTTAAGCCACCTCACCAACGCCGCTACGATTAAGGTAGCGGCTTTTTTCTTTCAATATCGTTATTACGTTGTCGGTTCAATCCATTTTGCCGAAGAAGGCCGAAGGAAGAATACTTTTTGTGAAAAGAAGGGATAATGCTAATTGGGTAATGTCAACAGGCAGCTATGTATGATGGCCCCAGCAGCAAACCAATGGAGTCGGACATGATCAAAGAAAAACATAAATCTTCATCAAAGCTTCATCTTGTCTTCATGGTTCCTTCATGATCAAATAGGCTGTCAGTGATATCATGTCTATATAACTAAACAAGAATTATTATAGACTACTAGAGGTGCTGTATGTAGGTCCTAGAAAAGCTATATATAATTCTCAAACCACATTTAGGAGGAAAAATTAATTATGTCTCTAATTGGAACTGAAGTAAAACCGTTCAATGCATCCGCTTTTCAAAATGGTAAGTTTATCGAAGTTTCAGACGCTGATCTAAAAGGTAAGTGGAGTGTAGTTTGCTTTTACCCTGCAGATTTTACATTCGTTTGCCCAACTGAGCTTGAGGATCTTCAAAATCAATATGAGACTCTAAAAGGGCTTGGTGTTGAAGTGTATTCCGTTTCAACCGATACCCATTTTACACATAAGGCATGGCACGACAGCTCAGAGACGATTGGCAAAATTACTTACATTATGATCGGTGATCCTTCACATACGATTTCCCGTAACTTCGATGTGCTGATCGAGCAGGACGGTCTTGCTGATCGTGGTACATTTATCATCGATCCGGATGGTATCATCCAAACTGTTGAAATTAATGCTGGCGGTATCGGCCGCGATGCAAGCATTCTTGTTAGCAAGGTTAAGGCAGCGCAGTATGTTCGAAACAATCCGGGTGAGGTTTGCCCAGCCAAATGGCAAGAAGGCGCTCAAACACTTAGACCAAGCCTTGATCTTGTTGGAAAAATTTAAGGGGCACTTTAAATGATACTAGACTCAGATATTAAAGCTCAATTAAACCAATACCTTCAGCTCATGGAAGGCGATGTGTTAATCAAAGTTAGCGCCGAGTCTGATGCTGTATCTGCTGACATGCTGGCTTTAGTGGATGAAATATCCAGCATGTCATCCAGAATTACAGTAGAAAAAACACAACTGCCGAGAACACCGAGCTTTAGTGTGAACCGTGTGGGCGAAGATACTGGGGTAACTTTTGCTGGCATTCCTCTGGGACATGAATTTACTTCCTTAGTGTTAGCTTTGCTGCAGGTTAGCGGGAGAGCTCCAAAAGTTGAGCAGGATGTAATTGCCCAGATTAAAAATATTAGCGGCGACTATCATTTTGAATCTTACATCAGCTTGAGTTGTCATAATTGCCCCGATGTTGTTCAGGCACTGAACTTGATGAGCATTCTCAATCCAGGCATTACACATACCATGATTGACGGCGCGGCGTTTAAAGCAGAGGCGGAAAGCAAAAATATTATGGCAGTGCCATCTGTTTACCTAAATGGTGAATTTTTTGGTAGTGGCCGTATGACGCTCGAGGAAATTGTTGCTAAGATAGGTAAAGCTCCGGATGCTTCAGATTTTACCAACAAGGATCCATATGATGTGCTTGTAGTTGGGGGCGGTCCAGCCGGTGCAAGTACAGCGATCTATGCAGCGCGTAAGGGCATTCGCACAGGCATTGTTGCCGAACGCTTTGGTGGTCAGGTGATGGATACCGTCGGTATTGAGAACTTTATTAGTGTTAAATATACCGAAGGTCCCAAGCTCGCTGCGAGTCTTGAAGAGCATGTGAAGGAGTACGGCGTTGATGTAATGAAATTACAGCGCGCCAAGCGTTTAGAAAAAAAGGAATTAATCGAGGTTGAACTCGAAAACGGTGCTATTCTAAAGAGTAAGACCGTAATTCTATCAACAGGTGCTCGTTGGCGTAATGTTGGTGTGCCCGGTGAAGCAGAGTTCAAGAATATAGGTGTAGCATACTGTCCTCATTGTGACGGTCCTTTGTTTGCAGGAAAGCATGTAGCGGTTATTGGCGGCGGTAATTCTGGTATTGAGGCGGCAATTGATCTCGCAGGTATTGTGAGCCATGTAACTGTTCTTGAGTTTATGCCAGAGCTGAAGGCAGATGCTGTACTGCAAAAACGTCTATATAGTCTGCCTAATGTAACGGTTATAAAGAATGTTCAAACCAAAGAAATTACAGGCACTGATAAGGTAAACGGTATTTCCTACATTGAGCGCGACACAGGTGCAGTTCAGCATATTGAATTGCAAGGGGTGTTTGTTCAGATCGGTCTTGTACCAAATACCGATTGGTTAGGTGATACGGTCGAACGCAATCGTATCGGGGAGATCGTTGTAAATAGCCATGGTGCTACGAGCGTACCTGGAGTGTTCGCTGCAGGTGATTGTACAAACAATCCGTACAAGCAGATTATTATTTCCATGGGGTCGGGTGCTAATGCAGCCTTAGGCGCATTCGATTATCTGATCCGAAATTAAAGAATGGGTATGAGTGACTGTCGATGCAATAGTTTTTCTATGGCTTTTTCTATAAATATTTGTAAATTAATAGTTAAGCGCTGACCTAAACCGAAACGCCCCGTCAAGGGGCGTTTTTTCTTTTGTTTACTGCTTATGCCGGTTGTCCGGAATAATAAACGACACTGTGGTCCCTTCATTGGGCTTACTGGAAATAGACAAGCCTTGACCATACAATTGTATCAATCGTCGATTCGTATTAGAAAGTCCTATTCCGCCCTCGCCCTTTATTGTTGGACTCAAAAGTTGAGATACCTTTTCTTGTTCCATACCTTTGCCATTATCTTTTACTTCAATAAGTGTGAAGCTATCTTGGCGAGCAATCCGTATATGAACCGTGCCGCCTTTATTTTGACTAAGGAGGCCGTGCTTGACAGCATTTTCAATCAAAGGCTGTATGGAAAGCGGAGGCAGAAGCAAGTTAATGTTGGATTCAACTTCCCATACGATTGACAGCCTGTCCTCAAACCGCTCTTTTTCGATATACAAATAGGCTTTGGCAAGCTCCAGCTCATGAGCAAGCTCGACCAGTTCCCCAGTATTTAAAAAATCAAAGCTGATCCGTAAAAATGATGTAAAAGAATCGCCCAGATTTCGCATCTTTTCGGTGTCAATTTCACTAAGTGCCATAATTGAATTAAGCGTGTTGAAAAGAAAATGAGGATGAATTTGTGCCTGTAGATAGGCAGCTTCCATACGTAACCTTTCATTTATGGATTGCTTCAGCGTGGTCAACGCCCTGATTCGGTATTTGAGCTCTAGAGCGTCTACAGGCTTGGTAACATAGTCGTTGGCTCCTGCCGAGAATCCGGTGTAGATGTCAGCAGGCTGACTACGTGCAGTCAGCAGCAATATGGGAAGCTCTGCTACCGAGTAATGCTCCCTTACTTTCTGCGTCAACTCGTAGCCTGACATATGCGGCATCATGACATCGGCAATCAGCAGATCCCATTGTTGGGTGCCAAGCAATTCCAACACCTCGCGAGCGGAACTAGCTGTAGTGATGTTATAAGGCTCTGCTGAGAGAATTCCAACGAGCACATTCAGATTGACAGGGTCATCATCAACTGCAAGAATATTCACCTTACCGTTATTCAAAAACGGCGGGATCTGTATGGAGGTTGCCATTTCACCAATTGCAGCGTCCTGAAAAATCAATCCGGCTGGCCCGTGTTCGGTTCTGTTCATTATCTGGTGGGGATGAAGAGGGTTTTGCGAAAATGGCAGATCCGAGACTTTAGCTAAGGGCAGACCAAAACTAAATACGGAACCTTTACCCGGCTCGGAACGAACTGTCAATGCACCACCATGCAATTCTACCAGCTGCTTGCATATGCTTAAACCAAGTCCGATTCCTCTCCCATCGCTTATCCCATAAGACCCTTGTTCATAAGGGAGAAATGCTCGCGCCTGTGTTTCTTCATTCATGCCGACCCCTGTGTCGGAGACATGGATAAGGGCATGTCCATCCCGCGTCTCGGCAGAAACGGAGATTGTTCCTTCTTCCGTATACTTGAGGGCGTTATGCAATAAATTATACAAAATCTGCACGAGTCTTTTCTCATCGGCCATTACCAGCGGCATCGATTCCTCGATATTCATAGTCAGTTGGATCGGCTTGCCATCAATCATAAATCTAAGCATACTAATTACGCCGGGAACGACCGATTGAATTTGCAAGGGCTCTTGCTGCAGCACAATACGATGTTCCTGGAGTCGCGCGACGTCGAGAAGATCGCCAAGCATATGCGACATACGGTTGCTTATTGTTATAAGCAGCTCCATATCCTTAAGGCTTCGCTCATTCAACTTCTCTTTCTCCTTGGCGACAACGGTTTGGGCAATATTCATAATCCCATGCAGCGGTGTCCTCAGTTCATGCGACGTATTGGCGAGAAATTGGTCTTTTAGCTTGTCAGCTATTTTTAACTGCTCATTAAGTCTGGCATTTTCATTCGAATTCCGGAAATATTTTTTAAACCAGTACGTAGAAAAACCAATGATGGCTGCAATAATATCGATTGGATAATAAACAGGAAAATAATTCGATAAGCTCCAAATAAAGCTGGACATAACGCCTACTGCGGAAATCAGCAAAAAGATGTCGTCCTTGTCGGATTGCTTTCTGAAGATCATCTTTCCTGTTATATAAATAAACCAGACAAAAGGTAATAAATGGAAAAAAGTAAGGATTCCTAATTCAGCCGTTCCATAGATTATTGGAGCAGTTGCTGCCAGCAGGAATACTGAGAAAATAATGAGCATCGTTGTGAATGCACGCAGCCAAACACTCTTCGGTGCTGAAGAGAACCTTCTGAATACTACAAGAATAAGAAGGGAATGCCACAGGAGAGAGACCTGTCTTACTTTTAACGCCCATGCATAGTCGATCGGGAGCCATAGAAAAAGAATGTTATCATGACCGGCCATAATCGTAACCCCGGTAGTCAGTGTTAACAGAGCGATAATAAAAAAAGTCCGTTCATGAGGATTAAACAAGTAAAGGATGAAAGCATACAATCCATGAAGCAGCAAAACAATAAACATTACCAGTTGAAATCCGATGGAATACCAACGCAGGCTGTCGATGCCAGCCTGAGAGCCAAAGCGAATGGATTGCAGAATACCCCCGTTATAAGGATCCTCGAAGTTAGCTACTCGTATGAGCACATTTAGCTCTTGGACACCATTCGCAGGGTAGGAAGCGGTATAAGAAATTTTTCTGGGTATGTACTCACTGGCGTTATCTGCAGGTTTTCCTATGTTCCCCTCAGTGAACCCATTGATTTCTACAGCAGAAGAAGCTTCTAATCCTTGAAGCCACATTGCGACAGGCTGCTCCAGAGGATCGACTAGAATGCGCAGCCGGTATGTTCCGTAGCCAATCGAGGAATCTGAGCCTTTTGTCAGCACGCTACTCCAGTCTCCTGGAACCTGAATATAACGGGATTGATCTTCTACCTGATGCAGATCCTGCTGAGAAACTAATTTTGCAGGGTAGAACTGCCACTCACCATCCAATCGGATCGAAGCGGATTTCTTGAAATCCCAGCCGCGCATGTCGAGTACTCCATTAACAGCGGGAGAATGCTCCGATATAGAAAAAACTTTGGACCAAGTCCATCGCAGGCTGAGAAGAACACTCAGAAGTAATAGAATTATGGCTATATTTTTTAGGGTGGTTTTATTATTTATTCTCATCATCATACAATGAATTTCGACATAAATAGCGTGGATTCCTCCTTATATTTACTTTTTGAGAGGGGGGCGGCGGCAGTCTCCCGCGGAAGCTCTCCATGTCGAAAGAAAACCAAAAAGACTTGCAGCACTCTTAGTAGTAAGAGCGATGCAAGCCTTCTGTATGTCTAAATCGAAACGAATGGATCAGCGTTTAAAGCTCGAAAGATTTTGTTCTGCAATCTGCACTAGACGTCTTGTGATATTGCCACCAATTGCTCCTGCATCGCGTGTTGCAAGGTTGCCATTGTAACCAGTTGGAGATAATTGAATACCTAACTCTTGGGCCACTTCATACTTCAGTTGATTGATCGCTGCCTGTGCTTGTTGTACTACTAAAGAATTATTGTTTGCCATTTGGTAATCACTCCTTTTCATTGGTGTAATAGTAGTATTCGATGAAATAACGGAGTTATACATGGAAAATAAGGGAAGAGTGAAAGGGGATGTTCTTTTGCTGCGCTACTTTGGCTCGACTCAAGCCGAGCGATTCCGGAGTCATTCATGGACGGAAGTGGGGCCAAATCAGCGGAAGTAATTGTTCCTTTATCGCCTGGATAGCACAAAAAACAGAGAGAAAACGGAACAAATTGTTCCTTTATCACTCTGTTTTTGTTCATATTACCGTAGTTCGCCCAAAATAACGGAAGTTTAGCTTCCGCTATCGCCTCAAATTGGAGGCGGCAGCTTGAATAACGGAACTCCCAGTTCCGCTTAAATCTTTCGGGGCTCAAATTCCAAAACTAGTAGTTTCACCGTAATCCGTATAAAGAGCTTCCCTTGGTTCGTGTAGTGGATTACAATCGATACCAATTACATTTACTGTAATCGGATGGTTCAAAATTGTTATCTTCAAAAGTATATCAAGCTCAACAACGAAGTGTTACACCGTAACCGTAACAGTAGCTGCGAGCAGCGCAAAGGAACTTACTGCGTTCATTTAAAACTGTTTTTTTAAATTTTGCTCCATGTATTGACAAATAATCGGGCTAATGTAATAATACAGATGGAAACGTTTCCAAATGCTGAGGAATGGTGTATCAAAATGAATAATTTAACGAAGGTGACAATTAAAGATGTAGCTATTCATGCCGGAGTTGGGCTGGGAACCGTGTCCCGGGCTATTAACGGAGCGGCAGGAATAAGCCCCAAAACAAAGAAGAAAATATTCGACAGCATTCAGCAGTTGGGGTATATTCCCGATCAAACCGCCCAAAGCATGCGTTCCAACAAGTACAAAAATATCGCGTTCTTTATTGATATTTCGAATATATCTTTTGCGCAAATTGCCAAAGGTATACAAAATGAGCTGGACGACTCTGGATATACATTGTCCTTGTGTGACATCGGTCATGATGATGTTATTAACAAAATTTCTTCTTTTTTGTCGGGGCGTAATTTTGACGGTATTATCCTTTCGGTTCCTAGAGAGGATGACAATGAGCTGCAGAAGTTATTTACCCATATTAAAGTACCGATTGTTACTTTAGACCGTGACATTCCGGGACTGGCGTCTGGCATATTAACGGATTATTATTCCTCTGTTAAGAAAGCGGCCCACTATTTATTGTCTCTTGGGCATGAGGGAATCGCTCTTATCGGCGGAAGTAGGGAAATCAGGCCTACAAAGGTTAGTATTCAGGCGTATAAAGAAGCGTACAAAGATTGTGGAAAACCTGTAAATGAGAATTTGATTTTTGAAGGAAGATTTTCAGACGAATCCGGCAGATTGATTATGCTTGATATTTTACCGGAAATTCAAAGAGGCAATGTGACCGCAGTCATATCGCTGAATAATCAGATGTTTCACGGCATACTTCAAACAATTAGGGATAACGGGCTCGAATACCCAAGGGATATTTCCATCATTACCGTTGAAGATTATGAACTGACTAAGCTCCTAAATCCGGCAGTAACAGTGATTAGAAGACCGTTGCTCGAGATGGGGGCTAGCGTATCGAGAATTTTGATCAAATACATCGAGGAGCCTGGAATCTACGGTACATTAAAGCCGGTTATTGTTCCAACTGAATTCATTATAAGAGAATCATGCAGATCCGTTTAGCAAGGGAATGCATGACGCTTGTTATATTGAAATGGAAACGATTCCAGTTATCTGAACATTACTTACAATTTGATAATCGAGGAGACAGAACTATGCAATCGCGGATAAAAAAAGTGGAAGCCATTCCGGTTAAAATGCCTTTGAACAAAATTTATAAAGGCAGCAATTATTTTATGAGCCATAGGGTTACCGTAGTAACACGGATTGAGACTGAGGACGGGATTATAGGCGAAATATATAACGGGGATGAAATGGATCATCTCGATGCGATTGTGAACATGATCCATAATGATATCGCACCGCTTATTATCGGGGAGAACGTTTTTAATTCGAATGCAATTTGGCAAAAGATATACCCACTTACATATAACATACTTGCTGATCGTAAAATTGCTTTGAATGCGCTTGCATGTGTGGACAGCGCGGTTCACGATGCAATTGGGAAAACGTTGCATCTTCCTTTGGTACAGCTGTGGGGAGGGAGCAAGACCTCTTTGCCGGTCATGTTGATTGGCGGTTATTACACGGAAGGAGTGGATTGCGATGAAAAAGCAATCTTCCATGATATTGAGAATTATAAAGAGATGGGCGTAGCAGCTTGCAAATTCAAAGTCGGCGGGAGATCCCCTGAAGTTGATATTAGACGTGTGGAAACGGCTCGCAAAGCAGCCGGCGACGATTTTATCTTGGCTGTAGATGCTAATCAAGGCTGGTCCAGAGCAGACGCTTTGAAGTTTGCTAAAGGTATCCAAAATCTCAATATTCGTTGGTTTGAAGAGCCTTGCAGATGGAGCTACGACAAGGATGCGATGAAGGATATCCGGAATATGTCGGGGATTCCCGTTGCAGCGGGCCAAAGCGAGGTTTCGCCGGCTAAATGCATTGAGTTTATGATGAATGGAACGATCGATGTATGCAATTATGATGCAAGCTGGAGCGGAGGTCCTACGGTTTGGAGACAAGTTGCAGGAGCGGCTGCAGCGCTCGGGTTCGACATGGCGCATCATGAAGAGCCTCAGATTTCAGCGCATTTGCTTGGATCGGCACCAACAGGGACGTTCCTGGAAGTGTTCCATCCCGACCGCGACCCGATGTTCTACAATCTTATTGAGGACAGAAATCCGTTCCGTAACGGTAACTATGAAATTCCGAGGGGGCCTGGTTTTGGAGTAAGATTGAACTGGGATGTCATTAATAAGTACCGGCTGGATAAGTAAGCACAGGTTTTTTACCATAAATAATAACGCATACAAATGGCAATTGAAGGAGGTAATTCTAAATGAATATGCAGCTTACCGAAGCACAGCTGAATAAGTTAAAACAGACCGCAGCATCTGCAAGAAGATTAATTGTGGAGACCGTACATTTCGCCAATGCCGGACACGTAGGAGGTCCGCTTTCGGTGACGGATCTTCTGGTCGCGCTATATTTTGAAGTTATGAATATTCGTCCCGACCAACCGTTTCATGCAAATAGAGATCGTTTTGTTCTCTCCAAAGGACACTCAGCTATTGCGCTGTACACGGTCATGGCATTGCGAGGATACCTGCCTGTTGAAGAGCTGGAAACGTTCGACAAAATCGATTCCAAACTGCAGGCTCATCCGGATATGAACGTGCTGCCAGGGCTTGATATGTCTACAGGATCTTTAGGCCAAGGAATTTCGACGGCTGTCGGAATGGCATTGGGGGCCAAGCTGACAGGACAATCCTTTACAACATATTGCATCATCGGTGACGGGGAATCTCAGGAAGGTCAAGTATGGGAGGCAGCAGATGTAGCTGCTCGTTACAGGTTGGATAATCTGGTTGTTTTTATGGATTACAATAAGCTGCAGCAATATGGGTGGGAAGCAGGAGATAAGAGCCGGGAGTGCCCAGTTCAATCGCCGGAAAACAAGTGGGAGGCATTTGGGTGGATTGTTATAACGATAGACGGGCACGATTTTGAAGAAATCGTCCGGGCTTGCGGTGAAGCCAAGTCGAATGAAGGCAAACCAACGATTGTTATCGCTAACACGGTAAAAGGAAAAGGAATCAGTTTTATGGAGAACGCTTACTTATGGCATTCCAAAGTGCCTACAAAGCTGGAACTGGAACAAGCCTTAAATGAAATCGCTGCGGAGGTGGCCCTATAATGGCTAAACTTATGCTTGAGCAGAAATCGATGCGTGATATCCTTGGCGATGTCATCTTGGAGCTTGCCAGGAAGGATTCGAAGGTCTATGTGTTGGATGGTGATCTTGCGAATTCTACCAAAATCAATACGGTAGCTGAGCAATTGCCTCACAAGTTTCTCCAGATGGGCATTGCCGAACAGAACATGATAGGAGTTGCCGCAGGTTTGGCCACGGTGGGCTTGCAGCCGTGGACCTCGACGTTCGCCGCTTTTCTCACGAAGCGCTGCTTGGATCAAATATCTGTAGTTGTAGCACAGCCGGGGCTGGATGTGAAGCTGCTTGGAGCTTACTCCGGGGTTTTGAACGGCTGCGCGGGGAAAACTCACCAAGCTATCGAAGACATTGCGATCATGAGAAGCTTGCCCAACATGGTTGTACTTGCACCGGGAGATTCGTATGAAGTGGAGCAAATGATTCATTTTGCTAACGAATATAAGGGACCCGTATATATCCGCTTAACCCGCGATCCCGTAGTTCCTCTTTTTACCCAAGATTATAAGTTTAGTTTAGGCAAAGCAGTTACGCTGAAGGAAGGCACTGATATCACCATCATTTCTACCGGCTCGCAAACCGGCCGATCGCTGCAATCGGCATTAGATATGGAGGAGGAAGGCATCTCGGCAGCAGTACTGCATATGCCTTCAATTAAACCTCTGGACGTAGAAGCGATTGTTGAGGCCGCACGGACTACAGGGGCTATTGTTACCGCGGAGGATCACAGCATCATTGGCGGCTTGGGCAGTGCGGTCGCGGAAGTGGTTGTTGAGCATTGCCCGGTGCCCGTGCTTCGCGTAGGGGTTCAGGATAAAAATTTACAATCGGGTGCAAATGATGCATTGCTTGATAAATATGAACTTTCCAGCAAGCATGTGACCGATAAGGTTAAACAATGCTTACTTAAAAAGTAAAGGAGGAAAGGCAGAAATGAGTATTCCGGTATATGGAAGCATTATCGGGAATGAGACCGATACTTCCGGTGAGACGATTGCAGTATTTAATAAATATAGCGGCGAACGGATAGCTGAAATTCATAAAGCGGGCCATGAGGTGGTAAGCCGAGCGGTTGAGAACGCTTTGCATACGTATAGAACCGTCAAGCTGTCGCCTGTGGAACGATGCAATATTTTGCTTAAAGCGGCGCAGCTGCTTAAGGAGCGTAAGGAGGAATTGGCTCTATCATTAGTGCGGGAAGTAGGCAGAACCTTAAAGGATTGCCGGATAGAGATAGACCGGGCAGTTGCGACGTTCACGATTTCTGCGGAAGAAGCCAAACGAATTACAGGACATTGTGTTCCGATATCAGGACAGCAAGGAAATGAAAACAGGCTTTCCTTTACAATTCGTGTACCCGTAGGTGTTGTTTGTGCAATAACTCCTTTCAATAATCCGCTCAATTTGACCGCGCATAAGATTGCCCCTGCAATTGCGGCAGGAAATACAATAGTGCTGAAGCCGGCTGAATTAACCCCGGTTACAGTAATGGCTATGGTAGCCATATTGCAAGAGGCGGGGCTCCCTCCGGGATTTCTTAACGTAGTCAATGGGCTTGGACAGGAAACCGGACAATATTTGCTTGAAGACGAGCGTATTCATATGTTTACTTTTACCGGCAGCGTGGGAGTAGGACGGCACATTAAAAGCACTACGGGAATTAGGAAGGTAACCTTGGAGCTGGGCAGCAATTCCCCAACGATAGTACATCATGACGCCGTACAGATTGGGGAAATTGCCGAGCTGTGTGCGCTAAGAGGATTTTCAACAGCCAACGGGCAAGCTTGCATATCGGTGCAGCGCCTGTACGTGCATCAAGAAATCCATGATCAGTTCGTATCGCTGCTTCTACAAGCAGCCGGGCGATTGAGGATTGGCAATCCCGAGGAGCCGGATACCGACATTGGACCGCTTATTTCAGAAAAAGAAGCATTAAGGATAGAAGCCTGGGTGAACGAAGCGGCTGCAGCCGGCGCCAAGGTGCTTTGCGGAGGGAAGCGGGATGGTTCCTTCTATGAACCTACCGTAATATCCGGAGTGAATCCGGAGATGAAGGTGATGTGTCAGGAATTGTTCGGTCCCGTCATCAACATCATCCCGTATGAGGATATAGATTGGGTATTTAGCCAGGCGAATGATTCGAAATTCGGGCTTCAGGCAGGTCTATTCACTTCAAATCTCCAGCTGGCAATGCGAGCGGTTCATGAGCTGGAATTTGGGGGAGTCCTCATTAACGACGTTTCAACATTCCGCTCTGATGTGATGCCATATGGGGGAATTAAGAACAGTGGAATCGGCAAAGAGGGGCCACGTTATACGATTGAAGAGATGACAGACGAGCGAATCGTTGTTATTAAGATGTAATAGCGGGAGGAGGTATCGGAATGAATGCATTAATGAAAGTCAGGCCGGGATACGGAAACGTTCAAACCGCTCAGATTGATGAGCCTGCTTGTACGGATCAAACGGTCAAGATCGAGGTTCATTATACAGGAATTTGTGGGACGGATCTGCATATTTTGCATAATACATTTATGAGCTATCCTCCTGTTGTATTAGGGCATGAATTCTCAGGAATTATAAAAGAAACAGGCAGCGGCATTAAACGGCTTAAGGTAGGAGATAGGGTTACCGTTCTTCCTTCCACAGCGGTTACTTGCGGTGAATGCTCTTATTGCAAGCAGGGAAATTATATGTTTTGTCCCGTTCGAAGAGGGATGGGATATGGCGTCAACGGCAGTTTCACCCAATATGTCGTTGTCCGGGAGGATATGGTTTACAAAGTACCGGATCATGTTCCGTTGGAGGTAGCAGCTCTGGCTGAACCGCTAGCTTGTGCTGTCAATGCTCTTGAGGAGCTGACTCAGCTTCAGGCCGGTGACCAGGTATTGGTCTCCGGTCCCGGTCCCATCGGGTTGTTATGTCTATCTCTGTTGGCGGGGAGAGGACTCAAAGTTATCGTTGCCGGAACGACAGCTGATCAAGAACGCTTGCAGTTGGCGCGCAAGCTGGGCGCCGATGTAGTCGTAGACGTGATGAAGGAAGACTTGAATGCAGTCATTGAATCGGAAACTCATGGACAAGGTGTGGATGTCGCGGTTGAATGCGCAGGTGCTGGAAGTTCTATTACTGCTTGTCTGCGTTCTCTCAAGAAAAAGGGGAAGCTCATACAAGTGGGAATTGCAGGAAAAGAAGTAACGTTGGATTATGATTTAATTTTATATAAGCAGGTGCAATTATTCGGTTCCGTAGGTCATTCCTTATCGACCTGGGATAGAGTTATGAACATATTTGAGCAAAATAAGATCAAATTGCAAGGTGTTATTACACACAAGCTGCCCCTTAGCCGATGGCAAGAGGCGTTCGAGCTATGCGAAAGGAAACAAGGGGGCAAGGTGCTGATTTACTATGACGACCATACGGATACTGACAAGTGAAGCGGGTAATATGAAAACAGCTTCAATCGAAAGACCACTTTCTACCAAAGCTGCTATTCTAATGAAACCGATGCAAGTAATATTGGAAAATAGGCCATTGGCTGAATTAAAACCTGACGAAGTATTAGTGAAAGTTATGGCCGTCGGTGTGTGTGGCTCCGATGTTCATTATTACGAGCACGGGCGTATTGGCAGGAAGAACGTTGAACGGCCCCTTATACAGGGCCATGAATGCTCGGGCGTAGTTGCAGCCGTTGGAACAAACGTAACGTTAGTGGCCGTTGGCGACCGGGTGGCGGTTGAGCCTGGAATTTCCTGCTTTCATTGCGAATTTTGCAAGGCCGGGAAATACAATCTATGCCCTTCAGTCCAATTTCTATCATCACCACCGGTAGACGGAGCGTTTTCCGAGTATATCATTCACCCGGAGCATCTGTTGTTTCCTATTCCGGATCACCTTACATTCGAAGAAGCTACTTTGGTTGAGCCGCTGTCAGTTGGTATTCATGCTTGCAGAAGAGCAGGTCTCGAAGCAGGCTCCACGGTATTGATTACAGGCATGGGACCTGTTGGTCTGACAGCGATCATTGCTGCAAAGGCTCTCGGTGCTGGGAAAATTATCGTTACAGACGTTGAGCCTTTCCGTTTACAATTAGCCGGTCAGCTAGGAGCAGTGTGTATTCATGCAGCCGAACAAAATGTCGCTGAAGAAATTGCAAGTATAACTCTCGGTAAAGGTGCGGATATGGTAATCGATACATCGGGTCAAGCCGGCGTTCTCGACACCTCCATTGAATTGTTGAAGCGTGGAGGAAAGCTGGTGCTCATAGGATTCCCGAATGTGGAAAGGGTGCCTTTAAATTTGACGTTAATGCTTCAAAAGGAAATTGATCTTTACAGCACGTTTCGTTACACCAATACGTATCCCTTTGGAATTGAATTATTAGCATCTGGCAGATTTAATATCAAGCCCTTAATTACAGATTATTACTGCCTTGAAGATACGGGTTTGGCGTTGGAACAAGCAAGAACCAATAAGAAGGCAAGCATGAAGGTTATCGTTTATCCAAACGGAAGAGTTTCGCCGTAACTAGAGAGAAGTCGTGTGAGTCCGTCAATTCGTTATTATAACTATCAAAAATGTGGGGGGAAATACGAATGAAGCTGAAAAAAGCAAGTTGGGTAGCAAGCCTATCCATTATTGCATTATCATTGATTACTGCAGGATGCGGTGGGGCAACGGCTACCAAGAGCGGAGCGAAAACGGATAAGTATGTCATTAAAATAGGTACCGTTCAAGCTGACAATGAACCGATTAATGTTTATGCCAAAAAACTGGCGGACAGCGTGAAGCAGCGTACGGATGGAAAAGTTGAAATTCAGCTTTATCCTAACTCAAGTCTTGGGAATAACAAGGAAACATTCGAACAAGCCTTAGCCGGGGCGCCTGTTGTCGGGAGCGCGGATCCGAGCTACATGCAGGATTATGTTCCGGACTTCGGCGTTCTCAATGGCCCTTACATAGTCGACAAACCGGAAGACTTCGATAAAGTATTGAAAAGTGAATGGTTTAAGGGTGTAAGTACAGAGCTGGAAAAAAAGGGGTTAAAGGTTTTGGCTTTTAACTGGTATTATGGCGATCGCCATATCGTCAGCAAGAAAGAGATTCGCAAGCCGTCCGATTTGAAGGGGGTCAAATTCCGGATTCCGCCGAGCCAAATGTGGAAAGAAACCTTTTCATCCTTGGGAGCCACGCCAACCGAGCTGCAATTCTCCGAGGTGTATACAGGAATGTCCAGTGGTGTCATTGATGCTGCAGAAGCGCCGTTATCATCCATCTACAATCTTAAGTTTTATGAAAATGCCAAAATCATTTCAATGACAAGCCATTTTAGAGCCATTACGGGGATGGTCATGGGTAAAAAGTATTTCGACAGTCTTCCCACTGATATACAAAAAATACTGCTCGAGGAATTTGAGAAGTTTGGAGCGGAAGAAAGCAAGTTTGCTATCAAAGAGGACGGTGTATGGAAGAAAAAGCTTGAGGATGCAGGGGCGAAGTTTGTGACGGATGTAGATGTTGCAGCATTTAAAGATGCAAGCAAAGTTACTTACACCAAGTTTAATAATTGGACACCGGGCTTGTATGACAAGGTTCAAAAAATAATAAAAGAGTAACCGGAGAAATGAAACCGTTTCCTTAGAATAGGCGGGTGTGTCCTCCCGCCTGATCTACATCAATTGCTAGAGGTGGTGAAAGATATGAGGTTCTTATCTTGGTGTTGGAATAATTTCGAGGAATTTGTGGGCGGGATATGTTTAGCGCTGATGACTATTGTCACGTGTGTAAATATTCTATTACGTTATGTATTCAACGCTCCTATTATTTGGGCGAGTGAAGTTACTTTAATTCTTTTTGTATGGATGATCATGTTTGGTATGGGGGCGGCTGCCCGCCGGAATTTGCATCCCAAAATTGAAGCGGTACACTGGTTCGTTTCTGAAAAAAAAAGGATCTATATTGAATGGATGGTTCAAGTGGTGGTTATTATTTTTTTAGCAGTGATGGTTGTACTTAGCTGGGATTTTTCTTGGAATCTGGGTATGCAGAAATTAACGGGCTTTCTCCAGCTTCGATACACGTTCATATATGTTTCTATGCCGCTAGGATTTGGTTTCCTATGTTTACGGGTATGTACGCAATTCATTTTGAGTATCAAGAGTTTGTATGATAAGAGGACACCTGTTAACCAAGAGGTTTCCATCGTGAAAGAGGTGGTTTAGTTGATAGGCGCTTCCATGAGCTCTCTTTTTGTAACTATTTTCCTTGGTATGCCGGTGGCATTAGCTATTTTATTCGCTACATCTATTTATTTCTTCACTAGTGATACCATGCCGTCGGTGTTAGTATTTCAAGCTTTTGTCAGTGGAATGGAATCTTTTCCGTTATTAGCTATTCCTTTCTTTATTCTTGTAGGTGAGATCATGAATGCTTCCGGTATGACCTCAAGAATTTTAGTTTTCTGTGAAAATTTCGTTGGGCATTTGACGGGAGGGTTAGCTCAGGTCAATGTATTATCCAATGCTTTCATGGGCGGGCTGTCAGGTTCGGCTAATGCGGATGCAGCAGCCTTATCCAAGACACTTGTTCCGGAAATGGAGAAACGCGGCTATGACCGTGCCTGGTCTTCGGCACTTACAGCTGCCGGCTCCATTATGGGTCCGATACTTCCTCCGGGAATCGCATTAGTTTTATTTGGATATTTGGCCAATGTCTCGATCGGGAAATTGTTTATGGGTGGTGTTATTCCCGGCATTCTGATCTGTATAGCTTTAATGGTTACTGTTCATATCATAGCCAAACGGCGCGGTTATAAGTCAGCTCGTCAGAAGATGGCCAGCCCGCGTGAATTATGGTCTTCCTTTTTGGAAGCGTCATGGGCGTTAGTTATCCCTGTTGTGATCATCGGAGGGATCCGGATAGGCATATTTACCGAGACAGAGGCAGCTGCAATGGCCGTTGTTTGTACATTGGCCGTAGGATTTTTTATTTATCGCACATTAAAATTAAAGGATCTCATTCCTGTGCTCGCAGAAACGGTTAGGATTACCGCGATCATCATGCTTATTATGGCTGCTTCCAACGGGTTAGGCCGTATGCTTACCTTTGAACGGATTCCTCATATGGCAGCAGAGTTTCTGACTTCTATAACCGATAACCCTTATTTAATATTACTTATTATCAATGTAGCCTTATTGCTTATTGGATGTTTGGCGGACGGCAGCGCGATATTGATTATAATGACACCTATCTTGATGCCTACAATTTTGCAATTGGGGATCGATCCTGTAGCCTTTGGAATTGTGATGGTTTTAAATATTACGATTGGCGGAATTCATCCTCCATTCGGGACGATGATGTTTACCGTGTGTTCGCTTAATAAAGTGACAGTAGGTCAGTACACGAAACAAATTTGGCCTTTTCTGGTGGCGGTCATAGCAGTCTTGTTATTGATTACTTATGTACCTTGGATCGTAACGGTTCTGCCTGATTTGCTAATGTGAGTAGAGTAAGACATGGTTGCATTCAGACATCGATCAAGGGGCTGTTCCAAGCTAACAAAGCCGAAAGGCAATGCTGGTTTGGAACAGCCCCTTTGATTCAGCAACTCTATTTTACAAATGATCGCCTCTCCTTGAGATTAAATACGCCTGCATGTCTGGCTTCGACTTCGATAACTAAGCTCTTTCCTTTCGCATCTGCGCAATAATTGTCCGGTTTCTTCCTGATTGCTTAGCTTTGTACAAAGCTTGGTCGGCCATATAAATCAGCTCTTCAGCCGAAACGGAGTGAGAAGAATAGTGTGAGATACCCTGTGAGACGGTAATAGTCCGCCCGATAGGATTGACACTTTTTTCAAATCTATTGCGAATTCGTTCTGCCACAAGAAAAGCCTCATCAAGAGCAACATGTGAAATAAGAACAATAAATTCTTCTCCTCCGAAACGACAGCACACATCGCCCGGCCTTACAGTGGAAGTAATAATTTTTGTGAAATGCTTTAACACTTTGTCCCCGGCTTGATGACCAAATGTGTCATTAATGGTTTTAAATCTATCGATATCCATAATAATAATAGAAAAAGAATTTTGTTCCTCAATCCATTGATGCATGATGACCTCAAGTGTTCTTCGGTTTGTTAACCCGGTCAATGGATCTGTGGTTGCATCAAGTGTCAATTGATCAGTCTGTTTTTTTATATCCGATAAAGCATATCTGATTGATTTTGTTAACAAATCCGCCTCTCTGTTCCAATGATGCTTTATTTCAGGGACTTCGACTTTTTCTCTGCCGATTTTGCTCACAAAGTCAGCCAAGGCTACGAAAGGTTTCGCTAATTTTCGGGCAAGCCATATGACTACTAACAGCAATATTGAAAACGGAATGATCATATTCAACAATACGGAATTAATATGATTATTAAGTTGGTCGTATACGACGCCGACAGGCGACACCACAACTACACCCCAACCATTTTCCGGAACCAATACGTATCCCGCTAATTGATCCTCTCCATGTAAATTGACCAATTCTTCATGGCCGCTTTGTCCCCGAATAAGCTTTCCGACAACTTGATTGGCGCTAATATCTTCACCTATCCGATTTGTATCGGGATGGAACAGTAAACGACCGTCGGATTCCACTATGTAAAAGTAAGAACCTATTTCGTCCGTTGGATTGCTTTCGAAGATCATATTCAAAACGTTGGATTCCTCAAGATAAATAGTACCTCCTATATAGCCTCGATATATACCATCCATATCGTAGATGGGCTCACTCATAAATACGATAAGGTTTCCGTTACCTGAGGCTACGTAAGGTTTGGAGAGGTAGGGCTTTTGTAAGGCCAACGCGGTTTTTGCTGCTTCTGATGTAATATATTTGCCTGCTGAACCGAGGGAGCCCGGAGACATGTTTCGAATAAGTCCTGTTTCATCAACCAATACCATGGAATTAAAGTAATTGCTGCTATTACGTATTAATTCCAGATTAGAATAGATTGTATCTGCATTCATGAAGCTTATATTTGAAAATGTATTCGCCGAATATTGCAGGCTGCTCCGCATGGATTTAAACAGAGAGTCTATGGTTTGACTCATTTTACTTGCATTAGTAAGATTCAAAGTTAGCGTAGTGTCGATTAATGACTTTTTGCTTGATTGATAGGAGGCAATGAGAAGAATGATTAAATTCAGAAGAACAGATAAGGAGACTAGTCCTGTTAAAAGAGTGGCAAGACTAATATTTTTCCTTTGATTTACTTTAATTTCGTGCAGCATAGGCATCGAGTGCTCCCTTATGTTTTAGGTGTATGTTAAGACTTTGACAACATTTCGCCATAATTTGTCAAATCCCATTCTTATTATAGACCAATATGCCTATCAATACAGTATGTAAATACACAAAATAGAGACTAAAGGCATCTTTTTTAAGTTAAAAATAGGAAAAAATAGCGGAACATCTGTTAAAATCATGGCTGAATCGTAATTGGTTTATATTTTCAGGATTAGTAAATAGTACAAAAGTCTTATATTGATTGCTATGAATGACAAATTCACTGTGGGGAGTTTCATGCAGGAAGCGCAATCCACGTCCAATCGAGAGAGAGCTTGAGGAACGTGGATCCGCTATTTTGAGGTGCACACGTTATCAATCAAGTGAAACGGAAGTACGATCCCTTATTTGCCTGAAATGTGGGGTTTCAGCTTAATATTGAAAAAATAGCGCATTGTAGTTCCGTAACATTTTGTTTTCTTGGGGGTACTGGGCATTTAGAGGATCGTAGTTCCGTTTGCGGGTGGCAGGAGCCTAATACTTACTATAATTGAAAAAAACGAACTCTCAGAGTTGCAGAAACGTAGGTTACTTAGGCAATTTTGGTTATTGGGGAAATAAACCATAATGTCTAAGCAGAGCTAACATGCAAGGAGAGTTCGTTTATTATGAAGGATTACCCGAAATACGTTGATTTAGACATGCTTGTTAAAAAATAGTTATGGTGGCAGTTGATGAGGCGCGGCGTAAATCCTCGCTTGCGGGGAGATGCACGGATTATGCCAAGCGACTGCTTACCTTTTAGTCTCTGATTTCAACAATCAATTCGATTTCGACTGGAGTATTAAAGGGTAATTCATTGGATGAGATCGCTGAACGGGCATGCTTGCCGTTCTCCCCGAAAACTTCAATTAACAAGTTCGACGCCCCGTTGATTACATAAGGCTGGTCGCTGAATCCAGGAGCACTGTTGACGAAGGCGAGCATTTTTACAATTTTCACAACGCGGTCCAAATCTTTCAAGTAGCTATTCATGACGGCTAAACAATTAATAATAGTTTGACGGGCAGCTTGTTGTCCTTGCTCAATGCTCAAATCACTGCCAAGCTTCCCTTCGAACATCAGAGTGCCGTTAATTCGACAGTCTTGACCGGACAAATAGAGCAGGTTGCCTGTACGGTTGCATGGGATATAGCTGAATCTTGGCTCGCCGACAGGCGGCAGCTCGATTCCTAATTCTTTAAGACGATTTTCAATAATGGACATAGAATTTTTCCTCCATTGGGTTGGGATTTTATGTTTATTCCAGCATGCCTCGTGCCAAAATCGGCTGCTCTTCGATACGATCACCATCAACCAGATATACTTTATTATGAAGATTTAGCGTGCTGCAAATATGGTTAGGGATAATATGGATGCGGTCACCCACTTGAAAAGAGTGGTGAGGCTCCAGCCGGAGCATGCCGTGCTCTTCTGACAAACGTTCCAGCACGGCGTCAGACGCTTCTGCAATATGGCCGAAGCCTTTTAACTGCAACGGCTGCGTGTTAGGCTGAACATCGGTTGCGAATGTTTTGCTTCCTCCGTCGATGACAGCATAATTCACGGTAGGCCGGCTGATAACAGTGGCCAGAATCGAAGCCGCGCAATCTTCAAGACTGGTGACCCCTAATTGGGCTTGCATGCGGTCATAAAACACATAGGTACCTGGTCGAACCTCAGTGACCCCCTTGATGCGGGCGGCATACATACTGGTAGGAGTTGATCCTACGCTCACTTCATGGATGGGAATTCCCTGTGCTCTCATTTCGTCAGCAAGCTTCACCATCCATTGTCCTTCTTCCATTCCTGCCTTCTCCAAATCCAATGTCGGTTGTCCATTCAACAGAGCTCCACGGAAGGTGTATATCCCGGTTAAACTCAGATTAGGCAATACATGAATAATCTGGGCCAGACGAAGAGCGTTGTCAAAAGGAACACCTGTTCTTTTAAGTCCCGTGTCCACCTCTAATCGTACATTAAGAGTGCGCCCGTGACGTACCGCAATTTGGGACATCAGGGATGCTCCTTCGAAGCTGTCTATGCCAAGCACCAGATGGATGCTTCGACTGTTGATGAGCCTTATAGCCCTTTCAATTTTGGATTCCACAACAAGCGGGTAAGCTATAAAAATATTATTGACTCCGTGCTCGGCCATTACTTCGGCCTCAGATATTTTGGCAACGGTAATTCCTACGGCTCCCGCAGCCATTTGTTCTCTTGCAATGGAAGGCAGCTTGTGAGTTTTGGCATGTGGTCTGAGATGAATGCCATGGCGCTCTGCCATTTCGGCCATCAAACGAATATTGTTTCTCATTTTTGGAACGTCGATAATGAGGCATGGGGTTTCAAACATGTCAATAAACTCCTTTCAGTGCGGAAAAATAGTAGTACTTTATGTGTAGGCTATAATTTCCGTTCTATCGTAAATTTGGCACGGTCTCCACGGAAAATTTCGTGTGAATATTCCACCGGAACTTGTCCTTTTGCATAGGAAATCGTATTGAGCAGAAACGAAGGCGCTCCGACTGGAGCATTCAAATGCTTGCTGATTGCTTCGTCGACCAGAATCGGCTCAAGAGTTTCGACACAGTGGGACAGCTGGATTGAAAACTTAGTTTTCATCAATTCGTACAAGGAGCCTGAGCATTCTTCTTTATTCAAACCGGGAGTAACCTTCCAGGGGATATAGGTTATCGAATACAGCAAAGGTGTGTGATCAGCCAAGCGAAGTCTCTCCAGTCGAAACACTGCATCTTGCTCCGCAATATTCAACATTTTGGCCAAATGCTTGTCTGCGGAAACAACGTTAAGCTGAATGACTTTCGTCTCCACTTGTAAACCGAGTCCTCTAAGGTACTCCCTATAGCTGCGATATGGAGTGACGGATTCTTCGACTTTGGGAAGAGATACGAAGGTACCCTTTCCTTGGATCTGATAAATATGTCCTTCTAACTTCAATTGGTTTAATGCAAGACGAATCGTCGTCCGGCTTACTCCAAATATTTCGCAAAGATCCGATTCTGTAGGAAGCTGCTGTCCAGGCGTGTATTTTCCGTCTTCAATGTTTCCCAATAGCTTTTCTTTTACAGTGTGATAAAGTGCGACGCCGTCTTTTTTTATGTCCATTAGAAACCTCCGAATATGCCTTTCATATTCATCATAACAAATTTTATTATGTTGTAGTAACAACACGACTAAAAGTATCATATCATAAAATAGTGATTGGCGGTATGTTCTCTTTTAAAATTAATAGATAGATATAGCAGAAAATGTGTGATATTAGCTTACATATAGTTAGAGATGAACATTAGGGAATCGCTTACAATTATTACAAATAAAATTTTGTGTCATTATTATTGACGCATCGATTGAAAGAAACTATAATCGAACTACGCTAAATATGAATTTGTATTATAATTCATATCATGAATTGTTATAACAACATTACTATTCGTTGAATTGGTTCTTTATCTTCTAAAATCCTAGCTGTAATCAGGTAGATCAAGAGTAAAAGAGGAGCATCATTTCTAATATTTTGTTATAACAAAATAATGAATTAAGTTATTTGTACTATTGTTTTATTTGATTTTATTAAGGGGGTGCAGGCCATACTAAAGAAATGAGTTCTTGCTTCTCCGGTTCTATGTCTATGCCAGTAAGTCCAGTTCTTATCCCATCATTTTTAACGAAAATACGGAGGTGCACGAATGATTAAAAAACGGAATGTCTTAATTGCTGGAGCAGTAAGCTTGTCTATGTTAGCTGGTTGTACGGGAGCTCCAGGTGTAACCCCGCCGACGAGCACGAAGCCTGGCAATGAACAGTCGCCTCAAGGGTCAAATGATTTGGATTGGAGCAAAACAGGCGATCCTACATTAAAGGATCAAACCATCAATGTTCTTTGGGCAACTACAAGCGGAGGGGAGAGCCCCAGAATCGCGATGGTTAAGAAATTTACCGAAAAAACCGGTATTAAAGTAAATATTATGGGGGTAGATTATACCTCGTTGTATTCGAAAATAACGACCTCTGCCATGTCCAACTCAACGGATATCGATGTTGTAGAAATGGATACGATCTGGGCGGGACAGTTTTTTAAAGGAAATCTGGCCGAGGATCTAACCCAAGTTATTCCAAAAGACGTTCAAGCTAGATTTACTCCGTCTTCCTTAAGCTCCGTTACCTATAACGGACATGTTATGGCGATGCCATGGTATTCGTCCACGAAGCATTTATATTGGAATAAAGAGCTTTTGGCGAAAGCCGGCATCTCCGCTCCCCCGAGAACTTGGGATGAATTCCGTGAGGTATCCAAGAAGTTAACGACTAACGGGGTATATGCCTCCGGCTGGTCCTGGAAGCAATCTGAAGCATTGATCTGCGATTATGTGAGTCTCACTTACGCGTTCGGCGGACAATTCTTCGACAATAGCGGCAAGCCGTCCTTTAATCAAGGCGGTGGTGTGAAAGCGCTGCAATTCATGATTGATCTGCTTAAGGATAAAACGGTCGATCCGGCAAGCCTGCAATGGTCTGAGGAAGATGTATCCCGCTCGTTCGCAGCCGGTAAATTGGCGATGATGAGCGCTTGGGAAGGACATTATCCTGAACTCAACGAACCGGACAAATCAAGTGTTGTAAACAAGACCGATGTCACGTTGATGCCAGGAAAAGACAATGTTATCTCTGCCGCGGTAACGGGCTCCGAAGGGCTGGCTATTATGAAAAGCAGTAAGCGCAAACAAGCGGCCTTGACGTTCCTCAAGTGGACGGGTGAAAAGGAATATCAAATGGATGAGTTTACTGAGGAAGGCTTTTATCCGACATTGCTTGAGTTATATAAAAGCCCGGATCTCAAGCTGGCCGATACGACGCAAACATTGACCAAAATTTCGGAGCAGTTTAACTACGGCAAAGACCGTCCGAATGCTCCAGGCTACGTAAATTGGTCCGATACGTTAGCCGGTGAGCTGCATAATGCATTGCTTGGTCAAAAAACGCCGGAGAACGCGTTAAACGATGCCGCCAAAAAAATCGAAAAGGCGATTGCCGATTCCTCAAAATGATCAGAGGGGAAATTGCGGTTAGGCATCGTTAGCTAATCGCTCTATTTTCCATAAGGGGGACCACGTATGAATAAAACTTTTGGCGTCAAAGGCAAAGCAACTTTTTTAAACAATGACCGGAAAAACATCATAATGGCGCTGCTGTTCATACTGCCTACCGCTTATTTACTTGTGAAAACCTTTCTGTTCCCTGTTTATCAATCATTGGTATGGAGCTTCTTTCATTACAACCTGATGGACGGCTCAACGACACGTGCGGTAGGCTTTGAAAACTATTCCGAAATATTAAGCAGCACCGAATTTTGGCTGGCGATGAACCGGACTTTGATCTTTACGGTGGTGTCTGTAGCGCTGGAACTAGTTCTTGGCTTAGCCAGTGCAATGCTACTGAATCAAAATTTCAAAGGGCGAGCTTTTTTTAGAGCAATCATAATTATTCCATGGGCGCTCCTGACTCTCGTCAACGGCTTGACTTGGGAGTGGATTTTCCAACCGGGATACGGTGGTCTAACGGTCATCCTGCACCAGCTGCATCTTCTGGCTCCCGATGTTAACCCGGTGTGGCTTGCCGATTCCAATCATTTGATTTATTTTGTCATCATTGCTGATGTATGGAAAATGACACCTTTCATGACGATCATTTTATTGGCCGGATTGCAGACAATATCATCGGATTTGTATGAAGCTTCTATGATTGATGGGGCGGGCTTTTGGAAAAAAATAAGTTACATTACGATTCCGCAGCTCATTCCTTCCATGATGATGGCCGTCATCCTGCGTACTATGGGGGCGTTCAAGGTGTACGATGTTCTGACCGTATTTACTGGAGATGCGACGACATCCATTTCTTACCTTACGTTTAATAATGCATTCCGTTATTTCTTTCTCGGGAAAGCATCTGCGATGGCGTGGCTGACGACCATAGTCATTCTCATCCTCGCTATAATTTATATTGGACTTCTGAACAAACGTAATGAACATTAAGCCGGAATCTACCAGGGGGTATACATGCAAAAGAAAATACCGCTTATCCTTGCCGCTGTCTTGCCGAAAAAAATGAGATGGCATCGTATGTTCCAAACGACCAGCACCGAGCTGTTCCCACCCTTCTGGCTGTGGCTTGGTCTGATTATGCTGACAATTTTTACACTTACACCTTTCATTTACTTGTTTTTGTCATCCATCTCAAGAGAAGTCGAACTGATTAACGGGCATTTAATTCCGTTTTCACCGACACTTAAAAATTACATCGGACTATTGGCCGGAAGCAACGCCGCTGTGTTCGCCAGTGCACTGAAGAACAGCGTAATTGTATCCGTGCTGGTTACCTTGATCTCGATATTTATGGGTGTTTTTGCGGGATACGCTTTTTCAAGACTACAATTTCCATTTCGTAAAACATCACTATTTATTATTTTAGCTATACAGATTATGCCTTCTATCAGTATTATTACTCCTTTGTACATCATGATTCGTGATGGTATCGAGGTGGGCATACCTTTCACCGGCATTGTCTTTTTCCGCACGCCGCCGCTGCTTGATTCGATTTGGGCGCTTATTTTCTCATACACCTCGTTTAGTTTGCCTTATGTTGTGTGGCTGCTTGCCGGGTATTTTCAGTCCATTCCGAAGGAGCTGGAGGAAGCGTCCTATGTGGACGGCTGTCACCGTTTGCGGACAATGATTCAAATAATTTTGCCTTTAGCGATGCCTGGTATTGCGGCTACGGCGATTTTTACATTCCTTAATGCTTGGGATGAGTTTTTGTTCGCCAATGCGTTTACACAAACGTACGCTTCCAAAACGCTGCCGGTCATGATCGCCGAATTCGTAGGCAAGCACAGCATTGATTGGGGCTCCATGACGGCCGGCGGATTTCTGGCTTCGCTTCCCCCGGTAATCATCTCTTTAATTTTATATAAGTACATTATTGGTGGCATGACGGCCGGCGGGGTAAAGGAGTGAGCATGATGCCATTTATTCTTGGGGTAGACGGCGGTGGATCGAAAACATATACCGTCATCGTTGATGAAAAAGGAAACAAAATTGGCAGCGGCGTGGCTGGGTGTGCCAATCACCAGATCGTGGGCGTTGAGCCTGCCATTGCCCACATCAAGGAGTCCGTCGAGCTGGCGCTGCAATCGGCCGGGTTAACTTATTCGGACATCGCATTTGCTGAGTACGGATTAGCCGGTCTTGACCGGGATCGGGACTATGCGCTGATGCGTCCCGCTTTGGAAGCAATTCCGTTTTCGCGGTGTGATATGGTATGCGATACTATGGAAGGTCTTAGGACGGGAAGTCCGCGCAATGTAGGGGTTGTGCTGATCTGCGGTAGTGGAAGCAACGCGGCAGGAAGGAACGAAGCGGGAGCGACTGTTCAGGTCGGAGGCAACGGTTATTTATACGGTGACAGCGTAGGCTCCAGCTACATGGCAACTACGATGTTTCGCGAGGCTGTACGGTCTTGGGAAGGCAGGGAGATTGCTTCGACCTTACCGGATAAATTACTTCGCTATTTTGGGTACTCCAGTATGGAGACGCTTATTGACGATTTTTTGGACCGGGGAATTTACCAAATTCGCGAAGGCTGGCTCACCGTTTCATTGCATGAAGCGGCGGACGATGGCGATGCGTTGGCTATCCGTATTTTACGTGATGCCGGAAAGGAATTAGGAATTGCCGGAAATGCTGTCATTCGGAAGCTTGGGGGCTTTAACTCACAGACGATTCCAATCGTATTGGTGGGCAGTGTCATTCAAAAAGGCAGGAGCCCGTTTCTGCTGGATGAATTGCGTAAAACTATAGAAGCAGAGAATCCGTCTATTGAGCTGATCATTCCTGAAATGGCTCCTGTGTATGGAGCTGTTCTACTGGCTATGGACCATTTGCAAATCCACACCAACGAAGAAATGCATCGGAAATTTAGTATTAGTGGAGGTTATGAAGAATGAAAAAGCAGCATTTAAAAATTGCCGTTATTGGCGGAGGTTCATCTTATACCCCTGAGTTGATCGAAGGTTTTATTAAAAGGTATCATGAGCTTCCAGTTAGCGACTTATATTTAGTAGATATCGAAGCGGGCCGGGAAAAGCTTGAAATCGTCGGCAAGCTGGCCAAGCGGATGCTGGAAAAAGCAAATATACCGATCCGTTTACATTTGACCTTCGATCGTCGCGAAGCGATTCGTGATGCTGATTTCGTTACCACTCAGCTGCGTGTCGGGCTTCTTGAGGCTCGCGGGCGCGACGAACGAATCCCGCTCAGCCACCATTGCATCGGGCAGGAAACGACAGGTGCAGGCGGCTTTGCAAAAGGGCTTCGGACAATTCCCGTAATTCTCGATATTTGCCAAGATATTGAGGAGTTAGCTCCTAATGCTTTCCTGATCAATTTTACCAACCCGGCAGGCATGGTCACAGAAGCGGTTCTGAAATATTCCAAAGTCCGTTCTATCGGCCTTTGCAACCTTCCTATCGAAACAAAGATGCAAATTGCCGACGTCATGAAGGTTGATGTTTCCCAGGTCGATATTGAAATGGTAGGGATCAACCATCTGAACTGGACAACCAAGATTCTAGTAGATGGCGAAGACCGCACGGAGGAGCTATTATTCCAAGCTTCCGGAGTCAATCGGTTTACGATGCAAAATATTCCTGGTTTTGCGTGGGACCAAGAGTTTCTACGGTCATTGGGGGCGCTGCCTTGCGCCTATCATCGCTATTATTATATGAAAGACAATATGCTTAAAAAACAGATGGAAGAAGCGGCTAACAGAGGTACACGGGCGGAAGCAGTCAAAAAGGTGGAGGCTGAATTGTTCGAGCTATATAAGGACCCTAATCTGGACTTCAAGCCACCACAATTGGAGCTGCGTGGGGGAGCATATTATTCGGAAGCGGCACTTAATTTGATTTCATCCATTTATAACAATAAAAAAGACGTTCAAATCGTAAATGTAAAAAATAACGGAACGATCCCAGTGCTTCCAAACGACGCTTCGATTGAAGTAAATTGCATTATTGATTCTGAAGGAGCCAAGCCCATACAGATCACGACTCCGATCAATGCCAAAATCCGCGGATTGCTGCAAATTGTTAAAGCGTACGAGGAGCTTACGATCGAAGCTGCAGTGAATGGTAATTATGATTCCGCGCTGCAAGCATTGACCATTCATCCGCTTGTAGGTTCGGTGGATATCGCTAAACCATTGCTGGACGAAATACTAGAAGCGAACAAGTCCTATTTACCGAAATTCGAGGCTGTGACCGCGGCGGCAACTACGAAACTATAAGAGGGAATTATTGTGCTTGTGATAAATCCGTCTCTCTAAAAAAGACAGGCGGATTTATTAATTTAATCTAACCTCTTCGAACATAAGGAGCATAACCATGAATCTGTTAACCTTCAATACACATGTGAAGCTTCATGAATCAGCAGCAGGGATCATTACAGGTTTCGTACAAACAAACCCTCGAGCGGTACTTGGTCTCGCGACAGGGGGTACACCGATAGGGATTTATGAAGAAATCGTTAAAAGCTACCAGCGTGGCATAGTTAATTTCAAGGATACAACTTCCTTCAATCTGGATGAATATGTTGGTTTGCCAGAGGATCACGTAGAAAGTTATCACAGCTATATGAACAAGCATTTGTTCAACCAGATTGACATTCCCTGTGTTCAAGTGCATATTCCGAATGGAAATGCTCTTAATGCTAGGGAGGAATGCGCGCGTTATGACAAGCTGCTGGACCAAGCAGGTCAGATTGACATGCAGCTGCTTGGCCTCGGTCATAATGGACATATCGGCTTCAACGAACCCGATCATGCATTAATCAGTGGCACTCATGTTGTTGAGCTGCGTGAAGAAACTCGTATGGCGAATGCACGCTTTTTTGATTCGATGGAGCAGGTACCTAGCCACGCATTGACAATGGGTGTAGGAACTATTCTGAAGGCTAAAATGATTCTGCTTGTAGTAAAAGGCGCTGATAAAGCAGATATTGTCCACCGTGCATTAACGGGCCCAATTACAACGGATTGCCCTGCTTCGCTGCTTCAAACACATCCGCATCTTGTTGTTCTTATGGATTCTGAAGCAGGGAGATTATTTCAAGGATGAAATAAGAGCTGCAATTTCCTTGAGTACTGGCTCTATGACTAGTGCTGATTTTGTTGTGTAAACTTTTTTTGAAGTGTGTCTATCAATCCGTAATAGGCTAGCTAGTTATTAAGATATTATATAGTTTGTCCTCATTCTATAGCATCCGGGAAAGTCATCTTGTAGACTAATAATTGCTTACATTAAGCTTCAAATACATCAGCATGGGAGGGTAATTATAGAGCATAAATAACATAGTTTGAAAACCTGGAACATAACTAATCTACTTATATAACGGAGGTTAATAACTTGTTATCTAACAAATCAATGCAATGGCTTCGACTGGCAACCCTCTTCCCTCTTACGGTCAGTCTATTCGGGCAAAGCATACCAACGGCAACTGTATACGGGGCTTCTAATGCGCAGATGAACATTAGTAGTGCTCCTAGTACAGGTAAATGGATGACAGGTGAATATCACGTACACACCACTCAATCCGATGACGCGGCAAATTCTGACGGTGTGGTGCAATCTCTTGAAAGTGTGTTGGATAACGGATTTGAGAAGTATGGTATGGATTGGATTGCAATCTCGGATCATTTGAGAATGTCGAAGTCTGATGCTGAAGGTAACCCTGTAATGGGAGGGCCAATCCCCTTATCGGAAGGTATTATCAGGTTTCAAGCACCCAAAATCAAGCAGCTGCAGCAAGCAGGGAAGTATCAGGATAAAACGATTTTCTCGGGGTTTGAATGGGACATGCCCACCTATGAGCATGTTGGAGTCGGAATATTAACGGATAATCCCGGATCGCCCGCAGCTTTGAAGGTATCGAATCAGTTTGAGTATTTATTTTCAGATAGAGCTGCAAGTTTGTTTGACCCAGCCGATGTGAGCGCATGGAATGCAAAAGACAGCAAGGTCTTCAAGACGCGTGACGATGCGCGGACGGGTTTGAAATGGCTTGAAACGAATTATCCAAAGACCAGTTATGCGATTTTGAATCACCCGTCGAGAAAAACGGTATACACAATTGCAGATATTCGTGACTTCAACAATTTAGCTCCTGATGTTGTTTTCGGATTTGAAGGCATGCCAGGTAACCAAATGGAACCCGATAGAGGCGGCTTGAACTTATCCTCTCCCAAGAATAAAACTCATGGCGGAGCAGACTATATGCTTGCAAAGCTGGGGGGCGCATGGGATGCGCTGCTTGGAGAAGGACGCAGATTTTGGACCTATTCCAATTCGGACTCTCATTTCGAGATAAGCGGTAATCGTCAATACTCAAGTGGATATTGGCCAGGCCAATACTCCAAGAATTATACTTGGGTGAATGGAACTGATATGCAGGCTATCCTTGAAGGAATGAAGTCGGGGAAATCATTCTCTGTTTTCGGTGATTTGATTAATGCGCTTGATTTTAATATTGCCGGCAACGGAAACAAGGAAGAGATGGGCGGAGACCTTCATGTGAAGGAAGGGGATAGCCTTCAGCTTACCATCCGATTCAAAAGTCCGGAGAAGAATAATAACGGAGATAATGTTAAGCTGGATCATGTGGATTTGATCTCAGGGGATGTAACTGGCAAGACGACACCAGGAACAGACGCCTATAACAAGGATACCAACGATTCGACCAAGGTCGTGGAAACATTTACCAGCAGCGATTGGAAGAAGGATGAAGAAGGATATAATGTAATTACTTATAGTTTGGGAGCCGCCAGCAAAAACCGCTATTTCAGATTAAGGGGCACTAATCTCGGGATGAACGTCGATGGGGAGACGAGCAACGGAGAGCCGTTAGTGGATGTAAAAACGGACATTGCGGATAACGAAACCCGCTTTGCAGAAATCAACAAACGGAACTATAATGACTTGTGGTTTTATTCGAATCCGATCTTTGTAAGCACTGAACCTTATAGCGATCAACAAGCGGTTACGGATTCCTCAGCAGCTGCAGATTTGGGGAATACAAGCGCGATAACATCTGATATTGCATTACCGCAAGACGGCCTGCATGGCGCGACTGTTTCATGGAAAAGCTCGAACCACCTGTTGATTGCGGATGACGGCAAGCTGGTTTTCCGTCCTAAGCAGGATACAGTTGTCAATTTAACCGCTACATTCAAGCGGGGCGTGGTAACCGGGTCCAAGACGTTCTATGTAACTGTGAAAGGCGCGGATAACTCAGCTTCGCTGCAACTTCAAGGCACAATGAAAACCGCGGATGGACAGTCATATTTGAGCGGTACCTGGACGAATCAGAACGTCACGGCCAGCGTGTACGCCAGCGTTTACTCGCCGATGGTATCCTATGTTGTGCAGTTATCTACTGATGGTGGGCAACATTACGTGCCTTACGAAAATGGCAGCAGCGTAAACGTAACCGACGAAGGAACTCATACGTTATTATTCCGGGCAACCGATAATTTAGGCAACGAAGCGTTGCAGCCTTTGGTGGTGAATATCGACCGGACAAGCCCTGTTATTAGCCTTAAGGGTGATTCCACGATTAACCTGCCCTTAGGAACTGAATATATCGAGCAGGGGGCTACAGCAGCTGATAATGCAGGAATCTCGGATTCAGTAGCAGTCACTGGAATGGTAGATAAGCAAACTAGAGGAATATACACGCTGCATTACAACGTAAAGGATTTAGCAGGGAATGCTGCTGTAGAGGTTGTTCGTACGGTTAATGTATTCAGCGGTAATAGTAGCGGAAGCAGCAGTGGAAACGGTGGAAGCAGCGGAGGCGTAAGTCCAAGCACGCCGTCAACAACCAATCCATCTTCAGAGCAACGGCCTTCCCTGGAAGTGACCGTGAATGCTAAACAGGGAGCAGAAGGAAGCCTTAAAGATGTCGCCAAATTCAAGGTTCCTGCCGATGCTATACCTGCCGATGCTAAGATCAATCTGGTTGTAATCCCGGCTGATCAGGTGCCTTCGGAAGGCAAGCTTCAAGCACTAAGCCAGCCAGTTGAATTCACCAGCACTACGGGTCACATCTTCAACAAGCCGATAGAGATTACGTTTAATTATAAGGCTGATCAAGTGATTGAGGGACACAAGGCTGCGGTTTATTACTATAATGAACAGCAGCAACGCTGGATCTATCTCGGTGGAACCGTAAACCCGGATGGAACCATTACGATTAGTGTGAAGCATTTTACCAAGTTTGCTGTTTATGACTACCAACCGACAACATTCAAGGATTTGGCAGGCCATTGGGCAGCGCCTTATACCGACCGATTAATCGGAATGAATGTGATTCAAGGGTTAGAGGATAAATCTTTCCGTCCTGAGGATAGGGTAACCCGGGCCCAATTTGCCAAAATTCTCGTAGAAGCGCTTGGCCTTCCGACTACAGCTACCATAACGGATTTTGCAGATGATAGCGAAATTCCGGCTTGGGCCAAAGCCTATGTCACCGCGGCTGTAAAAGCAGGTTTCATCCAAGGCTATGAGGAAAATGGAGCCAAATTATTTAAAGCGGACAAGACAATTACGCGTGCTGAAATGTCCGTAATGATCGCAAACGCATTGAACAAGGCTGTGAGGAAATCGGTCGATGGGGAGCTGAATTTCCAGGATGCTCCCAGCATACCTGCTTGGGCCGGAGCGTCTGTGAATGCTGCTGTATCAGCCGGGATTTTGAGCGGGTACGAGGATCATACATTCCGTTCGAGCCGTCCAGCCAGCAGAGCGGAAGCGGCAGTAATTATTTACAAGCTATTAGATGCTTTGGATATTTAAAACCCATATATGACCAATCAAAAGCAGTTTTTCTGAATTAATGAAAGAGACTTCCGGCCTCCTCTTGGGGGATAAAGGCCGGGAGTCTTTTTTTGTCAATCAAATAACCCCATCGTTCTATAGGTCCCCAGCATAGTAAGGCGAGTGAGCTGCAAGGCCATGTAGTGGGGAGTATACATAGTGGGGTCATTAATCCAATTCAGGATGACCCCCATCACAGATGAACTTGAATAATTAAGTAAAATATCCATTGGAACGGACAGCTTTCGCTCCATCTTCATATTAGCGATCCTTGCATAGAAGCTTTCTCGAATTACTTCGTACATTTTAACCGTAAAAACCTCAGGCTCCAGCTTGAAAAGCATAGCCTTGTAAAATCTTTGGTTTTCGGTTAAATGAGTAAACAGCAGGATGAAGAAAGGGTCAGGCTCGTCGAAATTTCCACTATATGCTATGGGGCTTGAGGGGGTTGGATGGATGAGATGAGACAATTCCTCCAGTTTTTCTTTTATAAGTTTGTCCAGCAGATCAAATTTATCCTGATAATGAGCGTAAAAGGTGGACCTGTTTATATCTGCGTTAGCTGTTATATCTTTTACTGAAATGGAGGGAAAGCCCTTTTCAAAAATTAAAGAAACGAATGCGTCAAGGATGGTTGAACGAGTTCTATGAATTCGACGGTCTGGGGAATGGGAATCCTGAATCATTTGACACCTCCAAGCTTGAGATCGGAATCAAAAAGATAAAACAACATAAATACATCTTTTGTATGATAACCAACTAATTATTGAAATGTGTTGCCTTGTTTGGCAGCTCCTTATAATTGTGTTTGAGTTTGTATGTAAGAAAGATAGATAAAGGGTATACGTTTATTCTTACGTTTTCTTTCGTTCTCTGTAGTTGAGGACACTATTCGTGTATATGTTGAATAAACCGAATATAACCAACAAATCCAAGGAAAACTGTTGTTTAGAGAACATTTAAGGAGAAAATATCGGTTGTACATTACTTCGAGATTAGTATAATAATAAACATATTAAACCTACTTTATCAATAGGTATTATGTGATTTGTTGTTGAAGGAGAGAGGGTATGCCAACAAGGGGTGACCGTTTTATTTCGAGTTTGGCTGATGGACGGAATGTATGGTTAAACGGGGCGAAAGTGGATAATTTGTCTGATCATCCTGCATTTCAAGGGACGCTTGGCACGATCAAACGATTATTTAATCAACTCGATGATCCGGCAGTTCGTGATCATATTGGTTTTGCTCCTTCGGGAAGGGACACTTATGCGCACAGCTCATTCTTGGTGCCGTATTCTGCACAAGATTTGTCTAAGAGAAGTACGGCTTTTAATTATTGGGCCAAAGAAACCCATGGGATGATGAGCCGTTTATCCGATTACGGGCGCTCCATGATCACTGGCTGGTATGCAGCAAAGGAACAATTGGGTAAGCTGGATCCTCATTTTGAATCGAAGATCACGTCCTATTATCAGGATGCTAGAGACCGGGATTTGTTTTTGACCACAGCGATACTGGATCCGCAAATTGATCGGTCTGTCAGTCTGGATGATAACCGGATTGCCGAACGGTTTCTGCACGTCGTAAGAGAGACAAGTGATGGGATTACAGTCCGTGGAGCGAAAATGATTGCTACCGGAGCCCCCTATACACATGATTTCATTATATTTTCTTTTTTACAATTCGATAAAAAAGACCGTAAGCACGCCCACATCCTTATTGTTCCGGCAAACTCTGCGGGATTGCATATTGTGTGCAGAGAGTCTTTCGCGGATAGCAGGGAGCAAAATCATATATTAAGCTCCAGATATGAAGAAATGGATGCGGTGTTGTTTTTCGATGATGTGTTTATTCCTTGGGAGAGGGTCCTCTTGTATGGAGATTCGGAGGCTGTATTGAAGCTCCGGGCCAATAAGACGGCTAATTCGCTAGCTTTCCATCAAACTGTAGTCCGTTACGTATCGAAGCTGGAATTTGTAACCGGGGTTGCTTTTGCAATTGCCGAAGCGATTGGAGTCAATGGATATTTACATATCCAGGAGAAGCTGGGTGAGCTGATAACCCAGGTGGATACGATGAAAGCACTTGTCATTGCGAGTGAAGCGGCGGCCAAATATGACGAATCGGGAGTCTTGGTGCCTGAGATATCCTTTATTGATACGGCTAGAAATATTGGAACGAAGTTTTATCCCCGCGCTATTGAAATATTGCAGCAAATAGGAGGTGGAGGTTTCGTCCAGACACCATCGGGAATGGAGGATTTTTACGGGCCGATATCCAAGCTGATGCACTTGTATTTCGAAGGAGCTTCTGTAAGCGCAGAGAAAAAAATTCATTTGTTCAAGCTTGCTTGGGACTTGATTGGAAGTCCGCTAGGGGCAAGACAAGAGCTGTATGAACGCTTTTACGCAGGAGATCCGGTCCGAGCTTACGCCAATCAATATGTGAAATCCGATAAAGAAGCATTCACCGACCCTGTTTGGAAGCTGTTAAAAGAAGCGGGCAAATATGGAGCCAAGAGGAATTACACCTATACCTAAGAGAGAGGATGAATAGGAATGGAAGTTTTCTGGTTTATTCCGACACATGGAGATGGCCGTTACCTGGGAACGAAAGAAGGAGCAAGAGCAGTCAGTTATTCTTATTGCAAACAAATCGCACAAGCAGTCGATGAACTAGGATTCAGCGGTGTTCTGCTGCCGACAGGTAAATCTTGTGAGGATGCCTGGATTGTTGCTTCCACTCTAGTGCCGGTCACGGAAAACTTGAAGTTTTTAGTTGCGATTCGCCCGGGATTGATGTCGCCTACATTAGCAGCACGCATGACGGCAACCTTGGATAGATTCTCCAAAGGGAGGCTGCTGATAAATGTGGTGACAGGTGGTGATCCGGTTGAATTGGCTGGTGATGGGGTGTTTTTAAACCATGATGACCGGTATGAATTGACGGATGATTTTCTAAACATATGGCGTAAAGAATTAGAGGGGGAGGATGTGGACTACGAAGGTGATCATTTGCAGGTAAAAGGCGGAAAAGTGTTGTATCCTACCGTGCAGAAGCCTTATCCTCCACTTTATTTCGGTGGCTCCTCAGAAGCGGCCCTGGATATCGCAGCTGAGCATGTGGACGTGTATCTGACCTGGGGAGAGCCGCCTGCTCAGGTGGAACAAAAAATAAACCGCATGCGTAAGCTGGCGGAGGCACAGGGGCGAACGCTCCGCTTCGGTATCCGTCTGCACATCATTGTCAGGCCGACTGAAGAGGAAGCCTGGCAAGCGGCTGCTGAATTGATTCAGCATTTGGATGAAGATACGATTGCTGCAGCCCAACAAATTTTTGCGCGAATGGATTCCGAAGGACAAAGAAGAATGTCTGAGCTTCATAAAGGAGACCGTTCCAAGCTTGAAATCAGTCCTAATCTGTGGGCAGGCATCGGATTGGTACGCGGAGGTGCAGGCACCGCACTGGTCGGCAGCCCGGACAGCATAGCAGCAAGAATGAAAGAATATACGGAGCTTGGAATTGAGACGTTTATTCTCTCAGGCTATCCTCATTTGGAAGAAGCATACCGAACAGCGGAGCTGCTGTTTCCAAAGCTGAATCTGGGCTCCTCACGAAACGCTGATAATCCATCCTTCATCAGTCCATTCGGAGAAATGATAGCCAATAATGAGCTGCCTGGGACGACAACATCTGATTCCCAAACGCCAGTGAGCAGTGTTAAATAACAGGAAATCTACCGGATCGCCGGAGACCTTCAGCCTGGAAAGCTGTTGAGTCTCCTTTTTTTCGTTCATAACAATTTAATGGAGGGGGATCGTTATGCCTTTCGAATGGAAAACAATTCGGTATGATTGCTTGCAGATTCCGAGCGTCTGGGGATTGGCCCTTCAATTAGGTGAGATGCAAAAAGATTTAAAGAGCTTGGGATTTCGACTGGAGCCCGCTGCTGATTTAAAGAAAGGGGAAGCGCTAGAAGTACCTCCTGCCGGAGAGGAAGCAGACATTTATTATAGCGACAGCTTACGTACGCTTTATTCGTTAAGCAGAGGACAGAAGATTGCAATTGTAGGTTTAAACCAACTAACGCCAAAGGCATTTATTCTGGTTCGTCCGGATTCCTGGATTAACTCGATTCCAAATCTTAAGGGAATGACTATAGGTGTTTCTTATGATAGGGATAATCGTGCAGATATCCATAAGATTGAAGCCATCCAACGGGTTACGGCAATTATCGAGCAGGCGGGATTGCTGGAATCGGATGTCCGTTGGGTCCACCTCCCTCCGGGTACAATGAATCATACGCAGCGTGAGACAGTAGCTTTGCTTCAAGGTGAAGTTGACGCAATTATCTCTTTCGGACCTGATGCTTATGATGTGGAGCGGATCACCGGGGCGCGGGTGCTTGAGAGGGAGCGTCTGCCCCGCTGGGGGCAAAAAGCTGCGATTAGCAATTTAGATACGGATATGGATTCCGCTTCGGACTTCGATTCAGACTCCGATTCAGAGCAAGCCGGGCTGTTCGCTTTCGCGCTATCTGTTACATGGATGCAATCTTACCCGGAGGCAGCTGAGCGAGTGCTGGCACACCTACAATTGGCTGCTGAGTGGGCGGATAAGCATCAGAAGGATGCTTTCCGTTACGCTGCCAAAGCAGTGGGGATTCCCGAGAGTCGGATTGAGACCGCTTATGACGGATCGTTACTTAAACAACTGCCTCTTACTCTGGATCGATGGCATCTTGACCTGCTAGCTAAGTATAAAAGCAGTTACCTGAAGAAGGAGCTGATGGAGTCTGATTTCATACTCGATGATTTCGTTGACAGGAAGCTTTCTGCAAACACACAAGTTTTGATAGCTTCAGGATTGGTGCAAAACCCGCTCTCTGACCGTGTTTCATCCTTTATGATAGACGATGTTCCCGTCCGTTATTTTGAGGATCGTAAAGAGGCAAGGCTTATCCAGTCGGACGAAGAGGCTTTGTACATAGCGCATGAGTTTGCGGATAAGATTCGCGCCGGCGCTTCGGATCGGGACCGGTATCGCCGTTTGCCCTTTGATGAAATTAAGGAGTTAGCGGAAAGCGGCCTGCTCAGTATGGTTGTACCCCAAGAATATGGGGGACCGGGAGTAACGACGGTTACCTTGGCTGAAGTGTTCAAGATCATTTCAGCTGCCGATGCGGCAATCGGGCAAATTCCGCAGAACCATCATTTCTTTGTGAAGGTACTGGAGCTGAACGGGACGGAGGATCAGAAGAAATATTTCTTCGCTGAAGTGTTGAAGGGTGCGCAGTTTGGTAACGGATTAGCTGAGCGGGGCGCTCGTGTGGGGAAATTAATGTCCACTCGCGTTACAAGCTCGGGGGAAGGTACATGGAGGGTTAACGGCAGGAAATATTATTGTACCGGCTCCTTGTTCTCTCCATGGATACCTGTATTTGCCGATGACGACGACGGTAAGCGGGTGGCGGTATTTATCCCCCGACAGGCGGAAGGACTGACGTTAATCGATGATTGGTCAGGAATAGGGCAGCGGACAACAGCAAGCGGGAGTGTTGTTCTGAGCAATGTAGAAGTATCCGATGCTTATATAGTCCCGCATTGGAAAACGTTCGAAGCGCCTCAATATTTTGGCGCATTTGCCCAGATCATGCATGCTGCAGTGGATGTAGGGATTGCTGTAGCAGCTATCGAGGATGCATCGAGGTTCGTTCGCGAGAAATCAAGACCCTCCATCCAGAGTGGTGCTGCACGAGCTTCCGAGGAACCCTATTTGATCAAACGTTTCGGGGAGCTCGGAGTGCGGCTTCAGGCGGCAGAAGCGCTGCTGGAGAAAGCGGCCGCTGCTATCGACACGGCACGAAGCAACTTGAATGAAAAGACAGCAGGACAGTCCTCGTTGTTGGTTGCTTCAGCTAAAGCTGTAGCTACGGATGTCGTAATTGACATCACTAACGCCTTGTTTGAAGTAGCGGGCACTGCCTCCATGGATGAAAAATATAATTTGGACCGGCATTGGAGGAACGGAAGAATTCATACGCTTCATGACCCGGTACGCTGGAAGCTGCATCATGTGGGCAATTGGTATTTGAACGGCTTATTGCCGCCCAATCAGGCAGGGTTATAGAAAGGGAGTGACGAGATGGGAAAGAAGAAGAAACTGCTGCTGAATTTGTTTGACATGAACTGTGTAGGACATAACTCCCACGGATTATGGAAGCATCCGGACAACGAGCGCAGACAGTATAATGAACTTGGTTATTGGACCGATTTGGCGCAGCTTCTGGAAAAAGGGAAATTCGATGCGATATTCCTGGCGGATGTTATCGGTGTCTATGATGTATACAAAGACACGCGTGATATTTCTGTGAAAAATGCGGTTCAGGTACCTGCCAACGATCCGGCGCTGATTGTTCCGGTGATGGCTCATGCGACCAAGCATCTGGGATTTGCTGTTACCGTTTCGACATCATATGAGCATCCTTTTGCTCTATCTCGTCGAATGTCGACATTGGATCATCTGACTAAAGGTCGTGTTGCCTGGAATATCGTTACATCGTATTTGCCGAATGCAGCAAGAAATTTTGGTTTGGATGAGATGATTAAGCATGACGATCGATATGAAATCGCCGAAGAATTTTTGGAGGTATGCTACAAGCTATGGGAAGGGAGCTGGGGGGAGGGCGCTGTTGTATTTGATCAGGCCAACGATATGTATGCAGATCCTGCCAAAGTACATGAAATTGGCCATAAGGGCAAGCATTTTCAGGTTGCGGGGCCGCATTTATGCGAGCCTTCTCCACAGCGCACTCCGGTTATTTACCAAGCCGGCAGCTCGGTAAGAGGCAGAACATTTGCTGCCAAGCATGCGGAATGTGTGTTTATAGGTGGACAGACGCCGGAGGCGCTCCGCTTTTATGTAGAGGATATTCGCTCCCAGGCGAAGGCTTACGGGCGTAATCCCGAACAAATTTTAATGTTTAAAGGATTTTCGGCGATTGTTGCGGAAACTTCGGCGGAAGCACGCGATAAATTTCTTAATTTTGAACAGTATCGCAGCAGTGAAGCAGCATTAGCCCAGTACTGCGGGTCCAGCGGGTATGACTTGTCAAAGCTCGATCCTGACCAAATCTTTGAATATATGTCCACGGAAGGAAATCAAACAAGGGCGGCGCAATATACCCAGTTTACGAAGAAGCGGACGGTCGGAGAAGTGAAGGAATCGATTGGAAAGCTCGGGGGAGGCTGGATGCAAGTCGGCACGCCGATTGAAATTGCCGATGAAATCGAGCGTTGGATAGACGAGGCAGGCATTGATGGCTTAAATTTCGCACAGGTGGTTACGCCGGGGACCGTAAAGGATTTTATTGATATGGTTGTGCCGGAGCTTCAAAATCGCGGACGGGTCAAGGAAGAATACGAGGAAGGAACATACCGCCAGAAGCTGTTCGGCCGTGGTACGTCCCATCTCCCGAATGCCCACCCGGCGGCTTCCTACCGTCAAATAGCGGTACCTGCTGTTAGACGCTGACAAAACTGTTCCAAATAATATTGGTCCGTCTCGGTGAAGCGAGCTTCAACCGGACTATCAATGTCAAGTACGCCAATAACGGTATCTTGACGGAACAAAGGGATGACGAGCTCTGACCGTGAAGCCGCATCACAAGCGATGTGACCCGGAAACAGGTGGACATCATTCACACGCTGCGTTCGTCTTTGCGCAACAGCGGTACCGCAGACCCCCTTGCCGTAGGCAATGCGGGTGCAGGCAGGCAAGCCTTGAAATGGACCGAGTACCAGCTCATTGGCATCATTCAGCAAGTAGAAGCCCACCCAATTGATGGTTTCCAGGAATTGTCCAAGAAGAGCGGAGGCGTTAGCCAGATTGGCAATGCGATCCGGCTCGTCTTCAATAAGATGCTCCAATTGGCGAATCAGCAAGGTGTACCGTTCCTCTGGACTGCCTTCGTAATTTGTAAGTTGAAACATGAAATTGACCTCCTGAAATAAATATTTCATATTAATCCTATTTGAATAATATGATTATGTCAACCGGATGACTGGAGACATAACATCAGCTTGATGGCTATGTCTTTTTTTCTAGAAGACTTTAGGTGTAAGGAGGAGAGCCTATGGGTAAACAAATTCGATTGAATGCCTTTGATATGAATAGCGCCATGCATAATTCACATGGGTTGTGGAAGCATCCGGGCAATCAACGGCATCGCTACAAGGAATTAAGCTATTGGGTGGAGCTGGCGCAGCTGTTGGAGAGAGGGAAATTCGATGCGCTCTTTTTGGCTGATGTGGTTGGTGTCTACGATGTGTATAAACAAAGCTTCGATCCGGCCGTGAGGGATGCGGTGCAAGTGCCGGTGAATGATCCCGCATTAATTATACCAGCAATGGCCTATGCGACCAAGCATTTGGGCTTCGCTGTCACAGTGACTACAACGTATGAGCATCCTTACGCTCATGCCAGACGGATGTCGACGCTCGATCATTTAACTCAGGGCAGACTGGCATGGAATATTGTCACCTCCTACTTGCCCAGCGCCGCCAAAAACTTCGGCTTGGACGGCATGCTCGATCACGATGAACGTTATGAAAGAGCGGATGAATTTCTGGAGGTCGTTTACAAGCTGTGGGAAGCCAGTTGGGATGATGATGCAGTGGTCAGGGACGTGAAAAATAAAATCTACACGGATCCCGGGAAAGTTCATGAAATCAATCATGAAGGAAGGTTCTACCGGGTGCCAGGCCCCCATCTGAGTGAGCCATCCCCACAGCGAACGCCTGTCGTCTATCAAGCCGGCAGCTCGGAGAAGGGAAGGGAGTTCGCCGCTAAACATGCGGAATGTGTGTTTGTTGGGGCGCCTAATGTGGAAACTTTGCGATTCTACGTACAGGATATACGTAGAAAGGCAGCTGCATATGGAAGAAATCCCGATCACATCAAGATGTTTATGGGTTTGAACGTGATCGTAGGCGACACCCGGCAGGAAGCACAGGGGAAATTCGAGGAATATTCCAGACTGTGGAGCGTGGACGCTGCATTGGCTCAATATGGCGGCTCAAGCGGTTATGATCTGGATGCATACGATCCGCTGGAGTTTTTGGAATATAAGCCAACTAACCATGGTCAAACAACGGCAGCCCATTTCACCAAATATGCGGAAAAGAAGCTCACCGTAGGGGAAGTGAAGCAAAAAATCGGTACGATTGGAGGAAGGGGAACTGTGTTGGTGGGGACTCCTGCTGACATTGCTGATCAAATGCAGCATTGGGTGGAGGAGACCGGGATTGACGGCTTCAATCTTGCCCACTTCATAACCCCCGGAAGCTTGCAGGAGTTTATCGATAACGTTATTCCTGAACTGCAAAACCGGGGGATTTATAAGACGGAGTACGAGGAAGGCACCCTTAGAGAAAAGCTGTTTGGCCAAGGTCAGAGCAGGCTCCCGGAAGATCATCCTGGTGCAAAAGTAAGAAGGCAGTCTGTTAATCAGCATTAAAATCACACCTGTGGCAATGCAGGCCAATCATCCAAATCCAATAATCCAATGAAAAGAGGTTGTTACAATGGCAAATGAAAGACAATTAGCGCTGGAAACCTTAGCTGTACACGCAGGACAACAGATTGATCCAACGACTCTCTCCCGGGCGGTACCGATCTATCAGACGACCTCTTATGGCTTCCGCGATACCGAGCATGCGGCTAACCTGTTTGCGCTGAAGGAGTTCGGCAATATCTATACGCGCGTTATGAACCCGACTACTGATGTATTCGAGCAGCGGGTCGCTGCACTGGAAGGCGGAGTTGGAGCTTTGGGCGTAGCCTCCGGGCAAGCAGCGATCACTTACTCCATATTGAACATTGCCGGTGCGGGTGATGAGATTGTTTCAGCAGCTAGCTTGTACGGAGGTACATATAATTTGTTCTCTAACACGCTTAGTAAATTGGGAATTAATGTTACATTTGTAGACCCAAGCGATCCGGAAAATTTCCGTAAAGCTATTACGAATAAAACCAAAGCCCTTTATGCGGAAACGGTCGGCAATCCGAAAGGTGATGTATTGGATATAGAGGCGGTAGCAGCTATTGCTCATGAGAATGGGATTCCACTTATTGTAGACAATACATTTCCAAGTCCGTACCTGCTGCGTCCTATTGAGCATGGCGCTGATATTGTTGTGCATTCGGCTACCAAATTCATCGGAGGCCACGGTACTTCCATTGGCGGTGTGATTGTAGACGGAGGAAAGTTTGATTGGACGGCTAACGGAAGATTCCCGGGATTAACCGAGCCGGACCCAAGCTATAATGGAGTCGTATATACCGAGGCCGTCGGTCCGCTCGCCTATATCATTAAGGCAAGAGTGCAGCTGTTAAGGGATCTTGGGGGAGCTTTGTCTCCATTTAATTCCTTCTTATTATTACAGGGGCTGGAGACTCTGCATCTGCGCCTGGAGCGGCACAGCTCGAATGCATTAAAAGTGGCTCAATATCTCGAGCAGCATGAGGATGTAGAATGGGTAAGCTACCCGGGGCTGAAGAGTCATCCTTCCTATAAGCTGGCACAGAAATACTTGCCTAAGGGACAGGGAGCTATTCTTACCTTTGGGATTAAGGGCGGCATTGAAGCGGGGAAAAGGTTGATCCATTCCGTTCAGCTGTTCTCGCATTTGGCGAATGTGGGAGATTCCAAATCGTTGATTATTCATCCTGCGAGCACGACCCATCAGCAATTAAACGAGGAGGAGCAAGCGGCTGCAGGGGTAACGTCCGGGTTAATTCGGCTTTCTATCGGTACAGAGGCGATTGACGATATTCTTTATGATCTGGAGCAGGCTATAGCGGTTAGCCAACAACCAGCAGCAGTCTAGTTGAGCTTGATGTTTCGTGATCCAATACCAAGTAAATCCATGCGAAAAATTAATATTAAAAGGAGAGAAATCAGAATCATGAAAAAATCTTTGGGGTTATTCATATTAACTTTTATTTTGTTCCTTACAGCATGCGGAACGCAGCCGGCAGCGTCCACAGGAGGATCAGGGGGAGCGGCGAATACATCGGCAGCGGGCGGTGGAACTAAAGAAGCCAAAAAAGAGGATAAAGTCATCAAGCATATTATGAGCGACAGCGGTTTTAACGGGGATATCGTGAAAATCTTAAAGGAGGAAGTCGAAAAACAAGGGTATGTGCTGGAGCAGGTGGTCGTAAACGATATTATTCAGCCTAACAAGATTGTCAACGACGGCCAAGCGGATACAAATTCTTTTCAGCACGAGGCTTATTTTGACCAGTTTGTAACCGATCATGGGTTGAAAAACGTTGTTCGTGGTTTCTATACGATTTTCACGCCGTCGGGACTCTACTCTAAAAAATACAAAAAGATCGAGGATGTACCGGATGGCGCTACCTTCGGGATTCCAGTCGATCCGGCAAATAACGGACGTGCGTTGTTCATGCTTCGTGACCTGGGACGTTTAAAGCTAAAAGAGGGAGTTAGCGTCACCCATGCAACGCTTAGAGATATTACGGATAATCCCCATAAATACAAATTTAAAGAAGTGGATCAATTGATGCTGCAGCGTACATTAGAGGATGTTGATGTCGGCTTCCTGTTTGCCGGAACAGCTGTACAAATCGGGTTCAAGCCCAAGACGGATGCTCTTGCTTTGGAGAAGGGTGAGGGTTTGCCATACAAAAGTATCGTTGCTGTCCGTAAAGATTTAGTAGGTTCGGAAAAAGTGAAGGTATTGCAAAAAGCTTATGAAAGCGAACGGATAAAAGAATTTTACCGGAGCAAGTATGGGGATGCGATTGAATTTATCGATGGCCTAAATAAAAAGTAAGCTCTGCTTACAATAAACGAAGGAGCGATGCGTTGTGATTACGCTTCAAGATGTGAATAAAGTATTCCAAATTCCCAATGGAGAACCGCTGAATGCGGTCTCCTCAGCTTCCCTGCAGATTGATGAAGGAGATATTTACGGGATCATCGGGTTCAGCGGTGCCGGTAAATCGACACTTCTGCGGACGATTAATTTATTGGAACGGCCGGATAGCGGCAAGATCATCGTCAATGGCCAGGATATGCTGGCTTTAAGCGAAAGCGAGCTGCGCAAAGCGCGGATGTCGATAGGGATGATCTTTCAACACTTCAATCTGCTTAATAACCGGACTGTATTCGAAAATGTCTCTTTTCCACTGGAAATTGCGGGAGTTCTTAAAAGTGAAAGAAAGCAGCGGATTGAGGAATGCTTGAGAATCGTAGGGCTGGAGGACAAGACCAAAGCTTACCCGGCCAAGCTGAGCGGAGGGCAGAAGCAGCGTGTGGCTATTGCCCGCGCACTGGCCAACCGACCCAAGGTTCTGTTATGCGATGAACCTACCTCTTCTGTCGATCCATCAACAACCGGAAGCATCCTGGCCTTTTTGAAGGAAATCAATGAACGCCTTGGCATTACGATCGTTATCGTCACTCATGAGATGAATGTTATCAAATCTATCTGCAATAAGGTAGCGGTTATGGAACAAGGAGTTGTCGTAGAGAAGTTTGAGATGAATGATGCAAAATTTGTCCCTAAGTCCAATATTGCCCAATTTTTGTTTAAGAATGAGATCGTGTTGGATAAAAGAGAGGTGGCTTATGTTTGATAATATCATCTATGCCGGTCCGGAGATTGTGGAGGCTTTGGGCGAAACCTTTTACATGCTGATTGTTACGATACCGCTGGCTGTACTTTTTGGTACGCCGCTCGGTACACTGCTGTATTTGACACGTCCGGGCTCTTTTGTCAAAGCACCGAAGTTTTACTTAATTCTTAACGGTTTGGTTAACCTGGTACGGTCCTTTCCGTTTCTGATTTTGATGATTGCCATTATACCTATCACCCGCTTATTGGTAGGTACGGCACTCGGAACTACCGCGGCCACTGTGCCTATGATTATAAATGCCGTGCCTTATTTTGCCCGTTTCGTGGAACAAACCTTGCTGGAAGTAAACCGTGGTGTTGTTGAAGCGGCTGAGTCGATGGGAGCGAACCGTTATCAAATTATTTGGAAGGTGCTTTATACGGAAGCTCGTTCGGGTATCGCCAATTGTATTACGATTATCACCGTCAGCTTTCTGTCCTATTCAACTGTTGCCGGGCTGGTCGGAGGCGGTGGCATCGGAGATTTTGCGATTCGTTACGGCTATTACCGCTATCAGACGGATGTTATGTTCTTTACGGTTATTTTGATGGTCATTTTCGTTCAGGCTTTTCAATTTACCGGGAACTTTATCGTTCGCAGGCTGGATAAGAGACTTTAATGCATAAACCGGAGTGGAGGCGATGAATGATGCCGAAAAAGATACATTTGAATGCTTTCGAAATGAACTGTGTAGGTCATTTATCCCATGGCATGTGGGTGCATCCGGATAATAACCGTCACCGGTATACCGAGATTTCCTACTGGACGGAGCTTGCCGAACTGCTGGAGCGGGGAAAATTCGATGCATTGTTTTTGGCTGATGTGGTAGGCGCTTATGATACGTACAAGGGGGGAATAGAAACTTCGCTAAGGGAAGCGGTTCAGGTTCCGTGTAACGATCCGCTCCTGATTGTGCCGCCTATGGCACTGGTAACCAAGCATTTGGGCTTTGCGGTGACATTCTCCACCTCTTATGAGCATCCTTATGGGCATGCCCGGCGTATGACAACATTGGATCATCTGACGCAAGGGCGGCTGGGATGGAATGTGGTAACGTCTTACCTGCCCAGCGCTGCACGCAATTATGGACTGGACCGGACGATTCCACATGACGAGCGCTACGAAATGGCTGACGAGTATTTGGAGGTTTGCTATAAGCTGTGGGAAAGCAGCTGGGAAGATCAAGCTGTTGTGAGCGATGTGGAAACCGGGACGTATACCGATCCCGACAAAGTGCATGAGATCAACCATGAAGGCAAATATTTCAGGCTTCCCGGACCTCATCTCAGCGAACCTTCCCTGCAGAGAACTCCAGTTATTTATCAGGCGGGCAGCTCGGTAAAAGGCAAGACATTTGCGGCAAAACATGCGGAATGTGTGTTTCTGGGAGCTCCTACTGTGGAAGCATTGAAGCAGCATATCGCGGATATCCGCGCCCAGGCACAAGCAAACGGACGTCAGCCTGAGCACATCAAGATGTTTACCGGTTTGTCGGTCATCGTTGGCCGAACAGAAGAGGAGGTTCATCAGAAGGTGAAGGAGTTCGAGAGGCTTCGCAGCGTCGAGGGAGTTCTCGCCCATTATGGAGGCTCCAGCGGCTATGATTTATCCCGTTACGGCCCTGATGACTATCTGGAATATGTGGAAACCGATCACGGCCAGACGGCTGCGTCAAGATTCACCAAGCATAATAAAAAAACAGTGGGCGAAATTATCGAAACCTTCAAAAGGCTAGGCGGACAGTCGCCGTTCTTTATTGCAGGAACACCGGAGCAGGTTGCTGATAAAATCCAGTACTGGGTGGAGGAAACAGGGATAGATGGCTTTAACCTAACGCAGTTTCTTTCTCCAGGGTCTTTCCGCGAATTTATCGAGCTGGTCATCCCTGAGTTGCAGCGAAGGGGATTGTATCGTACCGAATACGAGGAGGGGACCTTCCGTGAGCGCCTGTTCGGCAAAGGTATCCATCTGACTCCGAATGGTCATCCTGCAGCCTTGATCCGTCAGCAGACTTTTAAAGAATCTGTGACCTTATAGATAATTCAATATATAGGTTTAGGGGTAACCTCATGGTTGCCCTTTTATTAATTAGTAAGTGGTGTGATATTTTATACATACAAACAAGGGGTACAGGAGTAATCTGTATGGTATAAGGAAAATAACAGGTTGATTGGAGGCCCTAAAAATGAGCATGCCCTGCAAATCACAGGCTGCTTCGGAGATTGCTCTTGAAGCTGAGCTGCCTAAGCTGCTGGACCGTTTGAAGCAAGACCATGCCGAATTGCTGCAGGTTCTGATGGATTTGGAAAACCAGGCGAGTCAGACGGAGCAGGAGGCCGACAAGAATCGTGCGATAAGCTCTCTACTGCATCTAAGACTCTGGACAATGGGATTCAAGGAAGAGCTGAATCGGCACTCAGAGTGGGAGGAGCGGGAGCTATTTCCATTGCTGAATATTTGTTGCCAAGGACATAATGCTCTTTCGGTCACACCGACCTTATGTGATCTGGAGAAGGATCATCAATTGGCGATGAATTACATGGACGCCTTCTTGAGAGCTGTGCATGCACTGAAATCGGATTCGGAAGCAATGCCTGTGAAACAAGCGGCGGCTTATTTGACTCATGCATGTCGCATTCTAATAAAGCATTTGGAGCAGGAGGAGCGGCTCATTAATCCAATGACTGACCAAGTATCCAATGATATTCATTATTTTTCATATGATTAAACTTTTAAATTTATGAACTTCGGATGACTTCCATTATTTACTGTGCTACAATAGCTTGAGCTATATTTATTATTTTAACAATTGAATATTTGTGGGAACAAGGTGCTTCAGCTTGCTGAAGCTTAAAAGGGAAGTTCGGTGTAAAACCGACGCGGTCCCGCCACTGTAACGGAGGAGTCATAGCGACAATGCCACTGATCTTTGTGCACAAGGATTGGGAAGGCCGCTTATGATGTGAATTCCGGAGCCAGGAGACCTGCCTGTTCTGACAACACTGCTTTGACCTACGGAAGATAGGGAAGTGTTTAGACGACCGTCGTTTATTTCATCATATATAAACAGGACATCTTTACCTTTTTTTTCTGAGGTAGGGATGTCTTTTTTTTGTATGTATTTTTTGTTTTTAAGTATGTATTGACGAAGCAAAGAATTATGAGTAAGATTTTAATTGTAATTATTACGAATAAACTAGGTAAATCAGGAGGCAATTTTTTTATGAGATCCAGATCCAATTCCAGTCGTCCAAAGTACAGCGGTTTTCTTGCACTTATTGTTATTATTTTAGTCACATTGTCGGCTTGCCAAAGCTCATCATCCACCAGGCCAACCGGTAATGGTCAGTCCACAGATACCAAAGATGCGTCCGCTGCCGGAGAGGCCAAGGAGCAGGTGTTAAAATACGTCACCTTAAATATGCCCCGCTCTTTGGATCCTGTCCATATTGATGCACAGCGGATTACATCAGATGGAATTGCTGAACCTCTCGTTATGCTTAATGATGATGGATCTATAAGACCATGGTTAGCGAAATCTTGGAAAAACCTGGAGCCAACACTGTGGGAAGTGGAATTACAGCCTAACGTAAAATTTTGGAGCGGTGCGGTCATGGATGCTGCTGCGGTAAAAGCGGCACTGGAGCGTCATCAGAAGCTTAATAAACGGGGACCCTCACAAATTGGCGGTGTTGAGTTTATCGTAAAAGACAGCCTGCATCTACAGCTCAAAACACCTAAGCCAGACCCTAACTTTATTTTCAAGCTGAACGGATTTGCAATACATAATGCTGAGGAAGCGAATCGTCTCGGAGATAAGTTTAATTCACAAGCCGATCTGACTGGCTTTATGAAGCCTATTCAGTTTACTCCAGGCGAACTGCTCATTGCTGAAGCGTTTCCTGGATATTGGGGAGAAAAGCCTAAGCTGCAGCGGCTGGAGGCAAGATTAGGAGCTGACGCACAAGCGCGGCTGCTTGCATTGAAGAATGGCGATGCTGATGCGGATATGAACGTGGAAGTTGAACAGCGGGTGTCTTACGAGAAGGACCCGAAATTCGCCACTTACTTCCCAATCGGACAGACGACTAATCTATGGTTGAATATGAAAAAGGTACCGGCGCTTCAAGATAAAAATGTTCGGATTGCGCTGAATTTAGCCGTTGACCGCAAGGAGCTTATCGAAGGTGTTAGCCGCGGATTTGCGTCCAAAGCTACAGGGCATTTCCCGGCGGGACTTCCATATGCGATTTCGACAGGTACAGAGACGGACAAGGCCAAAGCCGAGAAGCTTCTGGATGAGGCTGGCTGGAAGAAAGGCTCTGATGGAATCCGTGCCAAGGACGGGCAAAAGCTGAAGCTGAAAATGTTGACTTACACGGTTTTTCAACCATTGGCAGTAGCTTTGCAATCGCAGCTCAAAAATGTAGGCGTTGAGATTGAATTAAATCCGGTCGAAACAACGGCCTCCAACCAAATGATGCTGGACGGCAATTTTGATACGGCTACTTATTGCTCTTGCGGAACGGCAACCGGCGATATTGGCGGTCAATTGTACTCCTACTACCAATCAGGCGTTGCATCCAATTACGGGGGATACAGCAATCCCGTGGTGGATAAGCTAATCAGTCAATTGACTTCGGAATTCGATGCTGCGAAACAAGTGGATTTGGCTAAACAGATCCAAACCCGCGTCCAGGAGGATGTTCCGATCATTTATTTATTCAATAATACACGTTGGGGCGCTGCCTATAACAGTAAAGTGAAAGGCATCGATAAAAATTTACAAACTAGAATCGTCCCTGGGATGTACATCTCCAAATGAAGCTAATCCGTTATTTGATCCTGCGTATACTTCTTACAGTTCCGGCTTTGTTAGGAATTACTCTTCTTATTTTCTCACTGATTCGTTTTATACCGGGTGATCCAGCGCGAGCGATTCTGCTTACGATGTTCGATCCTAGTACGAATCTCAGTGATTTGGAGAAGGATGCAGAGGTTCTGCATAAGCAGCTGGGTCTTGATCAGCCCTTCCCTGTACAATACGGGAGCTGGTTATGGAAGATTATTCGCGGTGATTTGGGCGTATCCTTCCGGAGCAAAACGCCGATTCTCGATGAGCTGCTGCATCGCTTTCCGGCAACGCTGGAGCTTGCAGGGGCTGCGCTTATAATTATGCTCGTGATCGCGATTCCATCAGGGATCGCGGGAGCGGTATATCACCGTAAGGCTGTGGATCATGCAACAAGGGTTATTGCATTGATTGGTGTGTCTGTACCGAGTTTTTTTCTTGGTTTGGTGCTTATGTATACCTTGTCTGTGAAGCTGGGCTGGCTTCCAACAATGGGAAGAGGCGGGGGCGATCACCTGATCCTGCCAGCTTTGACGCTAGGCATAGGGCTATCGTCAGTTACGGCGCGCTTGCTGCGAACAAGCCTGCTCCAAGTGTTTTCGCAGCGATATATCATATTGGCGGAAGCCAAAGGGCTGCATCGGAGAACGATCCTGTTCAAGCATGCGCTGCCTAATGCACTGCTTCCGGTGTTAACTTCGTTCGGGCTTGTTATAGGAGGACTTATCGGTGGAACTGTCATTATCGAGACTGTCTTTTCATGGCCAGGTGTAGGGCGGTATGTAGTGGATGCGATTACCGGGAGGGATTACCCCGTTATCCAGGCTTTTGCTCTGCTGATGGCTCTTGTTTACATCTTGTTGAATTTGGCTGTTGATGTTATTTACCGGTGGATGGACCCGCGGGTCAGATTGGAGCAGGAGGGACAGCATGGATAACCGATTTCGCAAACGTCTCTTCTATTCTTTGAAGACAGATCCGCTGGCCATTCTTTTATTGGTCATTATTGTGGCAATTGTCGTGATGTCTATCGGCGGGGCATGGTTTTCGGGATATGATCCTGTCAAAGTTGACTACAAGCAGGCGCTTTTACCACCTTCTAGCGATCATTGGCTTGGAACTGATAATTTCGGCAGAGATGTTTTATCAAGGCTGATGCATGGAGGAGTTGCTTCATTAGGCGCTTCGATTATGGCGGTGACCCTAATTATTTCTTTGAGTCTGATTATCGGACTTGCCGCTGGATATTTCGGTGGATGGGTTGATATGGTGCTGACCCGATTGATGGACGTGCTTTTCTCCTTCCCTCAGCTAGTGCTAGCCATAGCTCTTGCTTCGTTAATGGGGCCGGGACTCAGCAGTCTGATGATCGCGGTTGCGGCTGTGTCTTGGCCATCTTTTGCCCGGATCTTTCGAAGCTACGTATTGTCAGTACGTAATGAAGGCTACGTGCAAGCAGCCAAAACCTCTGGCATTCCTGCCTGGAAAATCATTAGTACGCATGTTCTCGGTTCCATCGTCGGTCCGATACTGGTGTTGGTAACTCTGGACATAGGAAGCATTATCTTAAGTATTGCTTCCATGTCATTTCTTGGACTGGGCATTCGCCCGCCGCAGCCGGAATGGGGAGCGATGCTGAATGAAGGACGGGCGTACATTGAAGAAGCGCCATGGTTGTTTCTTGCTCCCGGGCTGATCATTTTCCTAATGGTATTAGGAACTAATTATTTGGGCGATACATTGAAGGATGCATTAGAACCCCGAGCTCTGAATATGCCCCGGCTTTTTGGCAGCAGGGGGAAAAGCAAGCGTAAGGAATCTCATGTGAGATCAACGAAGCTGCTTAAGGTAGAAGGGCTGTATGTGACAGCCGCGGAGAGTAAACGAGATACACCTAAAGCAATATTGGAAGATATTCGCTTGGAGTTGCGGCCAGGAGAGTGTTTGGGTTTGGTTGGAGAAAGCGGCTCAGGGAAAAGCACGCTTGCACTGGCGTTAATGGGGCTGCTGCGCCCTCCGCTCGAGTTAAGTGGCGGGACGATTCATCTGATGGGAGCAGACACCAAGGATTGGGAGTGGAGTGATTGGCGCCAAGCACGCGGCAGCCGGATTGCGTATATAACGCAGGACCCTATGGATTCGCTCAACCCTGTTCTTACTATCGGCAGTCAATTGCAGGAATGCTTGACCGCTCACAAGAAAGCGGGTCTGAATAAAGCGGCAGCGAAGGCACAAGTGCTGAAGTTACTGGAGCAGACAGGCCTCTCCAAGGAAACCTACCATCAGCATCCTCTTCAATTGAGCGGAGGAATGAGGCAGCGGGTTGTTATTGCTATGGCCATGATCAACGAACCGCAAATCATTGTGGCCGATGAACCAACCACTGCGCTTGATGTCAGCACCCAGGCTCGAATTATGGAGCTGCTTGCAGCTCAGCAGAAGGAACGGCAAGTGGCGATGATCTTCATCACCCATGATTTGAGATTAGTTGCACAAATCGCAGATCGAATTTGCGTCATGAAGAAGGGGCGAATCATTGAGCAGGGGGATGTTCGGTCGGTATTCACAGAACCGCGCGAAGCTTATACGCGACAGCTGCTGCAGTCTATTCCCGCTTTACGGATTCCAGCTCATTTACGAAAAATAACCTGACACGAGAGTAGAAGGGGGGATGATTTATGCTTGAGATCGAGGGCCTGCAAAAAAGCTATCAAGGGAAAAAAGTGCTGGATTCGATATCGTTCTCAATCAATCCTGGTGAAATTGTCGGTTTGATCGGTATGTCGGGATCGGGAAAAAGCACTATAGCCCGCTGCGTGGCAGGACTGGAGAGGCCGGATGCCGGCAAGCTGCTGTGGAACGGCAGATCCTTAAATGAACGAGCTGTAAGACGGATGTCGCATCAAGACATTCAGATGGTATTTCAAGACCCTCGCAACAGTCTAAATCCAGCTTGGACGGTAAGAAGGAGTTTGTTGGAGTCGCTTCATCAGTTTCATAAATTTGTGAGTAAGCAGGGTTTTATAGGTAAAATGGAAAGCTTGCTTCAATCAGTCGGACTGAATGCCGATTACTTGGATCGTTATCCTCATGAATTAAGCACCGGTCAATGCCAGCGGGTTTGCTTGGCGCGTGCACTTGCTCCTGAGCCGAAGCTTCTTGTGCTGGATGAATGCCTCTCGGCTCTCGATGTCTCGATTCAAGCTCAAATGATCAGCCTGCTTCAGGAGCTGCATCGCAATCGTCAGGTCAGTTATTTATTTATCTCCCATGATATTGCAGTAGTTGCCGGACTATGCCAGCGAGTATTGGTTATTCAAAAGGGAATGATTGTGGAAGAAGCGGATGTTTATGAACTGATTCATCATCCTAAGCATCCGTATACACGTTCATTACTTGCGGATACACCTGTTTTTCCTGAGTTTATAGAACTATCGGATGGGTTCAACGAGAGGAGTGTGATTTAAATGGGGACCGGAGTTGATTATGCCTTTCTCGAAAAACAATATAATTTTATAACGCAGGAGCATCCGCAGCCGGTATTATTAGCAAGTCTTTCTGACTTGCTGGATAAGGAGAAGGCCGAGAATCTCATTGTGGCTGTCATGCAAATTATTCGTGCTGGCAAGCCCGATATTGCTGCATTTCATATGTCAAGCTGGTTCGGCATGGTGTGCTCGGCTATGCAGGCTTCACTATCGTTTTATGATACGGATTTGAAGTTATCCCCTGACCGGTTAAAGCTGCAAATCGTAATGGTAGAGGGAAGAAGAAAAGTATCATTCGTTCTGCAGGATGCGGACATTGCTTCCATACCGTTAGAGACATCAGGAGCATCCCGTTCCGCAGTACTGAAAGTATTTTATGAACAGACTGTACGTCCGATAATTGGCGGTCTTGCACAGGCATCCCATACTAAAGAATATCAGCTGTGGGCGCAATTCGTCACAAGACTCTATAATGAGAAGGATTTCTTGTTACAAAAAGCTTCCTTACTATCGGAAAGAAAATCTCTTATTGAGCAGGATTTTGTCATTCTGCTTCAGGAATTGAATGTGGAGAAGCTGGGATTGCTACGGAATCCGTTCGAACAGGAATTTCGTTGGATACAGCATATGCAGGAGCCGGATGAGCTAATACGTCAGAAGGTGGCTTGTTGTCTGGCATATCAAACAGATACTTCTCATGGCTACTGCTATACTTGCCCTCGGTTAAATGATGAGGGGCGGAGAATGAAAAGGGAAGCTTAGCATGAAATAAATTCACCATATAATATTAAAGGATTGAAAATCAATGGGGAGAACCCTGCTGATCTTCAATCCTTTTTATTTTTTACTTTAAGTTCGCATTCAGCAATTATTAAGGTTTTATTAAGTTAACTGTTCTATCATTATAAAATACAAAGCGGCAAGCTGCTTATTTGCATCGGATCCTATTTCAATATATTAAATTTTAGTTGAGGAATTTCGATGTAAAGCTGTAATAGAACGATGACCATAATTAAAAAAACCGCAAATAAAGAAAGAGAAACGCGGGATAGGAGTGTGAGAGACCCATGCGTCCCTTGTCAAAAAGACGGAAGAAAGCAGGGCCTGGCCTAAATCGACTGTGGAGTAACTTCTTTATAGTGTTAGCCTGTGCAGTTGTACCTTTAGTATTAGTTTTCGGCGTGGAATTTATTCAACGGGGAAATTTACAGGAAACCTGGACGTGGCTGATCCAAAACCCCAAACTGTTTACAATGAACGCTTTTTTGGATTTATTTATCTTTTTATTGATATATGCGTTATTGGGTGGGTTATTGCCGTCGATCGCTGTATCTATTCTGCTGTTGTGCACAATGTCGTTTGTTAGCTTTTTCAAAGTGAAGTTGATTGGTGAGCCGTTTTTTCCATGGGATATTTTTCTTAATAAAGAAAGCATGAATGTTTTGCCTTTGGTAACGAACCAATCAGCTTTAATGCGAATCGGAACTATGGTGGGTACAGTATTAGTACTGCTTCTCCTGTCAATCTGGGTGCCGCGGCTTCGTTTGAAGCTAAAGACCCGTGTGGTAGTTGGGCTGATAGCAGTGTTTGCCGTGTATTCGTTTGGAGTTAATGCTCCTTGGGCTAGCCGGGTCATGGACCGCATGGGCGCTAGCGAGATTGTTTGGAATCAGTCTGAGAACTATGGGAATAATGGAATGATGCTCGCCTTTACGATGAATGTGAAGAATGCGATCGTTCCGAAGCCAGAAGGCTATGACGAGCCGACCATGGCGAATTTGGCACAATCACTGAAGGGGCAGTCCGGGATACAGCTGGCATCGGCAAAAGCAGATCCCTTTAACGGGAAGCAGCCGAACGTTATTTTTATTATGAGTGAAGCATTCTGGGATCCAACTCTGCTTCCGAATGTATCCTTTAGCGCTGACCCTGTGCCTACCGTTCACCGGCTGCAGCAGGAATCCACATCCGGTTACCTGCTCTCGCCCCAGTTCGGAGGCGGCACAAGCAATATAGAGTATGAAGTGCTGACAGGACAGTCGATGAGCTTCCTTCCTGCAGGCTCCGTACCATATCAGCAGTATATTTCCAAACCGTTACCTAGTCTTGCTGGATACTTTGAAGAGCAGGGCTATAAAAGCATGGCTATTCATTCGTATGAAGGCTGGTTCTGGAACCGTGAGAATGTTTATAAGCAAATGGGATTTGAAAGCTTCATGAGTAAGGATCAATTTAGCAATCCACAGTACAAAGGTGATTTCATCTCCGATGACGAGGTAGCTAATAATATTATTCAACAGGTGGATAGTACAGATAAACCTATGTTCATCTACACGGTGACGATGCAGAACCATGGACCGTATGATGATCAGCGTTATGGCAGTAATCCGATTCAAGTCGAAGGTAATTTAACTCCGGAGGCGAAGGATACTCTCGAAACGTACACACAGGGCGCTCAGGATGCGGACGCGAGTTTGCAGAAGCTGATCGATCATTTCACCGAGACGGGTGAGCCTACGGTAATCGTTTTTTATGGCGATCATTTGCCTATGCTGGGTTATGATTATGATGTGTATAAACAGGGAGGATTTATTCAATCCGGCAAATCGGAGCAATGGTCACTTGAGGAATTGAAGAAGATGCATAGTGTACCTTTCGTTACGTGGTCTAACGTAGATCTGCCGCAGGAGCAATTGCCGATCCTCAGTAACTCCTTTCTTGGCGCGTATATGTTGAACCATATGGGGATGCAGCTTCCGGAGACACTTGCATACAATGCAGAGCTGTCCCAGAAGATGCCCGGCATGCTGCGTAATCTGGTAGTGGACGCAAATCAGAATTTATATTCGTCCGTACCGGATTCACTCAAGAATGATGTGGATAAATACAGGCAGCTGCAGTACGATGCGCTATTCGGCAAGCAGTATTTGGCCAAGTACATCGATTCGCAATACCTGCAACAGACTGTGATGCCGAATTATAACCAGGAGTTTGCCGTGCAAGCTCCTGCTGAAGAAGAAATAGATGGAAGCTTGAACGCTAGCGATGGCGATAACAAGTAGAGGATAAAAGGGAAAAAGCGGTTCACCGCTAGGGTTAGGGGCATGATCCACAACGGAGAGGCCCCAACTTCTCGTCTGTTTGCGTGAGATGAATATGGAATTTTAGTAATGGACGCACCCTTAACTAGGGTGCTTTTTTTTGTATGTGCAGCTCTTGTCCCATTGCTTCCTTATATTCATTTCTTTATTATTAATCATAAATGAGCCATCCGTCTTGTGCCGGTAGAGAGGTGAGTTTGAAGGGACTGTAAGACATTTTTGCTAAAAGTGGAAGTGTAGATGGGCGGAGCTTCAAAGGAACGGATACAGCATGAGTCCAACAAGCGGCTATATGGAGGTAAGGTGAGAATGGTGAATACAGATGAGCTTGGGCAAATAAAATCAGTTCTTCCCGAATGGGTTGAAGCGAGCCGTCAACTGGCTGAACAAGGTAAGGTCGCGGCATACATTCCTGAGTTGGCCAAGTCACCCAAGGATGCATTGGGCATTTACATCATGGATACGGCTGGAGGCTCGGTATCTGCCGGAGATTGCGGCTTGTCCTTTACGATGCAGAGTATATCGAAGGTGTTCACTTTGATCCTTGCTCTAATGGATCACGGAGAGGCGGCGGTGTTTTCCAAGGTAGGGATGGAGCCGACCGGAGATAATTTCAATTCTATGCTGAAGCTGGAATTAGTGGAGCCTAGCAGACCTTTTAACCCGTTGATCAATGCTGGGGCGATAGCTGTCACTTCGTTAGTCGGAGGAGATAGTTCTGATGAGAGGTCATTGCGGATATTACAATTTTTCCGCCAGCTGGCGGACAATGATTCATTGGATTATGATCTGGATGTGTACCGGTCCGAATCGGAAACGGGGCATCTCAATAGATCGCTGGCTTATTATCTCAAGGATAAAGGCATACTGCAGGATGATGTAGAGGCTGTATTGGATATTTATTTTCGTCATTGCGCTGTGAAAGTCACTTGCTCGGATCTAGCCCGAATGGCATTGGTATTGGCACTGGGCGGCATCGATCCATCAACAGGAAAGTCGATTATTCCACGGCGATATGTTCAGATTGCGAAGGTTTTCATGACTACTTGCGGGATGTATAACGCATCAGGCGAGTTTGCAATCAACGTCGGTTTACCGGCCAAAAGCGGCGTGTCAGGCGGTATTTTATCGATTGTCCCGGGTCGGTACGGCATAGGGATAGTTGGTCCTGCTTTAAACAAGAAGGGCAATAGCGTAGCGGGTGTGAATTTATTGGAAAAATTGTCCGGTGAGTTTGGTTGGAGTTTATTTTAAAACGAAATGAGGCAACCTTAGTCCGGAATTTCACTTGGCTAAGGTTGCTTTATTTATATATTAGAAAGCTACGGTACGGGGCCTTTAAAGGAACCAAAGTATGAAGCATATAAGCCCTTTACGGTACCAAAACATGAAGCATATAAGCCCTTTACGGTACCAAAACATGAAGCATATAAGCCTTCTGCGGTACCAAAATATGAAGCATAGACAGCTTTTTTAATTTCTTAACAATGTTTTTATACATGGATTTACTTAACCCAAATAAAAAGTTGAAATTCACTAAAACGAATTTTGACTTTCTACTCGCAAGAAGAGTGCTAGTCTAAAACACGAATGTATCTTGGTCAGGCGGTAGCGAATGGTTAACTGGAATTTCTGGAGCTAATTCTACCGTTACATACTTGAATAGGAACTTAGCTGGAAAATATCATGTTAATATAGATGTTTTTGGATGAACTTCAATAAATCATTAGAAATAACGGGATGATTTCCAGTTATTTGCGAAAAAAACCTCACTAACCGGAATATAACTGGAGGAATTCCTGTTAATTATGGAGTATCAAGCTGTTTACTTTCGTCAAGTATCGATTTTGGCGCGAGATGTGTTCCCATCGTGGCAAGATTACTTATCAGAGGAACACGACTTCAACAGCGGTTTATTTCCCACCTCCATCTCTCCCTAAGCAGAGGCTGGAACCCTACATCCTCCTCACGCGCCAACGTAGATCGTACATCAAGCTACTTTAAGCGACCTCCATCTCCCCAAGTAGAGGCTGGGACCCCACCACCTCACCACGCGCCAACGTAGATCGTACATCAAGCTACTTTAAGCGACCTCCATCTCCCCAAGTAGAGGCTGGGACCCCACCACCTCACCACGCGCCAACGTAGATCGTACATCAAGCTACTTTAAGTCACCTCCATCTCTCCCCAAGCAGAGGCTGGAACTCGCTCCCATCCTCACGCGCCAACGTAGATCGTACATCAAGCTACTTTAAGTCACCTCCATCTCTCCCCAAGCAGAGGCTGAGACCCACCACCTCCTCACGCGCCAACGTAGATCGTACATCAAGCTACTATAAGCCACCTCCATCTCTCCCCAAAGCAGGGGCTGAACTCGATACTTAATAGAGGTTTTCTTATTAACTGGGTACCTCTGATGTTCGAGCTGCCATTTATGTCCATCAAATAAACGGTCTTGTAAATACAGGGAATTATGGCTCGTTCCCCCTCAAATCCGAGTGTTAAGAAGAATACTATAGCATAACCGTTTGAGCAGCCTCCAAGCAGTGATTCGGTAATCGAACGAAGGAGGAGAGATTTTGTATGTTAAAACGATTTGATAAGTTATATGGTATTGACCTGGGAACATCTAACACTGTTATATATGAAAAGGGCAAGGGTATCGTGTTGAGCGAGCCGTCGGTAGTCGCAGTTAACCAAAATACCGGTGAATTATTAGCTGTAGGCGCTGAGGCGCAGGCGATGGTTGGACGAGCCCCTGGTTACGTAGATATCACTTATCCCTTAACGAACGGAGTTATTGCTAATATTGAGATGACAAGCAGGATGCTGCAGCATTTTATCAAAAAAATCCAAGGGCGCAAGTCGCTGCTGCGAAGCTCGCAGGTATACATTTCAGTGCCCTGCGGCATAACCAATGTGCAGAAGCGGGCGGTTGAGGAAACCATCATTCATAAAGGGGCCAGAAGGGCGGTTGCAGTTGAGGAACCACTAGCAGCAGCGCTGGGAGCGGGGCTCTTAATTGACGAGCCGATCGGACATTTGGTGCTTGATATTGGTGGAGGCACTTGCCAAGTAGCTGTTTTGTCGTTAGGCGGTATAGTGGCAAGTCACACTGTACATAGGGCCGGGATGTCAATAGACCAGGATATAATGGATTATGTCAAAAAGCAGTATAGTCTCGAGATTGGAGAACGTACGGCCGAAGAAATCAAGAAACGGATAGGAACAGCTGATGCGTCTGCTGAAGAACGAACGCTCGATATCCGAGGGCGTGATATGATTAGTGGCTTGCCTCGGTCAGTACGGCTAAGCTCAGGTGAAATTTACTTGCTGGTGGATGATTTTTTCAAAACGCTGGTGGAAGCGATAAGAACAACATTGGACCAGTGCCCGCCTGAGCTTGCGGGGGATGTAATTGAGCAGGGGATACTGTTATGCGGTGGAGGAGCTTTATTGGAAGGGATCGATAAACGCATTCAAGCGGAAACAGGAGTTCATGTGCATATCGCTGAAGATCCGTTGGATTGCACCGCACTCGGAGCAGGTATGATGCTGGGAGAGCATGGCTCCAGGCGCTCGGTGAATCAGCGTACTTACAAACCGGAGGAACAGGTTGCAGCGAGCAAGGGGTCCGAGTAATAGAGAAGGAAGCAAACAGTAGAAGCCAGGCAAATAGGCGGGGGTCTTGACCTGGATTTTCAAATCATGGATGAGTCAGTCGATATATAGCTAATTGATCCAGAGGCAAGTGCGTCTGGTTCATGCATGAATTGAAGATGGAGTGAGGCGGGCTGACTTTTCAACGTGTGCTCAATGCTCCTTCAGACTAAAGCCAGACTACAGACTCAGATTACAGGTGCCAAGATGAGCGATCCATTTGTGTGTGCAGATTGGAAACGGCTGAATGTAAATCGTATACAAACGGTTTTTCAAACGGGGCAGGCGAAGTAACTTCAGTAGATGATGTTAGTTTTGAAATACATAGGGAGACGCTTGCGTTAGTTGGAGAGTCCGGAAGCAATAAAGTGTAACGGTGCTGTCGATCATGAGACTTCTTGGCAAAAATGGACATGTTAAAAGCGGATCCTTTGCTTTGGAAGGCCGGCAGCTTCTTGAGGCCAGTCCCAAAGAAATTCGCAAGCTTTGAGGAAAAGACATCTCAATCATGTTTCAAGAGACGATGACCTCGCTCAATCCGGTGTTTGGAATTGGGGATGACTGGAAATCAAATTCGTGAGCAATCCGCACAAATCATTGCAGAAAATTTGTGATTAAAGGAGAAGCCCGGTCGTTCGGAACCACGTATAATGTCCATGAGTGGGATGTTTCGAGCTAAAAAGATGTAAAATAATCTTAGTAGCTTGTGAAAAGGAGCAGGGAAATCATGACGGGATCTAAGAAGCAAATGCAAGTAACAGCAGAGTGGCTGGGGAAGCGCCGTTTTCAAGCGAAGGGTCCAAGCGGGTATCCTGTAGTGATGGATTCAAGCGAGCAGTTCGGGGGCGAAGGTTCCGGCAACAGCCCTTTGGAGCTCGTTCTCGTTGGGCTAGTGGGCTGCATAGGGATCGGAGTCACGAAGCTGTTGGAAAAAATGCGCCAGTCTCTGGAATCGCTCGACATTGTAGCAGATGGAATTCGAGAAGAGAGCCTTCCACATGCGATTATAGAAATCCATTTGACCTTTAATGTAAAGGGGGCGATAGCTCCCACCCGTATTTGGCAGGCGGTCAAGCTGGAAAGCGAGCAGTACTGCCCGGTAGCGGCATCGCTAAAGGCGATTATTGTCCCGCATGTGGTGCTTAACGGAATCGACACACCAGCGCCAGCTCTGGAGGGACAAGAAGAACAGCAATAATAATAAAGCAGACTGTTTAAGGGAAAACCTGCTTAAACAGCCGCAAACAGTAGAAAGCAAGTTTGTACTGACACCAAGTGCTGCCCAATAACGCTTATTTGCTGAAAGCATCCATACAAGGAAGCCGAGCTTTCCGATTGACGGAGAGGGTTGGCTTCTGCGTAAGGATGCTTTTTCGTTATATTCCATAAAAAATGCCAATAGCTATTGAAGTTGTTGAGCGAACATGATATTATTACAATTGACTAATTGACCAAAAACAAATTATAGTCATTTTATCAGGTGCAACAACTTTACTTAAGCTCAACTGCTGTAGGTTCCTCACATCAAGGAGGATTTATTTTTTAATTAAAAATGACCAAAATACTATATTAGTCATTTAGTTCATTGTGGAAGGTGATGGATAATTGAATTCGCTGAGAGAAGAATGGAACCTGATGCTGCAAGGAAAATACATACAAAGAGCGCTAATCACTCCGTTAATACTTGCGCTGGTATTCGGATACTTATTCAGCCAAGGTCAGCTGAACGAGAGCAAGCTTGTAGTTATTGATGAAGACAATAGCCTCTACAGTCAGCAGTTAATCAACAAAATAAATGCTTCGCAGTATGCCGATGTTATGGCAGTGCTTCATGAAGATATAGATCCGAAGACATTGCTGTATAGTGAAAAATACATGGCTGTTTTATATTTGCCTCATGGCTTGGAAGAGAACAGGTATCAAGGAAAACCATCGAATGTTGGTCTCCTGGTCGATTATACGGTACCTTCCGCAACGGCCAACTTGAGAGCAGGAGTATCCGAAGTATTAGGATATGAGAACTCCAGTGCACCTGCTTTGGGGAAGCTGAAGGCGATAGGGATGAATGATGAGCAAATTAACGGTACATTATCGAGTATCACTCTTCAGCAAAGGCTCTTGTTTAATCCGACAAATAGTCTTGTCAATTTATTGGTTATTGGGTACGTGACCATTGTTTCTCTCGGTAATTTGTATAAAGCCACCATATCGATTGTAGCCCGGATGCGGGAAGAGAATAGGCTGATTGAAGAGCTGAAGCGACCCGTTGGTCTACTGCTTAGAGTGGTTCCTTACACGGGGGTATTTTTTGTCTCTATGGTAGTCATGTTAGGGGCATTGAAGCAATTCGGGGGCTTGCGCTTCGACGGCAATGTGTTGGAATTTATGCTTCCGTTAAGCTTGTTTTGCATAACAAATGCCTGGTTTGCTATGCTGGTCGGCTGGAATGCGGCAACTCAGACTAAAGCAGAAAACCGGGTACAGCTTTTGGTTTCACCTGCTTTTCTATTATCGGGCGTCTTGTCACCTATCATGCTGTTTCCAAGCTACGTTCAAATGCTAAGCAATACTATTCCCGCGACATGGTACTTTAAGTTGTTTCGAGGAATGGGGCTCCGGGGTGGCGGATTGGAATATTTCATGGAGGATATCGCGGCCTTCTTAATCATGATAAGCATTGTTCTTGTACTGCTAACTTTGCTTATTGTACGAGAGAACAGGAAAGCGAACGCGGCTTCCAAACCGCTTCTACAGCTGCCGCTTAAAACCGAAGCAAGTAACAATATGACCGTGTGACCATATCACCATATGACCTTAGGAGAGGGGAACTATAGATGAAATTGAAGAAACAAGTGATTGTAGTTTTGGCCTTAGCAGTATCAGTTGGGGCCGGAGGCTGGATGCTTCAAGCGCAAGGCAAAGACGCTGTTACATTAGCCGGTGTAAGCAAGAGCAGTATCCTGACAGCCGAACAGGTTAACATCTCATTCCAAGGAGTAGGCGGCAAAATAATTGATGTTCGAGCCCAGGAAGAACAGAAGGTGAAGACAGGAGATGTGCTTATGGTCCTCGACTCGACGGATTTGGATCTGCAATTAAGAAAGGCGCAGACGGATGCGGATGTAACGGCCTTAAAGATTAAGCAGAGTCAGGACAGTATTGACGTTGCCTTGAGTAAGCTGGATAACGCGGTCAAGCAAGCGAGGATTGGATTAGCTCAGGCGGAAACCCAGCAAGCGCAGGTTGAGGAAGGTGCACGCATGGAAGATATTGAACGGCAGAGGCTGGCCGTTGCAGGTGCCGAGGAAGCCTACTCCCATGCTGTTAAGCTTCAAAATCAATTGCTGAATATGGAAGAAACCTACGATTCGAATCCATATTCCTATAAAGATCATCGCGATGCAATAGAGAATACGAGGAGCCAAGTAGCAGCACTCGCTAATGCCAAGGAACAGCAGCAAGCGGTGCTCGATAAAATGGTCAATGGAGCGACCGATAAGGAACGCAAGCAGGCGGGGATACAAACCGAACGTGCACAGGCGACGGTTGAGCAGCAGCAGCTGGTTCAAGGTGATATTGAGAATCAAAAAATTGGTCTTGATGCGTTAAACAAGCAGCTGGAGCAGCAGCAAATTGCGATACAAGCGTTGCAAATACAGAAGGATCGACTGACTCTGAGGGCCCCTTCGGACGGGAAAGTGGTTAAGCTGCTTCCCAAGCTTGGTGAGAATGTAGGCTCGGGGTCGCCTGTCGTTGTTTTGGAGACTGGTAAGATGTACTACGATCTTTACGTGGATGAGACTCAAGTAGGCAAGTTTAAGCCTGAGGGTGTTGTTCCGACACATTTTGCAGCTCAACAGGGCAAGATCGATGGAGTCATTCGTTTTGTGACGGTTGCTCCACAGTTTGCGGCATTGCGAATGAGTCGGGAGAAAGGCACAGCAGATTTGAATACATTTCAGGTACGTGTGTATATCGAGAAAAGCGATAGTTTGCTGCCGGGCATGACGGCTGAGGTACATATCAATGAGGTGGATAACAAGCGTTAAGAGCCAATGGCTAGAGCTACAGACAAGATAAGGCAGAACAGGGCAGAACAAGGCAGAACAGGGCAGAACAGGGCAGAACAAGGCAGAACAGGGCAGAACAGGGCAGAACAAGGCAGAACAGGGCAGAACAGGGCAGAACAAGGCAGAACAAGGCAGAACAAGGCAGAACAAGACAGAAAAAGAGAAGACAGAACAACAAGACAGGAGAGATTCACATGCTTACTACCAATCAACAACTCAATAATGATTTTATAAGCAAGAAAAAAAGCAGCTTATTCCGCTGGAGCACAGCTTTTGCGTCGGTGCTGCTAACAGCTTCAATCCTTACACCCGCGTTCTCTGTACCCACAGCTGCATGGGCAGCAGAGGTTACGGATAACGTACAGCAGCAAGCTGCGGCACCCTATGCATTAACGGACTCGCTGCAGGTTGAGGTTAAAAGCTTGCTCAATGAGAAGACCAACGATGGAACCCGTCTCGCTGCAGTGATCCGCGTCAAAAGTCAAGGGACCAGGGCTGTTAAGTTCCCCGACCTTGATCTAAGAGCAACAACAACAGATGGTCAGGAATACACCCTTCAAGCTAGCGTCCTGAACGCGCATGTGATTCGCTCTCAAACCGTCGAAGAGCTTAATTATTACGTGGCTGTGGATCGCAATGATGGTTTCGGGCTCACTGAACTGACCTGGTATTCCGTGGATTGGTACGCCTACCCGAAGAAAGAAACCGTTCAATTGTCGATTCCCGTTAGTGGAATCAGTTGGAACGGTCAACTATCTGTGCCGCAGAATCCAGCGGACAACAGAAGCTGGGGAGAGCCGTTCGTGCTGCCTGCCACCATCGATTCTCCGATTCGATACACTCCGGTGTCCGTAAGCAAGGACTTTGGACCGGACGGACCGATTAACAATATTGTATTGTTAGCTGAGAATCCATCCGATGGCAGCCATACGGTTCCGGAATTCACATTGGACGGCAAGGCTGAGCCGGGAGCATCCAATAAATTGGTTTTCAACGGCAAGAGAGTGGAGCAGGGACCCATCGAGTTGGAGCCCAAGGCAAAGAAGTACATTCATTACACGATTCCAACGGATAAGGACACGATACTCAACTCATTTAACGTACTAACAACAGAGACCTTCCGGCAAGTAGACGCTAAGGGTCAAGTGAGCACCATATCCTACAATGTCGGACGATATAACATCCAATTGCCATCAGGTAACGGCATTTCCGCTGAATTCGCAGAAGCTCCCGTCTATGAAGCAGAAACAGCCTTTCATTTTGATTCAATCTCGAATGCAATTGACCCGAATCTATCTATTTCACTAGTTGAGTTTCATAAATACCTGAACGAAGGCGAGGGCTACCAAACAGCTATTGCCAAGTATATGCTGACCAACAATGGGGATATCCCGGTACCGCTTCCTGTGTATCAAACGAAGCTGTTATCTCAACAAGGCCAGAAGTACAACGGGACCAGACAAGCGGCAGCAGCATCGGAGATTATGCCTCATTCCAGCTATGTAATCAGTTATTCGTACAATCTGCCTTCGGATTTGGAAAATAACCAGATGGTTGTATCCTTCTCAGACGGCAAAACAGCAGGAGTTACAGGCTCGCCTTTGGGAGCGTATAAAGTATCCTTCCAAGCTTGGGATCCAACCGCAAGTGAGATGTCATTTTATCCATTTAATGTAAAATTGAACACGTGGACTCTGAATGCACAAACCTATGGTTCTACTACATCCCCTATCACTTACACTTACAGGCTGATGATGGATTTGGATATAGTACGGAATGAAAAAGTTACAGTCGATCAAAATTTTGCCAAGCTGCGTTTGGAGCTCATTGATCCTACAGGTAAGCAGATAGGTGCCAAGGACCTTCCTTTTACAGGAACGAATCGTATAATCAGCGGCAAACAATTCATTAAATTCGATAATCTTCGTACAGATGAACAAGAGTATCCATTGACAATCCATATGTATGAGGTCATTGCTACACCGACAGGTGAGGCTAAAAGGCTGGTAGGCATACTGAAGCAATAATAGCTGAATCGGAAAGCAGCAGACCTGGATGAATAGCATTTTCCTTCAGTCACTTTATGTGGTTACATTGCAATCCTGCCTCGAACATGGTAAGTTTTTATAAAATGACCATATGACCTATTTCGGTATATAGTTCGAGTTAGCAAAGTCCAGTTGCTGGTCCAGAGAGTCCGATAGGGCCTGTCTAATATAGCCGAGTTTGAGTGAAAGAAGAGGTGGCCTATGTCCAAGGTTGATAAAAAGAAATTAATACTGGCTGCGGCCACGCAATCGTTTTCCCAATTTGGCTACAAGGCGACGACGATGGATTTGGTTGCTAAAATTGCGAATGTAGGGAAAGGCACGATTTATACCTTTTTTACAACCAAAGAAGAGCTGTTCGAAGCCATATTGCAAAATGCTATGCTCGAAATGAAGGACGCTATACACAAGGGAATGCGTGAAGAAGATACATTTTTTCAAAATTTATTCAGGATGCTCGATTTATTGCTGGAGTTTCGCGCATGCCATGAGCTTTTTATTAAGCTGGCCCAGGAGTTTCGTGATATTGGAACACAGCAGGCACTGGAAGGCTTGCAGCGATTGGAGAGCAGCGTTTTGGACTATTTGCGCCAAGAAATTGACAAGGCGATTCAGAAGGGGGAAATCAAATCCTATGATTCTGAGGTGCTTGCTTTCACAATCCTGAAGCTTTATCTTGCCCTTGCCACGGACTGGACTAAATCGCAGACGCGGAAGCCCCTAGATAAGGAGCAAATTATGGAGTACGTCCGTTTGTTCGTTTTAGATGGGTTGACGACGGATAAGTCAATAAAGCTGTGAAGAGGTTCACTGAATATATAATAAAGGTCCGTCCTAGAGGGTACAATGGAATGAGTAAGTCCCTGAAATTCAAACAAAGAAGCTTCTATCCCATTTTAAGAATGGGGTGGAGGCTTTTTTGTTGTTAGGAGATAAAAGTATAGGTTTGCGGGGTTCCCCGAGCACTTCAGAAGGGCTACCAACCCAACCCATACATCAAAGGAAACATGATATCAACAACGGCGGTACTTCCACATCCCTCCCTCCCTCGAAACGTACAAACGTAGATCGTACAGCAAGGATGGCGTGTCAAATTGACTTTACTCAACCGTAACGACGCGCTTCTTCCTCAAGATTTTTCCAACGCGAGCGAACCCCGGGCGCGCGTTGCGGCATTGCATGGCGGTCGGTCGAACCCCACTGCGTATCCGGTCACTTTTGGCATTTTGCCGGATGATAGGAATGGTTAACTGGAATTTCTGGAGCTAATTCTTCCATTCCATCGTTTATAAAGAGTTTAACTGGAAAAGCTCCACTAGCGTTGCATCGAAGCTAACACACAAATATTAATTCTATAATTTACTATTTATGTAATTATATATTATATTTTCATGGACAAAACATAAAAAAATCTCC